>JAZQJQ010000064.1:0-14008 GCA_045541735.1 Eubacteriales bacterium
TAAAATTATATAAAAACTTCAGGAAGAAAAGGAATAACGATTTTATGAAAGTTGAATTGCAAAATCTTACAAAGATCTTCCCATCAAGGAACAAAAAAAGTAATGAAGAGGTCATTGCCGTAAATGACTTCACATTTACAATTCCCGACGGTAAGCTTATCGGACTTCTCGGACCCTCAGGTTGCGGAAAGAGTACGACTCTTTATATGATAAGCGGACTCCAGAAGCCAACCGGCGGTAAGATATTCTTTGGTGATGATGACGTCACCGAGCTTTCTACCGAGAATCGAGGAATAGGTCTTGTATTCCAAAATTACGCACTTTATCCCCATATGACTGTACTCCAGAATATTCTTTTCCCTCTGCAGAATCTCAAAGGAGCCGATAAGCTTTCTAAAGCTGAGATGCTTGAGCGTGCTCACGGTGCTGCAAAGCTCGTACAGATCGACGAGCTTATGGAAAGAAAACCCAGTGAGCTTTCCGGCGGACAGCAGCAGAGAGTTGCTATTGCGCGAGCGCTTGTTAAGATGCCCCGTGTTCTTCTTCTGGATGAACCTCTCAGTAACCTTGATGCGCGTCTTCGCCTTCAGACACGTGAGGAGATACGCCGTATCCAGAAAGAGACAGGAATTACCACCGTATTCGTAACGCACGACCAGGAAGAGGCTATGAGCATTTCCGATATGATAGTGGTTATGAAACTCGGTGTTGTACAGCAGACGGGTAAGCCTCAGGACGTATATGACGATCCCGTTAACCTCTTTGTTGCAAAGTTTCTAGGCACTCCTCCTATAAACGTACTTGAAGGTAAAGTTGAAGGCGGTAAAGTATTTATTGGAGATGAGGCAGTTCTCGATGTTTCCGGAGTTGACGATAGGGAAGTATATATCGGTATACGCCCGGAGGGATTCGAGCTTGACGATAATGGACCTCTCACTTGTCAACTTGTAAACGTAGAAGTAATGGGCCGCGACGTCAGTGTTGTATCAAAGCACTCTGCTTCTCTTAATCCTTCGATCCGCTCCATTATCGATGCGGATAATAAGGTAGACCTTGGGGCAGGTGTTGTTAAGTACAGAGTTAAACCCCATAAGTTCTTCCTCTTTGATAAAAAGACCGAAGAGAGAATCCGTTACGAGGTGAAGTAATATGGTAGACAGTAAACAGCAGTGGAAGGCTTGGATCTATCTGCTTCCCGCCATCGTTTTACTGTTAGTTTTCACCGTCTGGCCTATTATAAACACAGTAAGAATGGCATTTATGGAGGGATATAACGGGCTTGCGATCGTTGGCGGTGCTACGTTCAAATTCGGTATCGGCAACTTCGCTAAAGTCATAAGTTTTACCTCATTCAGAACAAGCCTTTATAACACAATGCTTCTTTGTGTACTTACGGTTCCTCTTTCTACTTTTCTCGCGCTTTTGATTGCGGTTGCTCTCAACTCTATCAAACCGCTCAAAAAGACTTTACAGACGATTTTCTTTCTTCCGTACGTAACAAACTCTATTGCGATCGGTATGGTATTTGCCGCGATGTTTAACATTGTTGGTAACATGGGTACGGATGGGCATGATATCATCATTACGGCTGGCATTATCAATAACTGCATTGAATTTTTCGGAGGCGAGCCAATTAACTGGATCAATGCAGGCTCAAGTTATTGGGCTAATATGACTGTAATGGTGGTCTACATAGTATGGAACGCGCTTCCTTTTAAGATACTTGTCCTTCTGGGCGGTCTTCAGAGTGTAAACAAGCAATATTACGATGCGGCAAAGGTTGACGGTACACCTAAGAGCCGAGTGTTTACCAGAATAACGGTTCCGCTTCTTTCTCCGATGCTTGCTTACGTTATCATAACCGGTTTCATAGGCGGTTTCAAGGAATATTCCAGCATTGTCGGCATATTCGGAGAGGATATGGGACCCGCAGGTGCACCACGCAGACTTAACACCATCGTTGGTTACATCTACGATGCACTCCCCAAGATGAATTACGGCCAGGCAAGTGCCGCTGCTCTTATTCTGTTTGCTATTATCTTCGTTGTTACGATGATAAACCTACAGGTAAGTAAAAAGCGAGTTCATTATTGAGAGGTGCGGCATGACTAATATTAATAACAACGTAATGCAAGAAAAGAACGTTCGCTCTGTCTCCATTCGGCAGGGAGTTATGCAGGTGCTTTTTAAGGTCCTTGTTTATGCTTTTCTTATTCTTATGGCGCTCATCGTCATATTCCCGTTTTATTGGATGGTCATATCATCGCTAAAGACTCTTTCCGAATACCGTTTGGCAGTTCCAACGTTCTGGCCTAAGCAAATTATGCTCGGCAATTATGCAGAAGCGTTTACTACTGCGAGCCTCGGAAGACTTTTCCTTAATACTGCATACGTCGGTATAGTTTCGACCCTTCTTTCGCTTGTTATCACGGTGCTTTCAGCTTTTGCTTTCGCACGTCTTGAGTTCAAAGGAAAGGATGCAATGTTCGGGGCTTTGCTGGCAACTATGATGATCCCGGGTGAACTTTTCACCATTACAAACTATGCTACCATAAACTCTTTTGATTGGATGCATACTTTTAAGGTACTTATTTTCCCGTTTCTTGTAAGTGTGTTTTACATTTATCTGCTCAGGCAGAATTTTATGCAGATACCAAACGAGCTATATCTTGCGGCTAAGGTCGACGGAACGAGTGATCTCAAATACCTCTGGAAGGTAATGATCCCTATGTCTCTTCCCACGCTTATATCTATTACTATCCTTAAAATGATGGGTGCGTGGAACTCATATGTTTGGCCTAACCTCGTTGCAAATGATGAAGCGCACAGACTTATTACCAACGGTCTTCGTAACGCATTTACAGATGCTACGGGAGACGTTAACTTCCCCGTGCAGATGGCAGCAGTTGCCATCGTTTCCGCACCGCTGTTCCTTGTGTTCATCTTCTTGCGCAAGTACATTATGTCGGGCGTTAGCCGCAGCGGTATAAAAGGTTGATAGACCCTTGCGGTCATTAACATATAAACAAAAAATCAGGAAGGAAAAGACAATGAAAAAGAGAATTGCAGCAATACTCCTTACTCTTACCATGCTTATCGGCATGGCGGCAATGACAGGCTGCGGCACTAAGACTGCCCAGGTGAACTTTGTTGTTCCCGAAGGCGGCTATGACGGAAGCGCTGTCACCATTTACTTCGATCACACCATGGGCTCCAACCTCAGAGACGTACTTGACCTCTACATTAAAGAGTTCAATAAGCTCTATCCCAACATCACCATAGTTCATGAGCAGGTCGGTAACTATGATGACGTACGTGATAACATCGCGGTTGAGCTTACCGTCGGCAATCAGCCCGACATCGCTTACTGCTATCCGGATCACGTTGCACTTTACAACATTTCCGGCAGAGTTATTACTCTTGATGCACTTATAGACAGCAACGTTGAGGTGACCCGCGCTGACGGTACTACCGAGATTCTCGGTCTTACCGATGCTCAGAAAGCTGATTTCATCGAAGGATATTATAACGAGGGCAAGCAGTTCGGCGACGGACTTATGTACACACTTCCTCTCAGCAAATCTACAGAGGTTCTTTATTATAATAAGACCTTCTTTGAAGCGAATAACCTTTCCGTTCCTACAACGTGGGACGAGCTTGAAGCTCTTTGCAAGAAGATCAAGGAGCTTGACCCCGGTTCAATTCCGTTAGGTTATGACTCTGAATCCAACTGGTTCATTACTATGTGTGAACAGCAGGGTTCTGCATATACCAGTGCTACCGGCGAGCACTTCCTCTTTGATAATGAAGAGAACCGCGCATTCGTTAAGAAGTTCCGCGAATGGTACAAGCTCGGCTATATCACAACTCAGGAGATCCTCGGCTCTTATACTTCAGAACTTTTCAAGTCCGCTGACGGAACAAGAAGCTATATGTCTATCGGTTCTTCTGCCGGAGCTACTCACCAGCGTCCTACCAAGGGTGCTGACGGCAAGTATCCCTTCGATGTAGGCATTACTACAATTCCTCAGGTAAATGCCGATAACAAGAAGGTCATTTCTCAGGGACCCAGCATCTGCCTCTTCCAGAGTGAGAATCCTCAGGAGACTGTAGCGGCTTGGCTCTTTATGAAGTACCTCACCACAAATGTTGAGTTCCAGGCAGAGTTCTCTATGGCTTCCGGATACGTTCCCGTACTCAAGAGCGTTAAGGACAATGCGGTATACGCTGATTTTATCTCCAAGGCTGACGGCGGTGATTACATTTCCGCTCTCTCCGCGAAGATATGTCTTGACCAGGAATCCGCATATTACACCTCTCCCGCATTTATGGGCTCTTCCGATGCACGCGATGCGGTTGGTCTTCTTATGCAGACTTGCCTTGTTGATCCCGGTGCAGATGTAGAGGCAATCATCGATAAAGCATTTAAGGAAGCAATCACTACCTGCAGAGAAGGTAACTGATCTTAAGTATGAAAACGCTTTTTAAGTGCTTATTTACATTACTTTCCGTTCTTCTTATTATCTTGCTTGTTTCTTGTGAAACTGGAGATAGACCGGAAAAGACCGATGAATCCGATATTCCGATAGTCGACTTCGCTTCAGAGCTGAAACTTAATATGGGTTCTTTTACCTTGAAGCAGGAAGTTACCGTAAAGAATTTTGTTGACGGAGATACTGTTCATTTCAACGTTCCTGTTGAAGTAATGCCGGAAGGTATTTTCAAGGCTAGGTTCCTTGGAATAAACACTCCTGAGTCTACCGGTAAGATAGAGCAGTACGGCAAAGCCGCCTCTGCTTTTACAAAAGGCAGACTCAAGGATGCCGTTTCAATTATTATTGAATCTGATACCGCTACGTGGAATGCCGATTCCACAGGTAACAGATATCTTGTTTGGGTATGGTATAAAACTGCTGATATGTCGGATTATCGCAACTTGAATGTTGAGATCCTTCAGAACGGTCTAGCCATTGCTTCAAATTCCAACAATAATATTTACGGCAGTATTTGTATGTCGGCTATTGACCAGGCTCGCAGGCAGAAACTGAATGTATATTCCGGCGTTAAGGATCCCGATTTTTATGACGGCGCTGCCGTTGAGCTGACTTTAAGGGAGCTGCGAACCAATATCGAAGCATACAGGGATATTCTTGTTGCTTTTGAATGCATCGTCGCTGCTAATGCAAGCGATACCGTTTACGTTGAGCAGTTTGATGAGGAAACCGGTTTATACTACGGTATTTCCGTATATTACGGGAACAGCGGTGTAGGTGGAGACGGTTTAAAGATCCTTAATATAGGTAATAAGGTAAGAATAGTCGGCAAGGTACAGTATTACGAAACGGGTGAGACCTGGCAGATATCCGGACTAAAATACCGCGCTATGAAACCCGATGATCCGGAAAATATTCAATTTATCAGTTCCGGGCATAGCGGCGCTTTCGTATCAACTGATCCCGAAACCTTCAAAAACGGCAAGCTTGTCGTCGCTGTTACAGATACAGACAGCGGGGAAGAAAAGGATGTTTCGTTTGATTACGCCGAGCTTGTAATGAATACGTCCGTTCAAATGAGCGATCTTGCTGTAAAAAGCGTTTACACTACTCAAAATGAGAGCAGCTCCGCTAATGGCGCGATGACTCTCACCTGCCAAAACGGTAGTACGGTAATAACTGTACGTACCGCAGTCCTCCGCGATGCTTCCGGAAATTTGATTACCGAAGAAGCATTTTTAGGAAAGACCATTGACGTAAAAGGAATTGTCGATTATTTTGACGGCGAGTATCAGATCAAGGTCTTTACGATCGATAATATCACTATTAAATAATTAGTTAGGAGAAAATAATGAAAAGATCAATTTGTTTTGCTCTTTTGCTTGCTCTTTGCATCTCCGTTTTTGCCGCATGCGGCAATACCGCTACCGAAACGGTAGATCCCTTAGAGTCTGCTAAGGATTATGTTTACAATACTTACAAGAACGCTTCTGAAGTTTACATTGCTGACTACAAGGTAATCGCACAGATACTTGTAGGCGATAAGACCTTTGCGGTTGAGTGGACAACCGACGCTGCCGAAGAGAACGTTAAGCTTGTTAAGGGTGCGGATAATATGTACACCGTTGATATTAACGAGAAAAATCCCGAGGAAGTTACCTATACTCTTACCGCAACCGTTAAGGACGAGAACGGCAAGGCTGTTTCCGTTTCTTTCAAGCGCCGCACTCCTGCCGCTATCATTGTTGATGAAGGTATGAGCTACGAAGAGATAGTTGCAGCAGCATACAAGCTTGAAGACGGCATCGCGATGGACGGCGACTTCCGCCTTTACGGTAAAATAGTAAAGATCGATACTCCTTGGAGTGACCAGTATAAGAACATTACTGTTACCATTCAGATCGGAGAACTCGCTGATAAACCTATTATGTGCTACCGTCTCGCAGGCGATGGTGCTGATAAGCTTGCTGTTGGCGATATGATCACCGTTGAAGGTAAGATCAAGAATTATAAGGGCACGATTGAATTTGACGCAGGCTGCCAGCTTCTTTCCGTTGGCTACGAGAAGAAGGATCAGTCCGCCATCCTTGAGGCTGCATATAAGCTTGAGGACGGTCTCGCCATGACCGAACCCACCACTCTCACAGGTGTTATAAACAAGATCGATACTCCTTGGAGCGATCAGTATAAGAACATCACCGTTACCATCATCTGCGATGGCGATGAGGCACATCCTATGATGTGTTACCGTCTCGCCGGTGAAGGTGCTGATAAACTTGCTATTGGCGATACCATCACGGTTACCGGTACTATCAAGAACTATAAGGGCACAATTGAGTTTGATGCAGGTTGTACTCTTGATAGCGTTATAAAGAATGAAGCCCCCGCACCCGAAGCTCCCGAGGATCCTGCTGAGATCGTTAAAGCAGCATTCGAGCTTGCTGAAGGCGGTGCACTTCCTTATAACTGCCAGCTTACCGGTGTTATTGCTGCGATAGATACTCCTTACAGTGAGCAGTACGGTAACATTACCGTTACTATCGCTGTCAACGACAAAGCAATTCAGTGCTTCCGTCTGAAGGGCGATGGTGCAGCTGATCTTGCTGTAGGTGATCACATCATCGTAAAGGGTAATATCACTAACTATAAGGGCACTGTACAGTTCGGTGCAGGATGTGAGCTCGTTACAAAGATCTCCTTCCTTCCCGAGGATATCGTTAAGGCTGCTTTTGAGCTTGCAGAGGGTGAATCAATGCCTTACTCTGTCGAGCTTAAAGGCGAGATCGTGTCTATTGACACTCCCTACAGCGAGCAGTACAAGAACGTAACTGTTACTATCAAGGTTGCCGACAAAAACATTCAGTGCTTCCGCCTTAAAGGCGAGGGCGCGGATAAGCTTGCCGTTGGCGATCTTATAACCGTAAAGGGTACTCTTACGAACTATAAGGGTACCGTGCAGTTCGGTTCCGGCTGCGAGGTTATGATCGAAGGCTGATATTAGTTAAAAAAGCCGTCTATCGCTTAAGATAGACGGCTTTTTTAATTATTAAGATAACTCAATGATTCGTATGCCTTGTTGTCGGTTCGGTCAAATGTGATCGGGGTAATGGAAACATATCCGCTGAATACCGCGTCGGTATCAAGAGATATATCATCGGAGCTTTTGTATACACATTTTCCGGTAGGTCTGTAAATATTGCCGGAGATATTGGGGAAGTCATCTGAGTAATATGGGCCCCCTTGTCTTGTTATCAGTACTCCTTTTGGCGATGCCGGAATGTTTATATTGTAAATAGAGTTTCTGTCAAGAAGGTCATTGTTAAAGATAAAATTAAAAACAAGTTCGAGATCGGCCGTCGCGTTTGGATAATCCATAGGGGACACGGATATAGCCAAAGCTTTAACCCCAAGGACATTTGCTTCGCACGCCGCTCCAACGGTGCCAGAGTATATCATATCTGTACCGATATTCAATCCTTTGTTTATTCCGGAAATGACAAGATCAAATTTTTCATGAAGTCCAAGTATCGCAAAGCGAACACAGTCAGCTGGAGTAGAGTCAACGTACCAAGCAGTAACACCCGGGCAAAGTTCAAATTTATTAGCTTCAAAATCCGAATGAAGCTCTATAGCGTGACTTTTGCCGCTCTGTTCGTTTTTGGGAACCACGCAAAATACTTCGCCAAGTTCTTTGCAAAACTTAACAAGCGGAATAAGTTGAGCCGCATTCATGCCGTCATCGTTCGTAACAAGTATCCTCATAGCCATTCCTCGTGAGTGGCTTTATATTCTGCGACGGTGGCATCGGCTTCTGCAAGCAGTGTGTCAACTTCTTCGCGGCTGTATACAGTAGCTCCGCTTGCGCAGGCGTGTCCGCCGCCGTTATGGTTTTCAGCAATATGGTTTATGTGAACAAATCGCGAGCGAAGTCTTACTCGGATCGTATTCTTTTCGTCACCCGTTTCAATGAAGGCGATCCAACAGATGCATCCACGGATCGAGTCGAGATTACCGATACAAGCGCTTGCCTGCTCGAGCGTAAGGTTAAATTCCTCCTGCATCTGTCTGTCAATATATATATAAGCTACGCCGTTTTCGGTGATCTGCATCCTATTATAGATATGAGCCTTGAATTTGAGATATTCAAAGGCTTCAAGATAAAGACGCGCAAACAGAATATCGGTTTTTACTCCGACGTCAAGTAGCTCTGCCGCGCAACGAAGAGTCTCTCCGGTAACCCCGTCGTATTTAAAACGTCCGCTGTCGGTAACCATTCCGGTATATAGATGCGTAGCGGCTTCTTTTGTAAGCACTAGCTCGTTCTTGAAGGTCACGTAAAAATCCACAACCATTTCGCAGCAGGAAGAACGCTCTTCCTCTACCCAAACGATGTTTCCGTACGACTCAAGCGGAATATGATGATCTATTTTAATAAGCTCGCGGCAAAGCTTATAGCAAGGGTTCGAGATACGCGCTTCGGATGCAGTGTCCAGAACGATTCCGAGAGCATCCTTATATTCATCTTCAGGAACCGGATCGTCCTCAGGGCCCATAAACTCAAGGTATTTTGCAAGCTCCGTGTCAATAATAAGAACGTTTTTCTCGGGCCAAGTCGCTTTGATTATTTCCTTTAGTCCTTTGGTTGAGCCTACACAGTCTCCGTCGTTTCTAATATGTCTGAAGAGAAATATCTTATTGTATTCTTTTATCTTATCAAGTATTTGTTTTTTGATCTCGTATTTCATTATTTTTCCCCGATCATATCATTAAGGTCAGAAAGAAGCTGCATTGCTTCACATCTGTTTTTCAGAGTTGCACCGCTTGCCTTTGCATGGCCTCCGCCGCCGTACTTTACCGCTATGGGATTGATATTGTAAACTGAAGATCTGATCTCGCAGAAAACACCCTCATCAGCCTCTGTAAAGTTTACCCATATGTCAACGCCTTTAATATCGGACATTGTGTTGACCATACCGCGGGAAGCGGTAAATGTATCAACATTCAGCATATCTAGCTCGTACTTATCGGTATATATATAAGCTACGTTTTTATCAGTGAATTTAACTTTCAAGAGAAAGTTTGCTTTCAGTTTTTTATTTTCGAAAGTGTCTGAATACAGCTCGCGGAAAATATCGGAGTAATCAACTCCGCACTCAAGAAGCTCAGAAGCCAACCTCATAGTGCGCGGCGAAGTGCTGTCGTAGCGGAATCTGCCCGAATCGGTAACGATTCCGGTATAAAGCGCAGTTGCAGCTTTTGAGTTTATATTAAGACCATTGGATATCGCCATATCGGCGATCATTCCGCAGCAGCTTTCGTAGGAAGTATCGATCACTTCTGTGTTACATACTTTTTCACAATAAATATGATGATCAATCCGCGCTGTGTACTTAGCTCCTGTATACCGTTTGTCACTGATAAGCTTAGCAGAGCCGCAATCAAGTACGATGGCTAGGGCATCGCAATATAAATCGTCTTCGATGATGTCAAAACCTTCAGGTGCCATAAAAGAATAATTACGCGCATCGTCGCCAACGGCAAATACGGCTTTATCGGGGTAATTTGACTTAATTATTTCCTTTAGTCCTAACTGACAGCCTATGGCATCGCCGTCGGGTCTTTCGTGCCGATGAATTATTACAGTATTTGCTTTTTTAATTGCCTCTATAATTTCAGAATACATGAAAAGCTCCGTTTCACTTGCGTGATCTTATAATATTTGTTATAATGCAAAAGGAGGTACGGTATGAAAAGAATTCTTCTTGTTGATGGCAGTAATCTGCTGTTTCAAATGTTTTATGGAATGCCAAATGAGATAAAAGGGAAGAGCGGCGACGATATTCGAGGGACTATTGGTTTTGTAGGTGCGATATTACGAATGATAAGAATTGCACAAGCTACACACGTTGCTGTTTTTTTCGACGGAGAGCACACAAACGAGAGAAACGAGCTTTCTCCAGCGTATAAAGCAAACCGTCCCGATTACTCAAATATACCCGTGCAGGACACGCCTTTTTCTCAACTTCCTTATATTTGTTCTGCGCTCAGCGTTATGGGTATATCACACGCTGAAACAAAGGAATGCGAGGCAGATGATTGGCTCGCGGGATACGCGCACAATATAGATAATGACAGTTTTATCACAATTTCATCCGGAGACAGCGATCTTTTTCAGTTGATAGCAGATAATGTACGCATTTTACGCTACAGAGGAGAAAAAAGCGTGATTTGTGACGCAAACTACGTATTTAACAAGCTTGGTGTTTATCCCGAAAGATATGCTGAATTTAAATCACTTACGGGCGATACCTCAGATAATATCCGTGGATGCGATAAGGTTGGACCTAAGACAGCTGCAGTACTGCTCAAGCAGTTTTCTTCACTTGAAGAATTATTGAATCATACAGACTTGATCGATAAACGATCTGTCAGAACTGCGGTTTGTGATTGCAAAGAACGAATACTGCTCAACAGACAGCTTATCTTGCTGAATTATAACGGTCCGTTGCCGTTTGATATAGACGAAATGAAATACGTAGAAAAATATAAATCAACTCGTGATGTACTTAATGCGATAGGACTTTAACCCTTTATAATGTTTCTTGCAACAAAAACTCCGCTTGCTGATGCGTGAGAGAGCGAGTGGGTTATACCGCTTCCGTCTCCTATGACGTAAAGTCCCTTTTTACAGCACTCGAGGTTATTATCAACCTCTACCTCCATATTGTAGAATTTTACTTCCACACCATAGAGAAGTGTATCCTCATTTGCTGTGCCGGGAGCGATCTTATCAAGCGCGTAGATCATTTCAATAATTCCGTCAAGTATTCTTTTGGGAAGCACAAGACTGAGGTCACCGGGAGTTGCGTTAAGTGTGGGCGTGGTAAAGGATTCTTCTATACGCTGCTGTGTGCTTCTGTGCCCTTGTATGAGATCACCGAAGCGTTGAACCATCACCCCTCCTCCCAGCATATTGCTAAGACGGGCAATGGACTCGCCGTAACCGTTTGAATCACGGAAGGGTTCGGAAAAATGTTTAGCAACCAGAAGGGCAAAGTTAGTGTTTTTCGTCTGCTTTTCTGGATCTTCATAGCTGTGCCCGTTTACAGTAACGATTCCGTTCGTGTTCTCGCTTACTACCGCGCCCTTTGGATTCATACAGAACGTACGGACCTTATCTGCGTACTTTTGGGTACGGTATACTATCTTGCTTTCATATAGCTCGTCCGTCAGGTGAGAAAAGATCTCTGCCGGAAGTTCGACTCGGACACCAATATCGACACGGTTTGAACGTGTGGGAATATCAAGCTTTTTGCAAGTTTCTTCCATCCATTTGCTGCCGCTCCTGCCTACAGAAACGATACATTTATCGCATTCATAGCGTTTGTTTGCTGCAGTTATTGAATATGTACCCTCGTTTTCTTCGATAGTATCGACCGGTGTATTAAAATAGAAATCTGCTTTCTTTTCCAGGTGAGCGTATAGGTTTTCCAGAACTATGTAATTGATATCAGTTCCTAAATGACGTACAGAAGCATCAAGTAGATGCAGACCGTTCTGCATACATATCTTCTTGAATTTTGTCCCTGCGGTGGAATAAAGCTTGGTGCCTTCTCCGCCGAAAGCCATATTAATTTCGTCAACGTACTCCATTAGTGCAGTAGCTTCTTTTTTACCTATATACTCGTAAAGTGTGCCGCCAAAATCATTCGTTATATTGTATTTTCCGTCGGAAAATGCACCTGCACCGCCAAAACCACTCATAATAGAGCAGGTCTTACAATGAATACAGCTTTTGATCTTGTCCCCGTCTATGGGGCATTTTCTTTTATCAAGAGGATTTCCGGTTTCAAAAACAGCAATTTTGAGTGCGGAATTAAGTTTGGTCAACTCATAAGCTGCAAAAATTCCACCAGGGCCTGCGCCGATAATAATTACGTCGTATTTCATAATAACTCCATAAAATAAAGGTCGTGACCATATGGTAACGACCGTAAAAATAATAAGCAGAAAGTGGTCAGGCATACTTGCCTTTAGCTACCAAATCAGTATACCACGTTCCGCCGCAATAATCAATATATTTGATTAATTTTAATAAAATACAGCGCGATCTTTGTTGACTTAAATGTGGAATTATGCTATTATTGTAAAAAAATTATCTAAAGGAGATGCCTATATGCGGAGAATCGCAGTTTTCCTTTTGTTTTTGACTTTGATTCCCATTGCTTTTGCTTCCTGCGGCACATCCGAAATGCCTTCCGCGGGAGCGGACACTTCGCTTGCTTTAACAGATGCTCCTATAACCGATGTTACAACCGCCACCGTAACGGAGCCCGGAGCAGAGGAGGCGACGACGGAAGGTCTTGTTGAAATTATTCCGACAGCGGATTGGGAGGCGGATGGCGTGCTTAGAATACTTACTATAGGAAACAGCTTTTCCGATGACACTATGCAGTATGTGTATGATATTGCTAAGGATTTGGGAATAGAGAAGATATCTCTCGGTAACCTTTATATCGGCGGATGCTCCTTGAATACTCACGCAACAAATGCACGCGAAGATAAGGCGGCATATGAATACCGCACTAACACAAGCGGTGCTTGGTCTACTGTAAAGAATTATAAAATGAGCGATGCAATAAGATCTCAGGAGTGGGATTTTATTTCTATGCAGCAGGCAAGCGGCTCCAGCGGAATTGAAAGCACGTACACGATTCTCACGTATCTTATCAAGTACGTTCAAAATCTCGCGCCTAACGCAAGGCTTGTTTGGAATATGACATGGGCATATCAGCAGGATACAACCCACAATGATTTTGCTAAGTACGGCAAGGATCAGATGAAGATGTATAATGCCATCGTTAATGCCGTGGGAAGCAAGATAAAGACCAATGAAAATTTCGAGCTTATAGTACCAAACGGTACTGCAATCCAAAATGCGCGCACATCCTATATCGGGGATCATATTACCCGCGACGGATATCATCTCTCCTACGATCTCGGTCGTTACATAGCAGGACTTACATTTACCTCTAAGCTTACGGGTCTTTCCGTTGAAAACGTCCGTTTTGCTCCTTCCGGGGTTGAGGGCGATAAGCAGAAGCTTGCCATTGAGGCCGCGATGAATGCAATAGCAAGTCCCGATGCCGTAACCGCTTCCACATACGTTAACGCACCCACCTTTAATCCGGATGATTATGAAATCCTCGATATTAAGTGGACACCCCTCGGTTATTGGAATGCTACAAGCGCCGCAAACCATCATAAGGTTATAACAACCGCATCTAACAGCAAGCAGTTTTACGCTACTCCGATGTTCACAAAAGAAGAGCTTCCCGTTGGCAGTGTTATCGTCCTTGCCGACGGTTGGCGTTATCGACCCGAAGCGTGGAGCACAGCGGGGGTTCAAGCCTCCCGCCCGCCAATAACCACAGAGAGTATGATATTTGTCACCGAATCGTGGTGGGGAAGCTACACGCATCGCGCATTCAACCTCGCAAGGGTAGGAGGGGCAA
>JAZQJQ010000065.1:0-3548 GCA_045541735.1 Eubacteriales bacterium
CGTTAAATTTCTGCAGATAGAGCGTGTTTTGATAATCGTTAACGTACTTATTTTTCAGGGTTAGCGCACCACCGTACAGTCCCTTCCAATCGGTGTTCCAGGAGGCGCCGCCCCACTCTGCGGATTTTGCAGCAGTTCCCTTTTGGGCAGTCCTCAATGCGCTTAGATAAATGTTAAAAAGGCCGGTACCGCTTGCCCCTATATTAAAATAGTTATAAAATCCGTTATAGCCTTTAAGCTCCGATTCTGTATATCCCGATGACGGTGCGGCAACAAGGCCCCGTTCGTCTCTTTGGATTTTGTTTTTATAATAATCTGCAAGTACCGCACCTCCGTTGCCGCTTGAAAGCGGAGAGCCGTTTACCCCCTGCTCAAGCCTTATTCTAGCCGCAAGAAACGGCGCAGAGATACCCAGTTCGGCACCGATCTCAGCAAGATATCTCGCAACTGTTTTTCCGTTTGATAGTGTCTTATTCTCCATAAAAGTACCTGCAAGAACAGATGCGCATATCCCCTCTGCCTTCGATATGCTCATTGGGGATGAAATGTCCTCAAACATAAAAATATGTTCATCGTCAAGGAAATTACGCGGATCGAGAAAATACCGTACCGCCTCGTCGTTTGCGCTGTACCATCCGCCGTCAAAAACCGGACCCGTTCGCTCATCGCGGTATGCAGAATTTCCGGCAGAAGGTGAAACAAGATTTACAGAAGGGTCTGCAGTCTCTTTGTTAAGGACGTAAGTAAAAGTGTAATCGGAATCCATACCCGTTATGTAAAGCGGCTTAAAGTTCCATCCGGGATATGCCTCTGCAAGAGAGGAAAGCTTGTGTGCGTATGACGGCGGAAATCCTTTTTCCACAAGCTCGCCGAAAGTATCCGCATGTACGGAAATAGCAGACGAAAGAAAAATCCCCAAAGAAACAGCCGCCGCAAGAGTGCCTTTGACGGCGGCGCGAATAATCCTGTTTGAATTCATAAAAACCTCCGTGTTTCGTGTTATTCATTGTAACACGAAGCACGGAGGTGTTCAACGCACAAAATATGGTAACTAAAACAGCAGCGCTATGCGGTAAACTATAAAAGCGCATATCCAAGCAACGGAACACTGAAAAAGCACTACGCCGAGAGCGCCGAGGCGCGAAGAAAACTCGCGGCGCAGAGTTGCGATCGCTGCAACGCAGGGAGTATACAGCAAAGTAAATACGAGGAAAGAACAAGCACTCGCAGCTGTGAAAACGTCTGAGCTGTTCATAAGTACGATGGGAAGCTCGGATACCGAAGTATTCATAAGCACAGCAAGCGTACTCACCACGGCTTCCTTTGCAGTGAATCCGGTAATCAGCGCTGTCGAGATCCTCCAATCGGCAAATCCGAGGGGCACAAATAAGGGAGAGAGGAATCTTCCGATTGCCGCAAGCATACTTCCCTCACCGTGCTCAACAACGTTCATTCTAACATCAAAAGTCTGCAGGATCCAAATGGCAACGGAAGCGACCAAAATAACGGTAAATGCCTTTCTGATAAAGTCCCACGCCTTATCCTTCATAAGCAGAAGCACACTTTTTGCGGAAGGAAAACGGTAATTGGGAAGCTCCATAACAAAGGGCATGGCCGTTCCGCGGAACACAAAAGCGCCTGAAAAACGTGCCACAAGCACTCCGACTATTATACCGAGCAGATACAGCGCCATCATTACGATCGGGCCGTGAGCGGGGAAAAATGCTGCCGTAAACACTGCATATATCGGCAGCTTTGCAGAACAGCTCATAAACGGAACCAGCATAGCACTGAGTTTTCTGTCTCTTTCGGAAGTAAGGGTCCTCGTTGCCATAATTGCGGGGACGGAACAACCAAAACCTATAAGCATAGGAACGACGCTTCTTCCCGAAAGACCGATCTTGCGGAGCAGACGGTCTGTAACAAACGCAACGCGAGCCATATATCCGGTATCCTCAAGCACCGACAGAAAAAAGAACAGAACAACAATGAGCGGCAAAAAGGAAAGTACACTTCCCACCCCAGCAAGAACACCGTCAACTACGAGGCTCTTTGCAACGGGATTTAAGCCGAACCCGGTAAGCGCGGAATCCGTCATAGCTATGAGAGCATCGATACCTGAGGCAAGAAGATCGGAGATAGGCTGACCGATAAGGCCGAACGTAAGCCAGAACACAAGAAGCATAATACCGAAGAATATGGGAAGTGCGGTATATTTGCCGGTAAGGACCTTATCTATTGAGACGCTTCTTTTATGTTCCTTCGTCTCAGCGGAATGCACGACCGTGCGCGAGCAAGCTTTTTCGATGAAATCATAACGCATATTGGCAATAGCCGCCATACGGTCGAGGCCTCCCTCATTCTCCATCTCAAGGACGGCGTGCTCAATGGTCTCGCGCTCGTTTCCGTTAAGTCCGAGCTTTTCTGCAAGCTCATCATCGCCCTCTATAAGCTTTGTTGCGGCAAAGCGAGGAGCCATATGTATCATCTCCGCGTGATCCTCAACAAGGTGAGATACGGAGTGTATACAGCGGTGAACAGGGCCTACAGTACAGAAATCCTTCACCTTCGGCATGAGCTTTTTACTTGCAGCTTCCGCTGCACGCTCAATGAGCTCATCTATACCCTCATTTTTCGCGGCACTGATAGGCACAACGCGAACGCCGAGAGCGTCGGAAAGTTTATCAATATTTATGCTTCCGCCGTTACCTCGGACCTCATCCATCATATTGAGCGCTATAACGGTAGGCACACCCATAGTAAGCAGCTGAAGCGACAGATAAAGGTTCCGCTCTATATTCGTAGCATCAACAATGTTTATAATACCGTCAGGTTTATTGTTCAGTATAAAATCACGCGTAACGGTCTCCTCGTTAGTATAAGCGCGAAGCGAATAAATACCAGGAAGGTCTACTACAGTGTCCGACTTTCTCGAGCGGATAACGCCTACTTTGCTCTCCACGGTAACACCCGGAAAATTTCCGACGTGCTGATTGGAGCCCGTGATCTGATTGAAAAGCGTAGTCTTTCCGCAATTTTGATTTCCTACAAGAGCAAATACCATTTATTTACCTCCCTTGCAGTTATTTTTATGACAGCAATCTCCGCAGGAAGCGCAATCTGAAGAAAATACTTTGGGCACTACTGCGGGTTCGATCTCTATCTTTGCGGCATCTTCAAGGCGGATGGTAAGCTCATATCCGCGAACGCGAAGCTCGACGGGATCCCCCATCGGTGCACGTCTCACGGCCGTTATAACAGTACGTGGGATAAGACCCATATCCAGCAAGCGAGCTCTGAGCGCGCCTTCACCGCCAACCTTTGTTATTACAGCACTTTTTCCTATCTCAAGCTTGTCAAGAGTCATAAACTTCTCCGATTTGCAAAAAACAATAAAATAATCGTAGACATTTTAGCACGAATAGTTTTACGTGTCAATTCGCTATTGACAAAAAAGCATCAAAATGTTAAAATCTTATGACCGAGCGGCGCGATCGCGTGGCATGTAGCCGAAAGGTATTGCCATGAGGAAAGTCCGGGCTTCATAG
>JAZQJQ010000066.1:0-8070 GCA_045541735.1 Eubacteriales bacterium
GTGAGAGCACCTGCTGCGAGAGAGCCGTGCACTGCACCTGCTGCACCTGCCTCGCTCTGCATCTCGAGAACCTTGACGTTATCGTCAAAAACGTTCTTGAGACCGGTGGCGGACCACTGGTCGGTCACCTCTGCCATAGGGCTGGAAGGGGTGATGGGGTAGATTGCGGCAACCTCGGTAAAGGCGTAGCTGACGTGCGCCGCCGCGGTATTACCGTCCATGGACTGCTTAATTCTTGCCATTTTTTCCTCCGGAAATATATATTAATTTGTTTTTGCGCAAAGCTTTTGGGCGCGGATACCCGCACCTTTAAATATGATATCACTTTTTTTCTTGGTTGTAAAGAGCTTTTCGAGGATTTTTGCTGAACGAATGCCGATTTAAAGGGATTTTTATTACCCTAAATTGGCTAATTTTGCACACACCTCAAAAACGGGCATCGATGTGCGGTAGATATTGATACCTACGGCTCTTGCCTTTTCAAGCGCCGCTTCATCAAGCTCGGCGTTCTCCGCAAGTATGACACAGCCCACGTCTGCAAGGCTTGCAACGGCAACGACGTTAACGTTTGACATAACGGTGACCCACGCGCAGTCAGCGGGTGCACGTCCCATTACCCAGCTGAGAAGATCTCCTGCATAGCCGCAGTTTACGCTTCTCGCACCGTCTGCATCATTTAATACCTCAAAACCGAATTCAGCTGCAAGCTGTGCCGCTGTACGCTCCTTTATCTGCATCTCATTCACCTTCCTTCTTATCCGCATCTGGCATGACCTGCAGATCTACGTGCTGTATATCCGCAAGGCTGCTGAATATCTGCTGTATGCGCTCACGCATACGGAAGATACAGTCGCTTTCCCTTGCTTCGCCCCTTACGATATCCTCCGCAAGAGCTTTGCACGAGGGGGCGCCGCACGAGCCGCAGTCAAGTCCCGGCAAGGTCGCGGTAAGCTCCTTTATGCGGCGGCTCATTTCGATAGCCTGAGTGCGGTCAGTATTGAGGCGCAGTGCAGGATTGCTCTCCACTCCGCGTTCCCACTCGATATCATCAGTCTTTTTAAGACTTTCAACACGGCTTTGGGAAATGGGCAGGAATTTTCTGAGTTTCTGTATTCTCGCCTTGGCGATATAAGGATTCTCCACAGCGAGAACACCGCCGACGCATCCGCCGCGGCAAGCGTTCAGCTCGATAAATTCAAGGCCCGAGAAATTCTCGTTTTCTATTTCGTCAAGCACGTTAATTACGTTTTCGATACCGTCTGCCGCGAGATATTTTTCGTTAAGAAGACCCGCCGCCTCGCCTCCGGTCGTTGCCCAGCTGATGCCGATAACGCCGCTTCGGGAGATAAATTCCGGCTTCTTGACTTCGCCGAGTTTTCCGAGCAGCTTCATATATATCTCGCTCATCGAAAGCACTCGGTCGACCTCGCTCTTTTCGTATCCGATGGGGTTCTTGACGTAGCTCACCTTTGCGGGGCAGGGGGAAATGAAGTATATGCCGATATCCTCCGGCTTCAGCTCGGGGTGGCTCTTCAAAACGTCCTCGCGCGCCATTCTGGCGGCAAGCTCCACGGGCGCCACTACTGGAAGCAGATAGTCCCTCAGATAAGGGAATCTTACCTCGATAAGCCTTACGACCGCAGGGCAGGCAGTGCTTATATACGGATGGTCGCACTTATGCTCGTCAAGATATTTGCGCGTATACTCCGTCACCATTTCCGCCGCGCTGCTCACCTCCGCAACGTGATCAAAACCGATGAGCTTTAAGGCGGTAAGTATGTAGTCTACGTCGTCGATATTATCAAACTGACCGTACAGCGCAGGCGCGGGCAAAGCCACCTTGAACTTAAATCCCGCATCCTCGTCGAATCGGTCGAATATTGCTTTCTTTGCATTATGAGGGCATATACGTATGCACTCGCCGCAATCGATACAGCGGTTTGCGGTGATGGCCGCCTTACGATCGCGCACACGGATGGCCTCTGTGGGACATCGCTTGATACAGTTGGTACAGCCAAGGCATTTATCCTTGTCAAGGGTGACAGAGTGAATATGCTTCACACTTCATCCCTCCTTTCAAAATCAAAGTGCGTTTTTCGGGCTGTCGGAAAGTATGGTCATATAGACCGTTGTTCCCTTTCCTATCTCTGTTTCTATATGCATCTCGTCGCTGTAGCGCTTCATATTGGGCAGACCCATTCCCGCGCCGAATCCGAGCGCACGGATGTTATCCTGCGCGGTGGAAAATCCGTCCTTCATCGCAAGCTCAACGTTTGCGATTCCGGGGCCCTCATCGCGCAGGATTATCTCTATTCTGTCTTCGCCTATTATTACCTCTGCTTCTCCGCCCTCGGCATGGATGACCATATTGATCTCTCCCTCGTACATAGCAATGGCGGCACGCCTGATAACGTTTGCATCAAAGCCGAGCTGGCGAAGCTCTCTTTTCATACTCACGGAAGCTTCTCCCGCACCCGTGAAGTTGTCACCGTGCACGGTGTACTTCAGAGTAAGAAGCTCACTCAATCAAGTCGCCTCCTCTCAGACCTGCCGCGTAAAGCTTTCCGCAGGCGGTATAAAGTCTTTCGCTTGAGGAAAGTACAGTCAGCCTGCAGTTCTCCGCAAGCGCGAGAATGTCGGGAGTGGGTTTTTTGCCGCGCACGAATACCACGCACTGCATATCCATCATCATAGCAGTACGTATTACCTGAGGATTAAGAAGTCCTGTGAGCAGAACTGCCTGATCCTTTACAAATGCAAGCACGTCGCTCATCATATCGCTTCCGCAGGCGGACCTTACCTCGCCGTCCAGATTGTCGGCTCCGCAAAGAACTTCTGCATCAAGCAGGGCTGCAATTTCGCTTATCTTCATAGTTTTATCCTTTCCTTACACTCGGTAGGTTTTTTACTTGATTATTTGATGTCTCCGGCTATATGCCTAAGAAGAGCGGCTGCCGCGCCAAGCTCGTTGACCGCATCATCATCGACTGTGGCGGCACCGCCGGCAATGCCTATATTTTCCGCAATATGCGCATCGCTGTTGTATATCACAATCGGGTCTTTGCACATATATGGGAGATAATCGTCTTTATTTGAACGGTCGCGCATCTCGTACACGGTAAAGCCTGCCTCAGACGGCACGGTGCCGAATATCTCAACTGCTCCGTTCACCTTACGGTCTATATGTGCGGGAAGTGCGATACCGCCGTGAGAAAGTACAATCTCCCTTACGTCATTAAAAGGAATATCGGTATCTCCTGAAAGAAGATATTTCTCCTCCCAGAGCACCTCGTCCTCCTCGTCGCACACAAACTGATTGCCGAAAAACGCAGGATCATTTTCCATTTTTATAAGTCTTTCGCTTACAAATATGTCAAATTCCATTATTTTTTCGAGCTTATCGAATAGGCACAGCACATGTACTCCTTCAACAGTCGAAAGCTCCAATCCACCCAAGGGAGCAAGTCCGTAAAACTCAGCCGCTTTAAAAAATGCGGGACAGTTTTTTGCCGAATTATGGTCCGTAAGCGCCGCAACGTCAAGTCCTATAAGCTTGGCACTGCCCGCAGCAAATGCAGGAGTAAGCGCATCGTCGCCGCACGGAGAAAGGCAGGAATGTATGTGAAGATCGTATCTCAGTCTCATATTCATCCCTCCTTTTTGTTAACTCCCAACAAAGCCGATCAATTCGTTGTATAACTCTTTATTTCTTCAAGCACGTTCTCAGCCGCAGAATAAAAAGCTCCGTACAGATCAAAAATACTGTACCCGTTTTCGGCGGCAAAAACCGCCGCATCCTGGGATATTTGTCTCAACGCCCCGTATCTTTTACCGAAATTTACGGCAAGGTCGAAATACGGTCTCTCCATTATTATCCCGAGCATATCGAGTGTTTTTTCGTTTCTTGCATAATAATGCAGAACGTTCGTTATGTACACTTCTTTTACCGCACCGTAACTTCTTGCATTCAGCGCTTCAATAAGTATGGCGGACTCGGTTATATTGGCACCGTCCGAGGGAATAAAGAAGAAGCCTGCCTCTCCGACCGTTGGGGAGATATAGCTTCCCTGCTCCTTCGTCAGCTTAGGTATGGGAATGGGAACGAGAACAGACTCCGAATAATAAACTCTTGCAAGGTCGTTAAGTGTTGCCGCACAAAAAAGTCCCTTGCCGTTTGCCATCATATCAAGCTGTGAGATCTCTGAGTAGTCACCGAGTTCTTCAAAGTTCAGTTCATTTTTTTCTTTTTCCGTAAATTCAAATCCCCAGTTGCCCGAATAACAAAGAGCGCGCACAGCAGCGACTGCCGCCTCCGCGGTGCCTGCGGGAGAATACAGCTTTATCTCTCCGTTTTCAGAATACACGTACCTCGTTCCGAAAGCCTCAAAGAGATATTCTGCCGCGAGAGACTTATCAAAAACGGACGAAACGGCATTTACACCCTTATAGCTTCCGTCCTCGGAATACTCGTAAAGCCTTACATATTCGAGCAGCTTATCATAGGTCCAGTTGCCGTTTTCAACGTCCGCGTAGACGTCTGCTCCCATCGCATTCAAGGAAGCGATATTTGCCAGCATGCACCCGAAAACGTCATAATCCGCGCTTGCCTCGCCCGCAACACCGTATACCTTTCCGTTTACGGTAACAGACTCGGTCGCCATAGGGTAATAATACTCTGCATCCAGGTCTAAGAACGGAAGCGAGGAAAGATCGGCAACAAGCCTTTCCGCAAAAAGAGAACCCATCTCAACCGACTGTGCGCAAAGAATATCCGCATAATAGAGCCCGGAATTTCTTGATTCGAGAAATTTCGATATCATACTGGATCGTGTCTCACGGGTAACGACAAGCTCAGCTCCGTATTTTTCGCTTACCTCGTTCAGTATCTGCCATCTCGTTTTATCGAGGATCCTCGACGAGCCTACGGGCAGTGGCACGTTACTGTCAGTCGTTACAAGTATGATGGTCTTGCCGTCCATATCGTAATCAAGCATAGCTTCCAGCCTATGTGCCGCTTTTTCGTTTTCGCTAAGCTTTTCGGATGAGGAGATATCATCCGTAACCGGCGAGGACGTTGTTGGATCTATGACCGCATCCGTACCGGTAGGATCGGCAGTCTCCTCGGGTCTGTTCACCACTATAAGGCACGAAGAAAGGGACAGCAACGCAGCACAAAGCATTACCGCAGCATACAGCCGTTTTTTTAACTTTGTCATTGCCATCCCTCCTTTATTAGAATCTGTATCTTCTGTTTTTCCTTGCCTGCCTGCGGCGCACCGCAGCGGATGCAAAGATATACACGACCGTCAGCACTGCGGCGCTTATCGCCGTAGCACGGAAAAATCTGCTTTTTGAATACTCCTTTATCATCTCAAGCGTATAAAGAAATCCGTTGCGCTCAACTTCTTCTCCGGTTATAAGCTCGACCGATCCTATCAGCTCGTCTACGTAATACACGTTCAGATAACCGATGACCGCACCCTTTTCAACGGGGGCGGCAAGGCTGTCTCCGCTCAGACGCATACTTGTGGTTATATCCTTGTCCAAGTCAACGTCCGAAGGGAGATAGACGGAAAGTCCGTTTTTCGGGTACAGCATAACGTGGTCGACCGTAGCCGATAACGTAACACCTATCTCGCACACAGGCTTTTCGGTGTTTATAACATCCGTATATCCGAATCCCTCTATGCCGTGTTTCAGCAGATCGCTTGCGGCACGCATTGCAAGATCGGTTCCGGTAGAAACGTCCTCTTCGCCGCCGAGAACGACACATATGTAGGTAAGACCGCCTCTGCTTGCAACAGAGCAGCAAGCGCTTCCGCCCTCGTCCGTGGAACCGTAGTTCATACCCCTTGCAAACTCGTAAAAGTACTTTGTTTCCTGAAAACGGGAAACAAGGTGGTTTCTGTTATATACGGTAAACTGAGCGCTTTTATTGGTGGCGGGAAACAGATATTTTGTAACGCTTGACATTTCAAGCAGCTTTTCCTCAGATGCAAACTCCGCAGCGACCTTTAAGGTATCGGATGCAGTCGTTACCATCTCCGGCTCATGCATGCCGCCGGTGTTAAGATATACCGTATTCTCCATTCCGATGAGCTTCGCGTAAGCATTCATCTCCGCAAGAAAAGCCGAGGTACTGCCGCTCACAAGATGTGCAAGCACGTTTGCGCTGTCATTGGAGCCGCGCAGAAGCATTGCGTAAAAAAGGCTCTCTATCTTTACGTCTTCACCCGCAACGAGTCCTATGCGGTAGCCTTCAACTCCTTCCAGCATCTCTCGCGTTACCGTGACCGTCTCCTCAAGGCGATCCTCAAGCGCACGGTAAGCAACAACGGCCGTCATAAGCTTAACGGAGGATGCGGGGAATACCTTTTCGTCCGCATTTAAAGAGTACACCACCTTATCGTTTTCAACGTTATAAAGCAGCGCGGCGCGAACGCCGTTTATCTCAGGAGGATCGGCTGCATACACAGGCGGTGCAAAAAAGAACAAACAAAGCACGGCGCATAAAAAAGCCGCAATACAACTTATGCTTTTTTTCATCCGTGCTTTCTCCTTTTACTTTATATTTTTCGAGCAATACTCTCTTGCGGTCTCTATATCCTCAAGCACAGCGTTTTTCAGCTCATCGCCGTTTTCAAACCTTTTTTCGGGTCTTATGAAATGCTTGATAGCAACAGAGAGCGTTTTCCCGTAAAGATCACCCGTAAAATCAAAAATATGCGTTTCTGCAGTTACGGTATCCTTACCTTCGGAAACGGTTGGACGAACGCCTATATTGGTAACGGCTCCGTATTTTTTGCCGTCTATTATACAGCTTGAGGCATAAACACCCTTCCTCGGCACAGCGGCTCCGTCAAAAAAGTGCTGATTTACAGTTGGAAAACCCCATTTCCTGCCAAGATGCCTTCCGCCTATTACGGGAGCTTTAACGGTGTATTCCCTGCCCAGCATTTTTTCAGCGAGCTCCACGTCTCCCACCGCAAGCGCCTCGCGTATACCTTCCGAGCTTACGGAGATACCGTCCGTCTGCACGTTCTCCACTATCAGGGTCTTTATCCCGTGCCGGGAAAGCAGGTCTCTGAGGGTATCCGCATTACCCGAGGCATATCTGCCGAAGGTGAAATTATAACCGCAAACAGCAAGCCCGCAACCGCATTCTCCGATGAGGATCTTATCAACGAATTCCTCGCAGGAGAGACTGCAAACCTCGGAAAAATCATATAAAAAAGCGTGATCAACACCGTTTTGTGAAAGAAGTTCGCATTTGTGCTCAAATGAAACGATGCGCGGCTTGCCCTTTACGGGGCAGAGTTTACCGTCCTCGGGCGGAGCGAAGGTCCACGCGGCGCACTTTCTGCCGGCGGCATTTTCCCTCAGGGTGCGAAAAAGCGCGGCGTGCCCGAGATGCACGCCGTCAAAGCATCCGAGAGCAATGGCATACCCGCCCTTGCTTACGGAAATATCCTCACCCGCAGGACATCCGTGCGCAGTAGATATAAGCATCCCCAAACACTCCGATTATACGTTAAGATAGTATGCCACAAGCACGTTGAGAAGCTCGTCCCTGTCTATCTTACGGATAAGGCTTCTCGCATTGTTGTGATTGGTTATATAGGTAGGATCCTCGGAAAGAATATATCCGACAAGCTGATTTATGGGATTATAACCCTTTTCCTTGAGTGCCTGATACACGGTAAGCAAGATACCGCGCATACTGGATTCATCATCGCCGCCGATGCGGAAGGTCTGTGTTTTTGTGTTTTCGTTCTTTAACAGCATATTTTTTACCGCGAAAGCGTCCTTTCCGTAATTTTTTGCTATTACCGCAAAATACAGATATAGTTATTTACATTATACTACATAGCATTTTTCATTGCAAGGCATTTTTGTAAACTTTATTTTAACAGAACGACCCGAGCCGAAACCGGCTCGGTTCGTTTTGTTCACTTGGTATCAGTCTTCTTTACGTCTGAAGAAGCTGAGCTTTGCGATTCCGAATACAGCTGCAAGCGCCATAGCGGCAATAAGGAATACCTTAGAGTCGCCGGTTGCGGGAAGTCGGAG
>JAZQJQ010000067.1:0-4018 GCA_045541735.1 Eubacteriales bacterium
CAATTGGGACTGGACCTCGGAAAAAATCCGTAAAGCGGTACAAAGCGGCCGGGAAGTGAAGGTACTCAACCTCTTTGCCTATACGGGCGGCGCTACCGTTGCAGCGGCGGCGGCAGGAGCTTCCGTTTGCCACGTTGATGCTGCAAAGGGAATGGTGCAGCGCGCAAAGGATAATGCGGCTCTCAGCGGCCTTGCCGAGGCACCCATAAGATACATTGTTGATGACGTAAGAAAATTCCTTCTCCGTGAAAAACGCAGAGAATCATATTACGATGCAATAATCATGGACCCTCCCTCTCATGGCAGAGGCACGGGAGGTGAGGTGTGGAAGCTTGAGGATAATCTCGAGGAGCTTATAGAGCTTTGCACAGACGTACTCACCGAAAAGCCGCTCTTTTTCCTTCTGAATTCCTATTCTACGGGACTTTCGCCGCTTACGATGCGCCACACATTAGAGCTTGCTCTCAAAAGAGGCGGGTTTACACCGGGAAAGGTCGAGGAAGGCGAGCTTGCACTTCCTTGCCGCGACGGAAGCTTTCTCCCATGCGGCGGAAGCGTGCGCGTGACTTTCTGAAAGGATAATTATGACACAGCAATATAAACCTGCCGTAAATGGCGATGAGCGCCCGATAATGATCGAGGCGCGTAACGTTTCCTTTACCTACGAAGGGGAGGATCCCGCAAGGGCGCTTCCTGCAGTTAACGGAGTGAGCGTTGCGGTGCGCGAGGGGGAGTACGTTTGTCTGCTTGGGCGCAACGGTTCCGGCAAATCTA
Organism: Eubacteriales bacterium; assembly: GCA_045541735.1. Lineage (GTDB taxonomy): Bacteria > Bacillota > Clostridia > Oscillospirales > CAG-272 > RUG12395. The sequence goes on from JAZQJQ010000067.1 coordinate 775, forward strand.
CCCTTGCCAAGCTTTTCAGCCTTATTTTCTCCCCGGACAGCGGAGAGATACGTATAAACGGCAAAACCGTAAATGAAGAGGATATGACGGAGGATGAGCTCTTTGAGATCCGCCGTACCGTCGGAATGGTGTTCCAGAATCCCGACAACCAGCTTGTTGCCACGGTAGTTGAGGAGGACGTCGCATTCGGCCCGGAAAACCTCGGGATTCCACCTGAGGAGATACGCCGCCGTGTTGACGAGGCTCTTGCTCTTGTCGGTATGAGCGAGTATGCAAAGACTGCTCCCCACATGCTCTCGGGCGGACAGAAGCAGCGCATTGCAATTGCAGGCGTGCTTGCTATGATGCCGAAATGCATAATATTTGATGAGGCGACCGCTATGCTTGATCCCGGCGGACGCCGCGACGTTATGGAGATCCTGCATAAGCTTAACAAAGAACGCGGTATTACCGTGCTTAATATTACTCACCATATGGATGAAGCGGTAAGCGCGGACAGGATCTACGTTATGAATGAGGGAAGAGTGATGTCCTGCGGCACGCCCGAGGAAGTGTTTTCCGATGTGGATGCACTTCGCCGTGCGGCTCTTGAGGCGCCTGCGGGTACAGAGCTTCTCTATGAGCTGAACAAGCTCGGCGGCTCCTTTAAGCTTCCTTCTCTCAATTTTGCGGAATGTGCCGAGATCATTGCAAATAAGATCAAAGAAAAGAACTGAAAATGGCTAAATTAGAACTTAAAAACGTAAGCTACAGCTACAGCCCGGGTACACCCTTTGAGAAAAAGGCGTTGCAGAACATCAGTCTTTCGGTTGAAGCGGGCAGTATTACGGGTATAATCGGTCACACCGGTTCGGGTAAATCTACGCTTGTGCGGATGTTTAACGGACTTCTTTCCCCGAGCAGCGGAGAAGTGCTTCTTGACGGTGTTAATATAAATGCCGATAAAAAGGCTCTCGCGTCTGTAATGTGCCGCGTGGGGCTTGTTATGCAGTATCCGGAGTACCAGCTGTTCGATGAAACGGTGGAGAAGGATATTTCCTTCGGACCGAAAAATATGAAGCTCTCTGAAGAGGAGATAACCGAAAGAGTACGCGAGGCAGCAAGATTTACGGGAATACCGGATGAAATGCTCTCCCGCTCTCCCTTCGATCTTTCCGGCGGGCAGAAGAGGCGTGTTGCTATCGCGGGCGTGCTTGCTATGCGGCCCGAGATAATAGTGCTCGATGAGCCTGCCGCAGGTCTTGACCCTATGGGCAGAAAGGAAATCCTCGGCGGTTTGGTTACTTACCGCGACCGTACGGGTGCCGCTATCGTCATAGTCAGTCATAATATGGAGGATATGGCGAATTACTGCGACAAGATAATAGTTTTAAAGGAAAGCAGGGAAGCGTTTGAGGGAACTCCCGCAGAGGTATTCTCGCGCCGCGCGGAGCTTGAGGAGAACGGTCTTGACGTGCCGGATACCGTTAAGCTTGCAGACGAGCTGCGCGCAAGAGGAATTCCGATAAGCGGAGCTGTATGCACCCCGGATGCGCTTGCGGCGGAGCTTTCTTCCATTCTCGGATACGGCAGAAGGGAGGATGAAAAATGCTGAAGGACATTACGCTCGGTCAGTATTACCCCTCGCAGTCCGCACTTCATAAAGCGGATCCAAGAGTAAAGCTGCTTTTGGCAACGGTATACATCGTTGCGCTGTTCGTTGCAAAAAACGTGTGGGGTTTCTTGCTTGCCGCGCTAGCGCTCCTGCTTTGCGTGCGTGCATCCCGTATACCGCTGATTACACTTTTGCGCGGACTTAAAGCAGTGCTGTTCATTCTTGTTTTTACAGCACTTATAAACGTTTTTCTTACAAAAGGCGAACATTTGCTTGTTTCGTGGAAATTTATCAATATATATCTTGAGGGTATATATACCGCGTTGTTTATGGCATTTCGCATAGTACTGCTGATTATGGGCACGGGTCTGTTCCTAACATATACCACTACGCCGATAATGCTTACGAACGGACTTGAATACGTGCTCTCACCTCTGAAAGTGTTCGGTGTGCAGGTACACGAATTTGCTATGATGATGTCCACTGCGCTCCGCTTTATTCCTTCTCTTATAGAAGATACGGACAGAATAATGGATGCGCAAAAGGCACGCGGTGCTTCATTTTCAAACGGAGGCCTTATTGCCAAGGCAAAGGCGCTCATACCGATACTCATCCCGTTGTTCGTTTGTGCCTTCAAGCGCGCGGACGATCTTTCCGTTGCTATGGAATGCCGTTGCTACAGAGGCGGCAAGGGACGCACGAAGATGACTGTTATGCATTTCACCGCCGCGGATTGGCTGTGGGCGGGACTTGCCTTGATTTTCGTTGCGGGTGTCGTGCTTCTCAATTTCATTCCGGCAGGCTTCACGCTTTAAGGAGAGGCTATGAACTATTTGCTTACTATCGCCTTTGACGGTACAAATTTCTGCGGTTGGCAGTTTCAGCCGGGCTCAAGATCCGTTCAAAGCGTGATCACAGAGGCATCGAATGTGCTTTTTAAGTGCAAATGTCTCGTAACGGGATGCAGCCGTACAGATAGCGGCGTGCACGCGCTGGGATTCAAATGCACGGTCAGACCGGAAAATGATGCATCGTTCGTTCCTGCGGACAGATTGCCGCTTGCGTACCAATCTCTGCTGCCTTCGGACGTTTCCGTGTTGGCGGCAGAAGTGGTTGCGGACGATTTTCACCCGCGCTATACGGCTATAACCAAGGAATATGAATACCGAATACTTAATTTGCCGATAAACGATCCGTTTTCTGTCGGCAGGGCATACCGCTTTCCCGCGGTGATCACCGATGAAGGTCTTGAAAAAATGAGCCGTGCCGCAGAGTATATCTGCGGAAAGCACGATTTTACTTCGTTTATGGCAAGCGGGTCTAAGATAACCGATGCCGTGCGTACAGTGAAATTCTGTCGAGTTGAGCGCAGAGAAGGTCTTATCTGTATCAATATTGCGGCAGATGGCTTCCTTTATAATATGGTGCGCATAATTGCGGGAACTTTATTGGAGGTCGGAAGGGGTGCAGTCGCTCCCGAAGAAATTGAGAGTATCATCTCTTCGCGCGACCGAAAAAAAGCCGGAAGCACCGCGCCCGCATGCGGATTGTATCTAAAAAATGTAACATACGGCTAAATAAAAGGCTCCGTTTGCGTGCCTGCTCTAAGTCGGAGGCCAAGCGGTCTTAGGAAGACAAGACTCACTGACA
>JAZQJQ010000068.1:0-9408 GCA_045541735.1 Eubacteriales bacterium
TCTTTAGGTGAAATAGCCGCAGAAGAGGGAATCAGTCGACAGGGTGTACATGATTTGGTAAAGCGATGCAGTAAGAAATTGCAGGACTACGAAGATAAACTTCACTTGGTGGCAAAGTTCTTACACATCAAAGAAGATGTAGGACAGATTCACACGTTGGCAAAACAGTGCAAGGTATCTTATGACGAAACTATTTTGATGGATATTGAAAATATCTCTAACCAGATTTTAGAGGAGTTATAATATGGCATTTGACAGTTTAACCGAAAAACTGCAGAACGTATTTAAGAACCTGCGTGGCAAAGGTCGTCTTAGCGAAGATGATGTAAAGGTTGCTATGAAGGAAGTAAAACTTGCTCTTTTAGAGGCAGACGTAAACTTCCGTGTGGTAAAACAGTTCATTAAAGACGTACAGGAACGAGCAATCGGACAGGACGTTATGAATGGTTTGAATCCAGGTCAGATGGTTATCAAAATCGTAAATGAGGAAATGGTAAAACTCATGGGTTCTGAAACCACGGAGATTGCCTTTCGACCAGGAAAAGCCCTTACAGTTATCATGATGGCGGGACTTACAGAGGTGCTGTACCTTAACACGCGCACAAAGCTCCCAACGCCCGAAAACGGCGGAGTTTATGCCGATTTTACCGGTGGTAAGACAAAGGCAGAGATCAACATCGTGCTCTCCATGCGCGTATTCGGTATTTTAACTACCCTCGTTTCTCTTGCTTACAATTATCTGAAAAAACAATTCTTCAAAAACACGAAAGGATGAACGATATGCCGGAAAACAACGCAACCGAAAAGATCAACGACATAATGACAGCCGCCCTCGATAAGATACGCACCCTTGCAGATGCGCAGACCATCATAGGCGAGCCCATTCCCACCCCCGGAGGAACCACCATAGTACCCGTATCCAAGGTGTCCGTAGGCTTTGCCTCCGGCGGACTTGACTATAACGGCAAACAGCCGGAAAAAGCAAAGAACTTCGGCGGAGGCGGCGGCACGGGTATCAGCGTTACGCCCGTTTGCTTCCTTGTTATCTCCCCCTCGGGCGCTGTCGAGCTGCTTAACGTAAATATGGCGGCCGATCCCGTTGAAAAGATCGCCTCCCTCGTTGATAAGACTCCCGATATCGCCCAGAGGCTCAAGAGTGTTTTTGCAAAGAAAAAAGAGGAAAATGCGGCAGAAGCTTCCGCCGCAGAGGAGACTGAAGCTTAAAGGTATGAATATGCCCGATTCGGGTATACTCGTACTATGAAAAGATTTATTTTGATATTACTGTGCGCCGTGCTTCTTTTACCCGTAAGCGCGAGCGCCGATGCGGCGCACCCGGACGTTTCCGCCCAAAGCGCCGTGCTGTACGAGCCTTACGGAGACAGATGGGTATACGAAAAAAACGCCGATACGCGTCTTCCTATGGCAAGCACAACAAAAATAATGACAGCGATGGTGGCACTGCGCTTACTTCCGCTCGATGCGGTATATTCCGTGCCGAGCGAAGCCTGCGGTATCGAGGGATCTTCCCTATACCTGAAAGCGGGCGACAAAATTAGCGTGCGCGATCTCCTCTACGCGCTGCTGCTTCGCAGTGCAAACGATGCCGCCTCCGCATTAGCCGTACTTGCGTGCGGCTCTGAGAGCGCTTTTGCGGATGAAATGAATGCAGAAGCAAAGCGCCTCGGACTTGAGAACACAAGCTTCAAAAATCCGCACGGACTTGATACCGCGGGGCATTACAGCACCGCGCGCGATCTTGCCGTTATACTTGATGCTGCAATGAGCGACGAACGCTTTACCGAGATAAGCGGATGCGAAAAGCACACCGTAGCTCTTGACGGACGGGCGCAGGTGTTATATAACCACAACAAGCTGCTGCACCTTACAGATTACGTCACCTGTGGAAAAACCGGATTTACCAAAAAAAGCGGCAGATGTCTCGTTACCGCCGCAGAGAGAGACGGAGTCCGCCTAATCGCCGTTACGATGAATGCTCACGACGATTGGAACGACCATATAAAGCTTTTCGATATGGGTTTTGAGCGCTTTGAAAAGCGCACCGTTATCGGCACAGACGACCGTTTTTACGCGGACGTTGCGGGCGGAGTGCGCGGCAAGGTGCTTTGCAGACCCACTGAGGAATTTTACACCGTAACGGAAAAAGGGGCAGTAATTACCTGCGACACGCTTCTTCCTTCCGTTATATACGCTCCCGTAAGCGACGGCGAGATAGTCGGTATGCTGCGGGTGTATGAGAACGGGAAAACAGTAGGTGAAATATGCCTCGCCGCATGCGGGGATGTAGAATACAGGGAACAGAAGATACCGCTTTTAAAACGTATTTTCGGCGCGGTATCGGGAAGATAAAAGGAAATTCACCATATGGAAAAAATGAGACTGCAAAAATATTTCAGCGAGTGCGGCGTTATGTCCCGCCGCGCCGCTGAGGCCGCAATTACCCAGGGCAGAGTAACCGTAAACGACCGCAAAGCTGAGCTTGGCGAAAGCGTTGATCCCGAGCGCGATACCGTGTGCCTTGACGGCAAGCCGATAGCGCGCAGAACTGCGGAATACTCCTACTACATGCTTCACAAGCCTCGCGGCTACATAACCACCCTCTCCGACGAGAAGGGCAGAAAATGCGTTACGGAACTGCTCTCAAACATTGAGGAGCGCGTATACCCCGTAGGCAGATTAGACTACAATTCCGAGGGTCTTTTAATATTCACAAACGACGGTGCACTTGCAAACCGCCTTATGCACCCCGGCCACGGTGTAAAAAAAACCTACATCGTGGTTTCCGATTCCGCTATAGACGATATTACCGCAACGGAGCTTTCTAAGCCCGTGGAATGCGACGGCGAAACGCTGAAGGCGGACAGTGTTGAGCTTATCTCTCCCGGTGACAAGCATTCCGTATTAAAGATAGTGCTTTCCGAGGGAAAAAACCGCGAGATACGCCGTATCTTCGAGGCAAACGGACTTTCCGTACGCCGATTGAAAAGAATCTCTATGGGCAAATTGGAGCTCGGCGAGCTGAAAAAAGGCGAGGTACGCGCTTTGACTGCCAAAGAGATCGCCTATTTAAAATCCATAAAGTGAGGTAAAAAAATGTTTGACGTTTTAAGCGTTCAGAATAAGGACGAACAAAAAAATTACGCCGCGCTCTGCGGTACCGAATATCTGCCCGCCGCACTTGCATATGCCCTTACCGTTGACGGTGTTTTTGCAGGGCTTTGCCAGTTTAACATCGGGGCAGGCTTCGGCGAGATAGCAAGCCTTGACGCGGTCTCCTCCTTTGAAGGAAACGCAGACGGCTCCCGCGAGCAGTTCCTTGCCGCGCTTTGCCGCACCTCTCTCTCCTTTTTGGAGCTTATCGGAATCAAGGAAGCATATTACACGGGTGCGGAAAGCTCACGCACTTTGATGCTTATGTCTGGCTTTGAGGAAACGGAGGACGGACGCTGGCACACCGATCTCAAGGAGCTTTTCGCACACTGCCCGTCTGAGGGAAAATAAACCGAGCATAACCGAATATACATTTTCGTCCCCCCTGCTTCATACAATGTACGGAGCAGGGGGGACGAATTTTGAAAAAAACGAAAAAATTTCTTGCAGACGCGCTTATAATGACGGCTGTGTCGCTTATTATGCGCACCGTGGCTGTCACCTTCAATTCATACATAACGGTAAAGATCGGCTCCGCGGGAATGGGGCTTTACACTCTGATAACCAGCGTGTATGCCTTTTCAGTAACCTTTGCCACCTCGGGCATCAATCTGGGCGTTACACGCACGGTGGCGGAGGCTCTTGCACGTGGCTGCTCCGTAAAAAAAGAGATGGCGCGCGCCCTTGCTTACGCCGCTTTTTTCGGTACGCTTGCGTTTTTTATGCTGTTTTTCGGTGCGGAATTTATCGGAAGAGATCTGCTATCCGATATGCGTACGGTAAAAAGTATTCGGGTGTTTGCCGTAAGCCTGCCGTTTATCGCTCTTTCCTCTTGCTTTAACGGATATTTCTGCGCTGTTCGCCGTACTTGGAAAAATGCCGCCGCGATGCTTTTCGAGCAAGGAATAAAGATATTTCTTTCCGTTTCCCTGCTTACCGTGCTTCTCCCATCCGGCATAGAATACGCCTGCCTTGCGCTTGTACTGGGCGGCGCGCTTGCGGAAAGCGCATCCGTTATTTTTGCGTGGCTCTTTTATCTGCTCGATAAAGGCAGAAAAAACCGATCGCAGGATGATCACGGTAGTATGCACACGCTAGTTGCCATTGCTTTTCCCGTTGCTCTTTCCGCATACGTGCGCTCCGCACTTGTTACGGTAGAGCACATGCTGATACCGAGGGGGCTGAAAAAACACGGTCTTGCCCACGAACATGCGCTTGCCGCTTACGGAGTTTTGCAGGGAATGGCACTGCCCGTTGTGCTCTATCCTGCCGCATTTTCAACTGCCTTTGCCGGTCTTCTCGTTCCCGAGATGACTGAATGCTGCGCTTCAAAAGATGAAGCACGCCTTGCCCGTTTAACCGAGAAAGCAATAAACTCGATTCTGCTGTTTGCCGTTTGCGTTGCGGGGATAATGGCGGCGGAGGCATATAATATCGCCGCATTGCTGTACCCAGGTACCGAGGCAGGCTCATACATCCGCCCGCTTGCTCTGCTCATTCCCATAATGTACTGCGACACAGTCTGCGACGGCATACTGAAGGGCATCGGCAAGCAGGTTTATTCTATGGGAGTAAATATATTCGATGCCTCGCTCAGCGTAATACTCGTTGCCCTGCTGATCCCCAAATACGGCATTGCCGCGTATCTTTACATAATCATCGGCTGTGAGGTAATAAATACCGCGCTCAGCCTTTCAAAAGTACTTGAAGCAACAAATGCGCATCTATCCCCTCTCCGTGCCGTAGGAGTGCCATTTGCCGCTGTATTTCTATCGACACGTGCAGTAAGCGCCGTTTCGCTGCGGCTCAGTCCCCTTCCCGAGGGAGCGGAGCTGTTTTGCCGTATAGCGCTTTCCGTTTTCATGTACTGCGCTGTTTTATATACGCTTTCCGCACTCAAAAAAGCCTTGCCAAAACTACACCTTTATGATAAAATAAATAAGATATCTTCACAAAGGCGGGGCGCTTATGATCCTGATAATCGCGGAAAAGCCGAGCCTTGCGCGCAACATTGCGGGCGCTATCGGCAGTTCAAATAAGAAAAACGGTTACCTTGAATGCGGTGAATATCTAATCACCTGGGCATTCGGTCACCTTTTTTCGCTATGCGATATCGAGGAATACACCCCCGGCACCGAGGGACAGCGCTGGACGATGGATAATCTTCCGTGCTTTCCCGAAGAGTTCAGGTTCCGCATACGAAGCGGCAGTGACAAAAAACCGGATGCGGGAGTGGAAAGGCAGTTCGGCGTTATCCGCGCGCTCTGCAGAAGAGATGACGTTACCACTATAGTAAACGCTGGCGACTCCGACCGCGAGGGTGAGATAATAGTGCGCCTTTGCGTAGATAACGCAATGCGTGACGTCGAAAAGAAGCCGGTGTGCCGTCTTTGGCTCCCCGACCAGACACCGCAGACCATAAAAGCCGCGATCGAGGAGATGCGCTCCGACAGCGAGTACGATAATCTTGCAAACGAAGGCTTTGCGCGCACGTATATCGACTGGCTGTACGGTGTGAATCTCACCCGTTACGCAACGTTAAAGACCGGCTCCCTTCTGCGTGTCGGCAGAGTTATCGTGCCGATAGTAAAAGCCATTTATGACCGCGATATGACGATACGCAATTTCGTGCCCGAAAAGTATTACGTTATCCGCAGCTGCGAAAAGACCAACGGCGAGGACGTGGAGCTTGTAAGCAAGGAAAAATTCTCTGCAGACAAGCTTGAAGACGCAAAGCAGCTATGCGAGCTGTACAATGCCCAAACAGCGACGGTCACCGCCGTAAAAAAGAAGCGCGACACGCTTCAGCCGGGTAAGCTTTATTCACTTTCCAAACTCCAAAGCATGCTCGGAAAAAAATACAAGATGCCGATGGAAAAAAGCCTTGAGGTACTGCAAAAGCTCTACGAGGACGGCTACGTTACCTATCCCCGTACAAACTCCGAATACCTCGCTACAGCCGAGCAGGGCAAGATGAAAAGGATAATCGAAGGTGTCGCCAAACTCGGTTATCCCGTGCAGTTCCGTTTTTCCAAGACGATATTTGACGATAAAAAGATAGAAAGCCACTCGGCACTCACCCCCACCTACAAGATACCCGACGTTAAAAGCCTTACGGATGACGAAAAAAAGGTATACTCCGCCATATTCCGCCGCTTTGTTGCCGTTTTCTGCGCCGAAGAATGCAAGGTGGATAAAACGACCATAACCATTGCCGTAGGCAGCCTTGAGGAATTTACCCTCAAGGGAATGATGATAGCAGAGCCCGGTTGGACAAAATACGACGATTACGATAAAAAAGACAAGGTGCTTCCCTCGCTTAACAAGGGCGATACGGTTAATATAAGCTTCGCCCCGCAGGAAAAGGAGACCACTCCGCCCAAGCATTACACTATAGAAACGCTTAACAACTATTTAAAAAACCCTTTCCGCGAGGAAAAAGCCGCCGCGGAAACGGAAAGTGACGAGGAAGAATACCGTGCGGTATTCGAGGGGCTTGAGCTGGGTACCGAGGCAACGCGCACCTCAATTATCGATAACGCAAAGAAAAGCGGTTACATAGAGCTGAAAAAGGACGTGTACCGAATACTTCCGGGCGGAGAATTCCTTATTGAATCCCTTATCCGTATGGGTATTTCAATGGATAAATATAAGACCGCCGAGCTTGGCAAGGCACTGAAAAAGGTGTTCAGAGGAGAGATAGAGGTAAAGGACAGCGTTAAGATAGCCGAGGACGAGATCGCCGCTGTTTTTGAACACAAAAACCTCCCCACCGACAGCGACGACGGTATTATGGGTGACGTTGCGGGCAAATGCCCCCTTTGCGGCGGTGACGTACGCCGTACCACCTTTGGCTACGGATGCGCCAATTACCGCGTAAAAGGCTGTAAATTCGGCTTCAGAAACGTTATCTGCAAGCGCACCGTTTCCATTGAGAATGCACGTCTGCTTCTCGCTGAGGGCAAGACCGCGCTTATTAAAGGCTTTATCTCCAAGGCGGGCAAGCCGTTTGATGCCTTTCTCACCCTTCAAAACGGGGAGGTCAAATTCGAATTTCCCCGCGCGGATATTAATACCCGCAGATGACGGCGCCAAATACATCCCGTAGATCCTGCCGAGGTTGATGCTACTTTATATTGACAAGTTCGCACATTAATGCTAAAATATCCCCATATTTGTATTTTGGAAGTGTATTATGAAAAACCTTTATATCCCGGAGGGCTACACCCCCGCACTCGATCTCAGAATGACGCAGGTGGCAATAAAAAAAGTTAAGGACTTTTTTGAAAGAGACCTTGCCATCGCAATGAACCTCACCCGCGTTTCCGCTCCGCTTTTCGTTCAGTCCAACAGCGGTCTTAACGATACACTCAGCGGTGTTGAACGCCCCGTGGGATTCGACATCTTCTCCGGCGAGAGCTTTGAGATAGTGCAAAGTCTTGCAAAGTGGAAGCGCATGGCGCTCGAGAGCTACGGCTTTGAAAAGGGCGAAGGTCTTTACACCGATATGAGCGCGATAAGACGCGATGAGGAGCCTGATAACATCCACTCCATTTACGTTGACCAGTGGGACTGGGAAAAGGTCATCACCGCAGAGGACCGCACCCTTGATTACCTCAAGCGCGCCGTAAGGCACATCTACGGTGCACTGCATCACACCGAGATATACATAGCACAGGAATATAAGTTCATCGACCGTCTCCTTCCGGAGCATATATTTTTTATTACCTCTCAGGAACTTGAGGATATGTACCCCGGCCTCACTCCAAAGCAGAGAGAGTATGAGATAACAAAAGAGCACGGTGCAGTGTTCATTGCCCAGATCGGCGGCAAGCTGAGATCGGGCAAGCCGCACGACGGACGCGCGCCCGACTATGACGATTGGTCCTTAAACGGTGACATACTCGTTTACTACCCCGTGCTTGATATAGCGCTGGAGCTTTCCTCTATGGGTATACGCGTTGACCGCAAGGCACTCCTTTCCCAGCTTGAGGAGCGCGGTTGTATGGAAAGAACCGCGCTTCCCTTCCACAAGGCGCTTCTTGAGGATAAGCTTCCCCTCACCATCGGCGGCGGTATCGGTCAGTCGAGAATGTGTATGTTCTTCCTCAGAAAAGCACACATAGGCGAGGTGCAGTCCTCCTATTGGTCGCCCGAGGTAAGAAATGAATTTTTAAAGCGCGGTGTCGAGCTGCTTAAATGAAAACCCGCCCCGTGAACTCCCGTTCACGGGGCATTTTTTGTCAAAAATCGTGTCTGAATCCGCCGTTACTTCCAAACATCTCAAAGGTGTTTACTATTTCCTCAATTTTTTGAAAGCATTCCGGGTCCTCAAGACTCTCATCTTCTATTATTGCTTTTATTTGCTTGAGCATATTGTAACACGTCATTTCAACAGCTGCATTCGGGTCTATCGTACAATTTGTAAACTTCACCTCCACCAATCGGCTTCTCAACATCCTTACCAATATGTCTTTATACAATTCCATATATACCTCAACCACATATGGGGATTATATCCCCTTAATAATTTAGATTATAACCCCCATAATAGATAATGTCAAGTTATGGAGGGAAATTATGATAATTTTCGATAAGCTTTGGGTCATTATGGAACAAAAAGGCATATCCACCTATACGTTACGTGAAAAATGCGGCATCGACAGCAAAACCGTTCGCCGTCTTAAAGCGAATGAAAACATTGAAACGAAAACGCTTGATAAGCTTTGTTGCGCACTGGACTGCAAAATTGAGGATATTGCCGAATACGTAAAAGAATAAAAACCGCGCCCCGCGAGCATTACCCGCGGGGCGCTTCTATTATTCTTTATTTTTTATTGCTTCCTCTAAAAGTCTTTTTCTCGGATTATCCAATATGTAGTTTTTGTGCTTGCGGTAATCCTCGCTATCGCGGATCACGTGGTCGTAATACGAACGTTGAAAAATCCTTTCAACTCCGTATTTTTCTTTACATAATCTCGAGGTCAGAGATTTAAACGTACAAACGATGTCGCTCAGCGTAGGGGAGGGGCTTGCTCCTCCCGCCCTTTCGGACACTATAACCATCGCGTGAATATGCTCCGGCATTATTACGTAATCGGATATTTTCAACCCATTATACCGTTTTTCTAAGGCAAACAACTGTTCTTCTGCAATCTCGCCGCAGGGTTTCAAAACAACATTTGCACCCATAAATGATTGATTACGGATTGCGGGAGGAGCAAGCCCCTCCCCTAC
>JAZQJQ010000069.1:0-6060 GCA_045541735.1 Eubacteriales bacterium
ATAGCAGGGGCCCTGCATCTCGACTGCGGCGCGGAGAGCGGCTCTTGCCTCGGTGTAGTCTGCGGGGTTTATAACAGTCATACCAGGGATGGTGCGCATAAGAGCGATATCCTCGTTGCACTGATGGGACGCACCGTCCTCACCAACGGAAACGCCCGCGTGAGTAGCGGCTATCTTTACGTTAAGCTCGGTGTAACCGATGCTGTTACGGATCTGCTCGAACGCTCTTCCTGCGGCAAACATCGCAAAAGAAGATGCAACCGCAACCTTGCCCGTTGCGGCAAGACCTGCGGCAACGCCCATCATATTCGCCTCGGCTATTCCGCATTCTATAAAACGCTCTGGATACTTGTGACGGAAATATTCTACTCTTGTAGCATCGGCAAGGTCTGCCGTAAGCACTACGAGATCATCACGGACCGCACCAAGGGCGGTAAGCTCGTCGCCGAGCGCTTCTCTTGTTGCTTTCTTATCAGCCATTTTTACGCCTCCCCTCTGAGCTCGGCCATAGCCTGCTCAAATTCTTTTGCGTTCGTTGCCTTGCCGTGCCAGCCTGCGTTGTTTTCCATAAAGGAAACGCCCTTACCCTTAACGGAATGGGAAAGGATAACGGAAGGAGCACCCTTTGCCTCGCGTGCGGCGGTAAAAGCCTTTTCAACGGAATCAAGATCGTGCGCATCGCACTCAAATACGTTCCAGCCGAACGCAGCAAATTTTTTGTCCATAGGAGCGATGTCCATAACTTCGCAAACCTTACCGTCTATCTGAAGACCGTTCAGGTCAACGAGTGCACAGAGATTGTCGAGCTTGTAGTGAGCAGCGAACATAGCTGCCTCCCAAACCTCGCCCTCCTGGCTCTCTCCGTCGCCTACTATAGCATAAACTCGGTAGTCTTTGTTATCAAGCTTAGCGGAAAGTGCCATTCCGCAAGCAGCGGAAATACCCTGACCCAGAGAACCTGTAGACATATCTACCCCCGGAGTCTTGTGCATATTAGGGTGACCCTGCAAGTGGCTGTCGGGCTTTCTGAGAGTCTTGAGATCCTCTACAGGGAAAAATCCGCGCAAAGCGAGCGCTGAATAAAGCGCAGGCGCCGCGTGTCCCTTGGAAAGCACCAGTCTGTCTCTGTCTGCCCAAGCGGGATCCTTAGGGTCGATATTCATCTCACCGCCGAAGTAGAGCCAAGCAAGTACGTCTGCAATAGAGAGAGAACCGCCGGGGTGTCCGCAGCCTGCGGCATTGGTGGATTCCACAATCCCCACACGGATCTTGCGCGCGATCTCGGATAGCTCTTGTCTTTTTTTGATTTCCATCCCTGAACCGTCCTTTTTTATTACCTTTCGGCATTCAATATTTCATCATTGTACAGTATACTACATTATATCCCGCAAGTAAAGCACAAAAATTGTTTTTCTTTGTTTTTTGGCTTAATTATTACTTTTTCCGTGCTTTACCAGCTCGTTTTGTACGGAATGTACCCTGCAGTACTCCAAATCAAGCGTTTTCTTCAGTTCATCACTTATATCCCCGAGCGGCAAACGCACATCGGGGAGGCAGATACCCGCCTTTTCGCACAGATATTTCACGGGGCAGGGACTCGTTTCCGCAAACAGCGCCCGAATAAGCGGCAAGGAGGCAAGATGTATTCTGCGGCAGATATCGGACTCCCCCTTTACGTATTCCGAGCAAAGCCTTACCCACAGCTCGGGAAAGATATTAGATACAACACTGATAACGCCACGCGCGCCCACGGAAAGTGCAGGCAGAGTATCTCCGTCGTTTCCGCTGTACACGTGCAGGTCACACTTCGGCGATGCAAGTATCTCAGATACCTTCGATACGTTTGATGCTTCCTTTATCGCAACTATATTGCCGTGCTCGGAAAGACGGGCGATCAGGGAAACGCTCATATCACTGCCCGTACGTCCCGGTACGTTGTAAAGGATAACGGGAGGACCGAGGCTTGCGGCTGCATAAAACGAGCGAACGACTCCGTCCTCGGTGCCTTTATTGTAATATGGATTGACTATAAGAAAAGCATCAGCGCCCGCCTCGCGTGCTGACCACGACATACGAAGCATCTTATCCGTGCACGGACCTCCCGTGCCTGCAATAACAGGAACTCTGCCCGCAGATATCTCTGCGGCGCGGCAAATGAGCTTCTGCCTTTCCGATTCGGTCAAAGTAGGCGCTTCCCCCGTTGTACCGCATACAACAAGCGCGGAAACACCTGCCTCTATCTGTGCCTTTACAAGGCGTGAAAACTCCTCAAGATCTATCTCTCCGTTTTTAAAAGGGGTGACGAGCGCAGTTGCACAGCCCTCGAATGGCAGTTTTTTCGTTGATTTAAGCATATTTTTCTCCCGTACTTGAATATCCAAGCACTTTGTTATATAATGAATGTTAAGCGGAAGATACCGCTTACTTCATTATATGAACGATACGTCCGAGAGGAATTAAAATGATAGATAACGTAAAACCCAAGACCGATCTTGCCACACACGATTTTTACTATGATCTTCCAAAGGAACAGATAGCGCAGACTCCCGCAGAGCCGCGCGACAGCTCGCGCCTTATGGTAATGGATAAGGAAAGCGGAAAAACAGAGCACCGCATATTCCGCGACATAACCGAATATCTCCGCCCGGGCGATACGCTTGTTGTAAACGACAGCCGCGTCATCCCCGCAAGGCTGTACGGAGTTGCAGAGGATAAGCCTGACCGTGTACTTGAATTTCTGCTTCTCCGCAACGTGGAAGGAGATACCTGGGAAAGCCTTGCGCGCCCCGGCAAAAAGGCAAGAATAGGCAGATGCTTCGTTTTCGGCGACGGACTGCTGAGATGTACCGTAAAGGACATTAAAGAGGATGGCAACCGCGTGCTTGAATTTGAATATGACGATCCCGCAGGCTTTTACGCTGTACTTGATAAAGTAGGCACCATGCCCCTCCCCCCTTATATCGAAACAAAGTGGGAGGATAACGAAAGATACCAAACGGTGTACGCGCGCGAGCGAGGAAGCGCCGCCGCACCTACGGCCGGTCTTCACTTTACACCCGAGCTGCTTGAAAAGATCAAGGCAATGGATATCGCCGTCGTACCCGTAATGCTGCATATAGGTCTTGGTACCTTCCGCCCCGTAAAGGAAGAAAAAATAGCCGACCACCTGATGCACACTGAATTCATAACCGTTACAAAGGAAGCCGCCGACACTATTAACTCTCGCCGTGCTGCGGGAGGAAGAACGGTTTGCGTAGGCACCACAAGCTGCAGAACGCTGGAGAGCGCCTCAAGCGACGATGGATTAGTGCATCCCGTTATCGGCGACACGGGAATATTCATCTATCCCGGCTATAAATTCAAAGCGTGCGATGCGCTTATAACAAATTTCCATCTTCCCGAAAGCACGCTTATAATGCTCGTTTCCGCCCTTGCCGGCAGAGAAAAGACCCTCGCCGCCTACGAAGAAGCGGTAAGGGAAAAGTACAGATTTTTCTCGTTTGGAGACGCGATGTTTATTAAATAAAAGATCCCCGTTAAAACGCAATGGGTTTTAACGGGGTATTCTTTACCACGGTGTTGCAACACCGTTTACGTAGTGCCAATAATTGAATCGACTATCAGTCGGTTGTGTCTCGCTGTAATAATAAATTTTGGATTTCGCCGTAAAGTTGTACCCCGGCTGAACCTTGCTCCACCCCGCTCTCGTTCCCTCGTAGAATATATTTACCGCATTATTCTCGCTCGTTATCGAACGCGGCGAAATATATTCAACGGTATGCGGTACAACAACGTTTTTGGAATAACCATTTGATATAGGCCGCAAACAATCAAACAATCCGCTACTCATAATATAACCGACGGAGGTTACGGTGTACTCAGTACCGTTATATGTAACTTTATCCGGTATCACAAGAACGTCGGAAACATCAGCGCCTACAAGCCTGACCTCGCTATACCCCGTACGCGCAAAGGTAAGATCGCCGACGGTAAACCGCTCACGAATTTCGAGTGCGCCGTCATAAGAAAATTCCACCTGCGACCTTTCGGGTAAATAATGATTTTTTTGCCTTGTTTGAAGCTTGCTTTCTGTAATATCGTGTGAATCTATGAAGTTTTTTGAGCCGAGGGACGCCGATATATTTGTGGCATAAGCATCTCTCCAGTTTGTTTTCTGGGTATCGTTAACACAGAAATACCTAAACTCTATAGCTTCATCGTCATCGCTATCATCCCAGGTCGGGTCGAACCAGTACCAATTTCCGTCATCCATTTTTGCAAGTGTCCACAGATGTGTTACGTCGGGAGACGTATAGCCGATAGCGGTGCGTGATTCGATACCGCTGAAATTAAGCATCATACCGAATGATCTTCCGTATCCCGCGCACACGGTGCGATCTTTACAAAAGGCGCCTATAATGTTCTGCGTCCAATCGTACTGCTGTTTAAATTCAAATCCCTCTCCCTCCGTCGCTTCGTGCGCGTAGGTGATCGTTTCTATGATCGCTTCGTAATAAGCAAGGGCAATTTCGTACTTGCTTGTTGCGCCCTTTGCCTTTTCGGCATAGTACTTTACCTTTTCTCCGATCTGCTCGTTGTACTTTTTTCTGTCCGCTCCAAGACCGTAATCGCGGTCTACGGTTATTCTGACCGCCTTGACTATGCGATCCGCCTCCCAAATCTCCGTTGAGGGTATATGAACGAACCAGTAAAAGATCGGGTTGTCGTTCAGAAATGAGTTGCGCACTATTTCGACATCGCTACACGTCAGCATAAGGTGCGAGACGCTTATCGTGCAATTAGGTATCAGACCGTTGCCTTTTTCGGTACTGAAGTATGGGTCAACGGAATAATCGAGATGGAATCTTCTTGATGCCTCGTACACCAAGTCGTAGAGCTGCTGCATCTGCTTACCCTTTGAATGCTTCAGCAATGAGTCATAGCACACTCTCGATGCATACTGATCCGGATCAATATAATCCTCGGCTCCGCAAACGGTGCATATTCCCCGCTTACAGCTGTGGCCCTTTGCGGCAACTGTCTCCTGCGCCTTGATAGTAGCATTGCACACCTTGCAGTAGCTGCCGATGGTAAGCCCCGTTTCGGTACAAGTAGGCTGCTTTGCGGCAAGAACTGCCTGCTGATGGCCTGATAAGGGCAGCTCCTTAAAGGTGGTATAATCACAACGGGAGCACGTAACGTATGCAGTCCACCCTTTTTCAAGGCAGGTGGACTGTTTCCTTTCGTGCTGTACTTCGTCATGACCGAGAGCGGGGATCTCCTTAAAGGTCCTGTACTCGCATCTCTCGCAAAATACGTAAGGCTCATACCCATTTTCGGTACACGTTGCGGGTTTACCCTTGCATTCCACCTCTTTATGTCCGAGGGCTTCCGTTTCCTTAAACGTGGTATAATCACAGCGTGAGCAGGTCACGTATGCCTCGTTTCCATTCTCGGTACACGTTGCGGCTACGGCATCGTGCAGTTTTTCATCGTGCCCGAGGGGCTCTATGGGCATTTCCTCGGTCACCTCGCACTTTGTGCACATACGCGACTGCACGCCCGCCTCGGTGCAGGTGGGAAGCTTTACGTACGACCATTCGCCGTAAACGTGCTCGTGCGCGCAGGAGGTAATCGCAAAAATGCAAACTAAGACAAATGCTAATGCAAGTACCTTGCTGAGATGTCTTTTCATTTTTTCTTTCCTTTCTTTTGCCTTTTCGCTTTTTGCGGCTGAGGGTCTGGCATAGGCTCCGATTTTTCTTCCGGCTTTGCCTTCAGCTCTTTTGCAGCAACCTGTTCCGTTTCCCAGCGGCGGACGTCGCGGGCAACCAACCGGTACACGGTTGCGGCAAGCGGAACGCCGATAAGCATTCCCGCGATACCCATTATACCTCCGCCCACGGTAACTGCGGCAAGCACCCATATACCCGGCAGACCCATTGAAGAGCCGACGACACGGGGATATATAACGTTACCCTCAAACTGCTGGAGGATAACGAGAAATACGATAAACACAACAGCCTTCACGGGAGACACGGTAAGTATCATAAACGCACC
>JAZQJQ010000070.1:0-18562 GCA_045541735.1 Eubacteriales bacterium
CAACTACGCTTCCAACACCCTGGACATCCTCAATGTTCCATCCGGAAAGAAGGATCGGGGGATAAGTACGGGGGTCAACTGCAGGGTACTCGTCGCAAGCGAAGCTGCCTTCATACCAAGGCTCGCCGTTAATGCCCTCAAATACGGTCTTAACGTTAGCGCCGAAGGTAACGTCATTGTAGTAGCATGCGATGATGCAGTTCTTCTTATTGGTGTTTACAGCGATATCGATATAATCGAACACGTAGTCGCCCTGAAGAGCGAAAGAGCAAGTGGTACCGTTATCAAGGATGATGCGGGCAGGAGTGGGCTCGGAACCGTTAAACTTGGTACGGTAGTCAACTCCGTCGTAGTAAGAAGTTACAGTGATGATGCCGCTGTGGGGAGGCATTACGGAATTACCGATCTGTGCACCGGTATCGTCCTTAACTGCAGAAATGGTAACCTGACCCATAACAACGATAACTCCGCCGTTGGTCTGGAGCTTTTCAACAGCCTTCTGCAGAGTTTTCACGGGGGCGTCTGCAGTTCCCGCGTTATTGTCGTCACCTGCGTCAGCAACGAAAACTACGTTGTCGCTCTTTGCAATTCCCTCATCGGCAGCAACGCTGACAACGAAGCAGGAAAGAGCCATAAGAACAGCAAGAACAATGGAAAGAATTCTAGTCTTCTTCATTTTGGTTTCTCCTCTTGATTTTTAGTCTTGCGACTATTTTTACTCCAGTATTTTACCACACTACTCAGCATTGTGTCAATATGATTTCAGCATTATTTAACTTTTTATTGCTTTTTGCACAATTCCGTTGACAGACATTTTAGGGTCTGCCGCGCGCGCAGATGATTTATTTATATTGACACCAACGCTTTTTGTTGATATATTAATACTATTAGTGTTTTTTATATGGAGGTGTACGAATATGGACAAGCGCATACGCACCGCCTCGTTTTTATCCGCCGTTTTCCTTCTGAGTTGCTGTTTTGTTTCCTGCGAGTCTGACACGCCGAGCACGCCCGAAACAACTCCGCCCGCAGAGACCGGGGAATGCACTACCGAAGAAGCGAGCGACGGCACGACGGCATTCGGCGCATTTAACTTTTATCTTAACGGCGGAGCAACGCTTACCGACGGTATGCTTACCGGCACCAAAGACGCTGACGTTAACACCGCTTACTGCGAGGATATAGGCACGAACTCCGCATGCATTGATATCAAACTGCGGATTACGGGCATCACTACCGGAAGCATTTCTTTCAAGTACCGCGATGAGGATCATAGGTATGCCCTGACCTTTGATAAAAAGGCAGAACGCATCCGGCTTGTTTGCTACAACGGAAACAAAGTAAATACGGTAAAAAGCGTTTACCACCCGCTTGAAAGCGGTAAGGAATTTTATCTGCGCATAGCATTCCGCAATGCGGTGCTTAAAATATTCATCGACGATTTTTCCGACGGCGCCATGCCCTCTTTTGACGTGCCGATAGAAATGTACCGCAACAAAGGTCTGATGCTTGATTGCGGCAGCGGAACGCTTCAGTTTCTCGGCATCGAAATGTCAGATTACATATATGCGCTTTCTTCAAGCGAGCAATACGTAAACCCGATAGCAACCGGCGCGGATCCTTTTATCCTTCAGCACGAAGGTATGTACTATCTGTACTCCACCAACGCTCCTACCGAAGGATATAAGGTATCGGAATCCGCAGACCTTGTCAATTGGAAGGACAAGGGTTATTGTCTCAAAACAGCCGATGTCTACGGCACACCCACAAGCACGGCAGGTTTCTGGGCCCCCGAAGTATACTTCATTGACGGCAGGTTTTATATGTTCTATACGGTCGAGGAGAACATAGGTGTTGCAGTTGCCGATTCTCCGCTCGGCCCCTTTAAAAAGTTTTCAGACGGATTTCTCTTCCCCGGCCAGCGTGTGATAGATGCAAACCTTTTTATAGATGACGACGGAAAGATGTACCTATACTACGTTATCTGCAAAAACGGAAACGAGATATACGGTGCAGAATTCGATTTCAAAACTCTTACGGTAAGCAATCAAAAGCTCATAATCACACCCACTGCAAACAGTTGGGAGTGGACGGGGGATGCGGGCAAGGTCGCCGAGGGACCGTGCATGCTCAAGCATAACGGAAAATACTATCTCACATACTCCTGCAACGGCTACACCTCGCACAATTACGCGGTAGGCTATGCTGTATCCGACAGTCCGCTGACGGGCTTTGAGAGATACGAAAACAATCCCATCCTCTCAAAAATGCCGCACGCAAACGTATACGGCCCCGGTCATCATACGTTTATGACCTCCGCAGGCGGTGAGCTGTTCATAGTATACCACAAGCATAACAGCGAAACGGTAATTCATTCAAGGCTTATCTGCATCGACAGATGCAAGTTTGAAAAGCAGGAAAACGGAGCCGATATACTTAAAGTATACGGACCCACTTCAACACCTCAAAAACGACCGGAATAAAGGAGAAAAAAATGAACGACAACAAGACCTACACAAACCCGCTCTGCGTAGGAGCCGATCCTTACATACTCTGCCACGGCGGCAAATACTATCTATACTCCACAAACGCAGTACACGACGGATACATTGTTTACGAATCCACCGATCTTGCAAATTGGGAAGACAAGGGTCTTTGCCTCAAAAAAGAGGACGTGTATATGCCTGACAGAGACGGCGGCGGATTCTGGGCACCCGAGGTATATCTTATCGACGGAAGATTTTATCTGTTCTACACCGTACGCGAGAATATCGGAGTTGCCGTATCGGATTCTCCTCTCGGTCCCTTTAAAAAATATTCCGAGGGATTCCTCTTTCCGGAGCACAAGGCAATAGATGCAAACCTATTTGTGGATGACGACGGAAAGATGTATCTCTACTACGTTAAGGTAGAGCGCGGTAACCATATATACGGTGCTGAATTTGATATAAAAACGCTGAGGGTAGGCGAGCCCAAGCACCTTATAACCGCCGAAAAAGGCACTTGGGAGGATATCGACTGTCTCGTTTCCGAGGGTCCTTGCATGATGAAGCATAACGGCGTTTACTACCTCACCTTTTCCTGCAATCACTACAGATGCCACGATTACGCAGTAGGATACGCAGTGTCCGATAACCCGCTCGGAAAATTTGAACGCTATAAAAACAACCCCATACTGTCCAAAAAGCCGGAGCTCGGAATTTTCGGCCCAGGACATCACACTCTTATGACCTCCGCAGGCGGAGAGATGTTCATAGTATACCACCGCCACAAGAGCGAGACTGAGATCCACCCGCGCATGGTATGCATGGACAGATGTGAATTTGTAAAAAGCGACGATGGGTGCGACGTACTCGTTGTGCACGGTCCCACGTCAACACCTCAACCTTTGCCGCTGTAAATCTGCACCGTCAAAAAGGAGAATTGTCAATGAAATATTTACGTATCACCGCAGCTGTTATTGCGTTGCTCACTTCTTTCGCTGCCCTTGCAGCATGCGAAAAAACCGGTCAAACCCCAGACACTACCGATACACCGGTAACGACCGAACCCGCGATCATCGAACCCGTAGACGGAAAGATAGGATTCGGCGATCTCAGATTTACGCTTGAAGGTGGTGCAAAATACGAAAACGGTGCCATAATCGGCGAGCGTGATGCAGATAGCAACACAGCGATCTGCGAGGATATCGGAACTCTTGAGGGATGCCTTGATATCAAGGTAAAGCTTACAGGTTCTACCTCTGGCGGTATATCATTCAAATACAAGAGTGATGAACGCAGGGTTTTCATTGGATTTGATAAGCGCAACAACGCCGTGCGCATAACCAATTACACCAAGGACGGTACGTCGCTTGTAAAATCCCTATACTGCCCGATGGACGGCGATGCAGAGATCGACTTGCGCATCGCTTTCCGTAATTCGCTGGTCAAATTATTTATAAACGATATATCCGAAACAGCGTTTCCGCTTGCGGAAATGACCGTCCCGTCATCTTCGGGCAAAGGGCTCAAGCTTGACTGCGGCAGCGGTTCTCTTCAATTCCTTTCTCTCTCGCTTTCCGATTACACGTACTCCGCGGAAGAGGGCAAATCTTATACGAACCCCGTGGCTGCCGGCGCAGACCCCTTCATCTTCACTTGGGAGGGCAAGTATTATCTTTACTCTACCAACGCAGGCTCCACCGGCTTTAAAGTATACGAATCAGACGATCTTTCAAAATGGACCGAAAAAGGCTACTGTCTGAAAAAAGGCGAGGCAAACAGTCCTGTAGGCGACAGAAACTTCTGGGCTCCCGAGGTATACTACATAGACGGAAGCTTCTATATGTTCTACGTAACCAATGAGAATATCGGTGTCGCCGTTTCCGATTCACCTCTCGGTCCCTTCACAAAGTATTCAAACGACGTTCTTTTTAAAAATACTAAAGCGATCGACCCTCATCTGTTTATCGACGATGACGGTCAGATGTACCTCTACTACGTTAAGTTCGGAGGCGGAAACCATATCTACGGAGCAAAGTTCGATCTCAAAACCTGCAAAGTAACAAACGAAAAGAAGCTCCTCTCCGTTTCCGAAGCTTGGGAAAAACAAATGGGAAGCATAGCAGAAGGTCCGTTTATGCTCAAGCATAACGGCACCTACTATCTCACCTACTCCGCAAACCACTTTGAGTCGCAAGGCTATGCAGTCGGCTGTGCCACCGCTTCTTCCCCACTCGGCAGTTATAAAAAATGCGAGTATAATCCCATTCTCTCCAAGAATGAAAACATAAAGGCCGTTGGCACCGGCCACCACAGCTTCTTTACCGCAGAAAACGGCGAGCTGTTTATAGTTTACCACCGCCACAACAGTCTGACTCAGATCCAAACGAGGCAGACCTGCATCGATCGTTGCGGATTCGTAACAGATCCCGATGGCACCGAAAGGCTCGTTGTATACGGTCCCACCTCCACACCGCAAAAGCTGCCTGAATGACAAAATGAACCGGCGTTCACTCTGGACGTCGGTTCATTTTTGTTTACCAAGGCATGCTCTTCATCGGCAGCGGGTCGGCGATAAGCGCCTGGCGGTTGCAGAATCTTTCGAGCAGCTCTGCTTTCAATTCCGTATATGCGGGATCGTAATATAGATTGTTTTTTTCATCGGGGTCGGTCTCAAGATCGTAAAGCTCGCACATTTTATCGCGCGGATAGGAAGGGGCAAGATCGTGCATCATGGCTATTTTATATCTTTCGGTGCGAAGCATAGAACCGAAAGTAACCGTATCTCCGCTCATCTTATTTTTACAAGACTCGCAAAAAACGTCCTCGCGGAACTTATCAAGCGGCGCGTCGCCACTCAGAAGCGAGTAAAGCGATCTGCCTTGCATTCCCGAAGGCACCTCTATACCGCAGATATCAAGCAGTGTGGGGGCAACATCAAGCAATTCAACAAGTCCGTCGCAGACCTTTCCGCTTTGGAATTTATCCTTATAGGAGATAATGAGCGGAACACGCACGCTCGGCTCGTAGAAATAACAGCCTTTAAGATACATTCCGTGATCACCAAGGCTTTCGCCGTGATCGGAATGGAACAGAATCACGGTATTATCAAGCTGACCGCTTTCTTCCAGATAAGCGAGCATACGCCCTACCTGCTCGTCAACAAGATCGCAAAGCGCAAAATAAGAGGCGCGAAGCAGCCGGTGATCGTAATCTGTCATCTCATCATATGGGAAATTACCCTTAACGCCGTACGCCCCTCGGTGCTCCTTGCGCTGTGCAGGAGTTTTTGTTTCAAGCTCGCCTTCGTAATAATTCGGAAGCGGTATCTCGTCAAGTATCGGAAGATATCTGTCAAGATACTCTTTCGGCGGGTCAAAGGGGTGATGTGGGTCAAAGCAATTAAATGAAAAGAACCACGGCATATCGTTGGCATTTGCCGCCTTCATAAACTCTATCGCACGGTCGGCACACCACTTGGCCTGGCTGTATTCCGCCGGCATTCCGTTTAGCACGAATCGCGAATCCGCGCGCGGTGTTACCTTATTTTCAAGTCCGAGCGAACGCAGCCATTGAGTATATCCGTTCATCACCCAATCGTAACGCGAATCATTATCGTGGCTCCAGGCAAAATAGTCGTAGCCATCGTTTATACGTCTTTCCATCGTTCTGCATGCAGCAGGCTGACACCCGGAAAGGTGAAGTTTACCCGAAAGTCCTCCGGTATAACCGTTATCTCGCAAGATGCGTGTAACGAGCATTTCGGTTTCGGGAATATCCTGCCCGTTCTGGCGGACATGGCAGACGCGGGGATATCTTCCCGTCAGAAAAGAAGCGCGGCTCGGCGCGCATACGGGAGCCTGACAATATGCGTGCGTAAAGCGGACACCGTTTTCCGCAAGGCGGTCGATATTGGGAGTTCTTACAAATCTGTTCCCGTAACAGCCAAGTGAATCGGCGCGTTGCTGATCGGTACAAAGCCACAGAATGTTGGGGCGATTTGTGTTTTTCACGGCATTATCTCCAATTGTTTTTTCTTAATTATAATTAACTGATTGAAATTAGTCAATTCGTATGTTAAAATAAATAAAAATTTTTGGAGGCCCGTATGCCGCCCCTTAGTGTGATGATAAAGCCCGTTTCAGGTGCGTGTAACTTAAAATGCAGCTACTGCTTTTACGCCGACGAGAGTGCCAAGCGTGCTGTTCCCTGCTATGGCACAATGAACTCGGATACGGTGCGCAATCTCGTACGCAAGGCTTTCATATATGCCGAAAGAAGCGTAAGCTTTGCCTTTCAGGGGGGCGAACCACTGCTTGCAGGGGTTGATTTCTATCTGGATTTTGTAAAAACCGTAAATTCGTATAATTCACGCGGTCTGCCCGTAGGATACTCAGTGCAAACAAACGCTACCCTGCTCACTGACGAATACTGCAAGTTTTTTGCAGAAAACGGATTTCTTGCAGGTGTTTCGCTCGATGGAACGGAACGTACACACGATATGAACCGCAAATACGGAAACGGAAACGGGACATACGCGGACGTAAAACAAAAAATTGCACTGTTGAGAAAGCATAACGTTCAATTCAACGTTCTCTGCGTGCTCACAGACGAAACGGCGGAAAACATACGCTCCGTTTGGAATGAGCTCTCCGGATACGGACACGTTCAGTTCATCCCTTGTATTGAACCGTTCGGTGCAGATGGCACTCCCCTGCTCTCCGCAGAGTCATACGGCAAGGCACTGGTCGATATCTTCGATATGTACGAAAAAACACAACTTACGGCATACCCCGTACGGGAACGCAGACTCGATAATTATCTTTACATACTGTCCGGACTTCCGCCGCAGCAGTGCGGAATGGCGGGAGGCTGCGGAATAAGCTTTTTGTGCGAAGCGGACGGAAGCATATTTCCCTGCGATTTTTATGCACTTGACGAGTGGAAGCTCGGAAATATCAACGAAATATCGTTTGCGCGTATGGAAAACGGCAAAACGATGCAGCGCTTCTTAAACGAAGGACTTTGCCTGCCAAGCGATTGCCGCGAATGCAAGTATCTCGGCATCTGCCGCGGCGGCTGTAAACGCGACCGCGAGCCGCACAATAGTTCAAACCGTTTCTGCGAGAGCTATAAATTCTTTTTTGATAACAGACTGAGCAAAATGCAGCTGCTTGCAAGAAAGCTGTGTCTATAAAGAATACCCTGACAGTTTCAAACTGTCAGGGCATTCTTTATTTAATCTCAGAACTGTCACAGAGAACGAGCGAGCTGTAGAGAAACAGCACATCTGCATTCTCAAAATCGACGAACATACCGAGCACCATAGGATTTACCCTGCGGGTATCTATCACGGTTATCTCGGAGTAAGCTCCGGTGAGAAGAGGCGCTATTGCGCTTCCGTAGGAATCACGGAAGATGACGAGCTTGCGGTCAGTCTGCGCATCGGGGTCAGTGATCTTCAGAAGTCCGAGATTACCGCCGCCGAGGAAGAACTCGTACCCGTCCTTGCCTTCAAGCTTTGTTTCATCATACATCGGCATCGTCTCGCCCGTAGTCTTATTATCGTAAAGCGTTACCACGGCGCGGTCGATGGCAGCAGAGGTAAGATAATTTATTGTATCGGGTTTCAGAGGGAGCGCTGCCTGACCGACGTACACGCCGTTAAAGCTCTCGGACGCAGTATGCTCCGTAAAATCTTCGGAAAGCTGTACGCCCATAGCCCCAGCCAGTTTTTCTGCTGCAGGAATAAGCGCCTCCTGCCTCCAGTGCGTGTCTGTCTTATAGTAATCGTCTATCGCAAGCACGGAAAAGAGATCTATATACTCCGCGTAGCTCATTCCGTCCGTTACGGTATTCACCATTGCCTCGTAATCGGGCTTGAGACGGAAATCGTCTGCAAAATAGTTCTTATCCGGGACCACAGAGAGATATATCTTGCTGTTTGAATCTTTAAGATATTTGTTATACACCGCATTCAGCTTATCTACGGCATTTTCAACGCTTCCTTCGTTCGGGAACTGGATCTTTACGACGTAACCGTCCTTATCAACGTAAAGATCGTTGTTTTCAAGCTGCATAAAGAGATACTTGGAAGCAAGTGCCTTTATGCCGCGGAATCCGTCGCGGAATGGAAAATTTTCAACGGTATAGGTATCGAACTTGCCCATAAACTTACCGCTTACTATCGACTCGAAGGTTATCTCAGGGAATTTTTCAAGGGGTCTGCGCTCGCTGTCGGAATATCCGCTCTTGGGCAAAACCACAAAAAGCAAAGAAAGCGCAAATGCAAGCACACCGGAGGTGATGACTATTATACGGTTTTTTATTTTAACAGACATTTTTTACCTCCTTAGAATCTGAAATACAGGAACGAGCTGAACGAGCCGTCCACAAGCCAAGCGGTTACGAGTAAAAGCATAGCAACAACAAAAAGTGTTTCAAGCACTGCCGAAACAGCTATCTGCACATTGCTCTTGCCAATGGCGTTATCACCGTCTGTCGCAAAAAGCTTTCTTGCAGTGTTCGCCACAATAGGAGTAGCTCCGATGATACCGCAAATAAAGAGCACTGCGTAATTACGCAGATAGTATACAGCTTCCTTGGAAACGAGCGGAAGTCCGCCGGCTCCGAACAGACTGCCGATATCCGAAAATGCAGTCTTCATATCAGCAGCATTGAATATAACAAAGCTTATGAGAACAAAAAACAGAGTGTAAACGTGACTGAGCACCTTGCTCTTTTTAAGCCTTTTGCTGAGGAAAAACTTTTCCACCGTAAGCATTACCGCGAAGTAAAGACCCCAGATGATGAAGTTCCAGGCAGCTCCGTGCCAGAATCCCGTAAACATCCATACAACAAGAATGTTGAAGATGTGGCGGCCAGCGCTTACGCGGTTGCCGCCGAGGGGAATATATACGTAATCGCGGAACCAGGTACCGAGGGACATATGCCAACGCCTCCAGAACTCGGTAACACTGCGGCTGATGTAGGGGTAATTAAAGTTTTCGATAAAGTCAAAGGCAAATATCTTACCGAGACCTATCGCCATATCACTGTATCCGGAGAAATCGAAATACAGCTGAAGCATAAACGCAATTGCGTACATCCACACAAAAAGCACGGATTTATCGCCCGATGCGCGGAAAATCGAAACGAGCTCGCCGAACGAATCGGCGATCAGCA
Source organism: Eubacteriales bacterium (assembly GCA_045541735.1). GTDB lineage: Bacteria > Bacillota > Clostridia > Oscillospirales > CAG-272 > RUG12395. The sequence continues at coordinate 9,669 of JAZQJQ010000070.1, forward strand.
CCTTTTTTGCAAAGCCGACGGCAAATCTGCGTATGCCGTATGCGGTCTTCTCAAAGGTATGCTTTCTTTCCTTCAGCTGAGCCGCAACATCCACGTATCTTACAATGGGGCCCGCAATAAGCTGAGGGAACATTGCAATATAGCACGCAAGATCAAGCGGATTACGCTGTGCGGGAGTGCCGCGGTAAACATCCACGGTGTAGCTGATTATCTGGAACGTATAGAAGCTTATACCTACGGGGAGGGCTATCTCCTTGAAGGGGATCTCAACACCGGGGATAAGGTTTATATTTTCAATAAAGAAGTTTGTATACTTGTAATAAATAAGGAATGATGCGCTTATGATAACGGAAATTATCATAAACAAACGGCGCAGTTTGATATTCTCCCTGAATCTTTCCATAAGAAGGCCGAATACGTATCCGCAGGCAACAGACACCACCATCAGCACAACGAGCTTAGGCTCGCCCCATGAATAAAACACAAGGCTGAACGCAAGCAGAACTATATTTTTTATATATATCTTCGGCGCGATCGCATAAAGAATGAGCGTTGCAGCCAAAAACACGTAAAGAAAGGTTATACTTGAAAACAGCACGGCTTTTCTCCGTTCAAAAAGACTTATTTACAAATATATCGGCCGAGATAATCGGCCGATATAGATGGATGTAGTATTTATTATTAACCGATGGGGCTCTCTACAACTACCTTAGCGCCCTCGATAGTGTTAAGAGTAGTGGTCTTGAATGCCTCAACTACCTGACCGTTACCGAAAGCGGAAATAAGAGTGTTGCCGCCGAGGTCAACGATGATAAGGGTCTCGGGGAAACCGCACATCCACTGTCTTGCAAGGATGTTGGACTTGATGGACTCAACGGAAGCATCCTTATCAGCAGCATCAACGAAGTGATATGCGCCTGCAGTGAAGGTGTTAGCATTCATCATATGCATAAGGGAAGCTGCGCTGTCGATCTTGGAAACGAGATCTGCGGGGAAGCCGAGCATAGCATTGATGTTTTCGCCTGCCTCAGCAGAGGTAAGACCGAAAGCTCCGGGGCCGTCCATAACCATATTCTCGTAATCTCCGCCGCCTGCAGCGAACTTGAAGTCCTCAGGCATAGCAGCCCAGATCTTAGTGAAAGCATCAAGGGGATCAACAGCCTGGACAACGGGGGCATCGGTTGCGGGTGCATCGGTTACGGGATCGGTGGTAACAGCGGGGGTGGTATCGTTACCGTTATCGCCGCCGCAGGAAGCGAGGGCGAGCATCATTACAAGGGTAAGAGTAAGTGCAAGGATCTTCTTCATTTTCATTTCTCCTGATTTTTGATTTTTGTGATTGATTTTCAAAAGCAACGACCCTATAGACGAAGGCAGTTCCGTTTGGGTTCCGTTTTTTTTAAATTTTTTTATTTTTTCAAATTTATTGATCCGCTGCGCACAGCACATCAAAGAATGCCTTTGCAATGACCTTGCTTCCCTCGTCCGAAGGATGGCTTCCGTCCGGGTGATATACCTCAACTCCGTCCGCGTACGCAGCGCGGAACGCATCTCCCGCATAAACGATACGTGCTCCGTTCTCTTCTGCAGCACGGGTATATGCATCCTTTAATAATGCATGCATCTCTGCATGGGTCCAGCCGTGCTTTTCAAGCACCTCGCTTCCCTCTCTCCTGCCCCAAGTCTGATAAAAGACGGGGATGGCTCCGTTTTCTTTTACCATCCTGCAAAGTCTGCGCGAGCTTTCAAGGAATGACTCGGTATGCTCTGCAGGTCTTACGCTTTGATCCTGCAATACTACGTAATCGTAAGCACGCTCGGAGAGGCGGGCACGGAATTCAATTCCCTTTTCATTTTCTTCGGAAAGATAGTGTGCAAAAGAATAACCGCCGCGGGTTACGGACCACACTTTTGCACCAATACCGTTTTCATTACAAAGCTCAAGGAACTTTGCCGGCATATCGTTAAAGTACGTATAGCTGTTGCCCACAAACAGTATCTTCATTATCAACATCCTCTGCAATATATTTACGATTGGATTATAACAAAGCATACGCCTTTTGTCAATCTCTTTTCCTTCTACATATAATAATTATGGAATGTCGAATTATGCAATTCGATATTTCGCGCAAAATTATGATATTGCGGTTAAAAAGTCACCCATGGCGGGAAAAATATAGTACCGCCATGAAAGGATGATGCAATGAACACCATAAAACGAGGAGATATATTTTACGCCGACCTCAGTCCCGTTGTCGGAAGCGAGCAGGGTGGTCTGAGACCTGTGCTTATAGTACAGAACGACGTTGGCAACAGATACAGTCCCACTGTTATAGCAGCGGCGATAACCAGCCGAATGACAAAAACACGCCTTCCCACCCATATAGACATCTACGCAAGCGATGCGGGGCTTTCAAAGGACTCCGTCGTGCTTTTGGAGCAGATACGTACTATCGACAAGCCGCGCCTCAAGGAAAAAATGGGACATCTGCCGGAAAGAATGATGGCAGAGGTCGATGAAGCGCTTTCCGTGAGCTTCGGTCTTAGTGCGCAAAGCACCGTAAGCGTACCTGTGAGGACAATAAAAAACGGTGCCGCCGTCGCATCCGCGGACGGCAGGAGCATATCGGCAGAGCAAAGCGAAAGGATAACGTACACCTAAGTTTTTAATTTGTTTAAAATTTAACATTTAACTGTTTTTTCGCCAATTCTATTGATTTATTGACAAAGCGGTGATAAAATATGTTCATTGAACTATTTTAATGTTAAGGAGAACAACATGGCACTTGTTTCAACAAAAGAAATGTTTGAGAAGGCGTACAAAGGCGGCTACGCTGTCGGCGCTTTCAACATAAACAATATGGAGATCATCCAGGCTATCACCGAAGCTGCGGCTGAGGAAAAATCCCCCGTTATCCTTCAGGTAAGCGCAGGCGCACGCAAGTACGCTAAGCACGCATACCTACTTGCACTTGCAAAGGCTGCAGTTGAGGACAGCGGAGTTGACCTCGCTCTCCATCTCGACCACGGTGCTGATTTTGATATCTGCAAGGCTTGCATTGACGGCGGCTTTACCTCCGTTATGATCGACGGCTCCCACCACGCATATGAAGACAATATTGCCCTCACCAAGAAGGTAGTTGAGTACGCTCACGCACACGGCGTTGTTGTTGAGGGCGAGCTCGGCGTTCTTGCCGGTGTTGAGGACGACGTTGTTGCTGAGCAGTCTTCCTATACCCGTCCCGAGGAGGTCGAGGATTTTGTTACCAGAACCGGTGTTGACTCCCTCGCTATCTCCATAGGTACCTCACACGGTGCATACAAGTTTACAGCTAAACAGTGCACCAGAAACGAGAAGGGCATTCTTATTCCCCCTCCGCTCCGCTTTGACATACTCGAGGAGATCGAAAAGCGTCTTCCCGGATTCCCGATCGTACTTCACGGCGCTTCCTCCGTTCCTCAGGAATTCGTACAGGAGATCAACGCCCTCGGCGGCAAGCTTCCGGATGCAGTAGGTATTCCGGAGGAACAGCTCCGCAAGGCAGCTTCCATGGCCGTTTGTAAGATCAACATCGACTCTGATATCCGTCTTGCAATGACCGCAGGCATACGCCGCGTATTCACCGAAACGCCCGACGTGTTCGACCCCAGAGGATATCTGGCAGTTGCACGCACCGAGGTAAAGAATATGGTCAAGCACAAGATCTGCAATGTGCTTGGATCTTCCGGTAAGGCTTAATAGATATTTTTTCGGGCAGCCTTCGTGCTGCCCGATATTTTTTAGTTATGAAACACACAAGAGATTTTAAAGTAAATTTTCACGATACATATCCTAACGGACTTCTTCGTCCCTCTGCCGTTATCAAGGAGATGCAGGAGGCGGTAAACCTCTGCTCCGAAGAGCACGGTCCGTCGGGTGGCGAGCTGAGAAAAATGGGATATGCCTTTGTTGTCAGCAGAATGACTGTCAGCATATACGGCGATATGCGAAAGTACGAGGATCTCACCGCAAGCACCTGGGCGACCGATGCCGGCGGCCTTTTCAGCTTTGCGCGCTGCTTTGACATACGCAAGGACGGAATCCTGCTTGCAGAGGGCATTGCTACTTTTGCGATGCTTGATATCGAGCGCGGACGCCCCGTAAAAAAAGGAGCAATACCGCTTTACTACTGCTCGGACGAGCCCATTATGCTCGATGTGCCGACCCGGCTGCATATGCCCGATGCCGATGCTTTTGCGATCGTAGGAGAGCACACCGTTACTCTGTCCGAATGCGACGAAAACGGCCATATGAACAACACCCGCTATGCGGATATGTTATGCGATTTCATCCCCGATATGAATTTGCGCCGCATCCTTACCTTCTCTATCTCCTTTCTCGCCGAGGCAAAAACGGGCGAGGAGCTGAAGATATACCGCTCAGAGACAGACGACGGAGTTTTCTGTATGCGTACCGTACGCGCGGACGGCAGAACAAACGTTGAAGCAGAGATATTAACAGAGGAAATATAGTATGTATAAATACGAAACGCACTGCCACACAAACGAGGCAAGCAAATGCGCGCGATGGTCGGGTGAGGAGTGCGTAAGACACTACAAGAAGCTCGGCTATGACGGTATTTTTATAACTGACCATTTTTTCAACGGAAGCAGCTGTGTACCCAAGGACGTTCCTTGGGAGGATAAGGTGGCACAGTACGTCTCCGGATACGAGCACGCCAAGCGTGTTGGTGACGAGATAGGCGTTGACGTTTTTTTCGGAGTTGAATTCAACTACGGTCAGACAGAGTTTCTTATCTACGGCATTGACAGGGAATTTCTGCTTTCAAATCCTGATTGCGACAAAATGGAGATGCGCGAATTTATCGAGCTTTGCCATGAGAACGGCTTTTTCTGCGTACACGCACACCCCTTCCGCCAGCGCAGATACATAAAGTGCCTGCGCCTTTACCCTGAGGTGACCGATGCCGTGGAGGTTATAAACTCCGCGCACCCCGGATCTGCCGAGGAAGGCTGGATATTTGATGACCGGGCACTTGCCTATGCGCGCTCATTTAACTTCCCCGTTACCGGCGCATCCGACTGCCATTACGATGCCGAGCCGTGGATGGGCGGTGTATATACAGAGGATAAAATTACCTGCTGGCAGGATTACGCAAAGGTTGTGAAGGAATTCCGCGCAACACCCTTCCGTACACCGAATCCGTTTGTTCCCAAGGCGGAAGACTGATATGGTTTCTGTGTTTTTTATTGTACTGCTCTCCGCCGTTGCTATTGCCATTTTTGCAATACCAATACGTACTATGATACAAACAAGGCGTGAAATAAGGGATTATGATAAAAACCGCGCGAACGTCGAACCGTATGAGCTTACCGAAGCCGGCGCAACCGTATATGCAAAGCGCACATACGGAGAATACGCAGGAAGCAGTAAAGCACCCGCGTACACCACGGTGTATGAGATAACCTTTCTTAAAGAGGACGGCAGCACCTCCGCCTGCGTTGTTACAAAAGAGCTTTACGACAAACTTTCCGAAGGAACGACAGGCTATCTTGTTACCCAAAACGGCGAGTTCTTTGATTTCGGCGAAGCGGAGAACGTATAAAAGATCGGCGGGAGCATTGCTCCCGCCGATATCTGTTATTTATTCTTTTCTTCAAATTTCTTATCCGCCATGGATGCATACATAGAGAACTTTTTAATCTCCTCCGGGTCATACGGGCGGTAATTCTGGCGGAGCAGATCGTGCTGCCATTTGTAAATATCAAGCTTTTCGCCTCTCGTATAACGAATCCAGCAAGCCTCCCACGGTTCGTGCCCTCTGAATTTGCCGTTTACAAAGCCCCAGTTGAATACACCTATATTATTGTTGTAATAAAGGGGCAGGTGAGTTGCCACGTTGTTGTGCTGAACTCTGTGCAGCCACTCGGTATTAAGCATAGGTCTGTCATACTGACGGAGGAAGTCTATAACTCTTACGGAGTGATCGAGGGAGCCGTAATCGTGATAGCTTATGATATCGGAAAGCTCGATAGCAACGGTCTCTTCCTCTGTAAGGATGTTGGACTTGGGCATTCTCCAAACGTCGGCGCAGAGAGGCTGAATAGGATCATAGGAACGGAATATCTCAAATGCGCGCTTCATATGGGGAACACTGAGAGTTCCTCTGGAGCTGTTGCCGGGCTCGTTCCATATATTCCAAACGATAACTCTCTCATCCTTTGCGTAGCGGCTTGCAAGATCGTCTACGTACTGATAGAATTTTTCCGCAAGTTCGGGCTCGTCTACCGGACTGTAAAGAGGCTCATGCTTAACTGCGGGTGCAGGCGGTGCAGGAGGCTCTGCGGAGGGGAATATGCCCGGAATCATTTTATAATCATTAGTGAATGAGCCGTGGAAAAGTCCGTTGTTTATTTCACCGAATTCGGGTTTTTTCTTAGGTCTGCCGCCATCGGAGATAAGCACGAACAAAACGCCGATGTCATTTTCTGCGGCAATAGTAAGAAATTCCTCCACGTTTTTAAGGAAGCTCTCACGCTGATACATCCAAACGTCAAATGCAAGGAACTGTCTTACAGCGTTAAATCCTATCTGCTTTGCAAGAGCAAGCTCGCGGCGTATGGTTTCAACCTTCTCGGCGTGATTATATTCCTGCCACATCTCAACCCAACCCGAGCAATCGGAGGGCACAAAGTTAAACCCGCGTATCCAGGGACGGGAGTTATACCATTCCCAGGCTTTTTCTTTTGACCATTTTTCCATAGTTCTTCCCTTTCCTTTGTTGATATAAGATTGGTTAAGCGCTTGGTTACAGATACAGTATACAGTATTTGTCCGTAAAAGTCTATGGATTTTCACATAATTCGGGTTTAAAAAATCTCGTAAAAATTCGGTTTAAAATGCAAGAAAACAGCGGGAAAGAGCCACACCTGCCACCTTATCGGCAGGGCGAAAACTGCCCCCGCCTAATAGATCAGATCATTTTTTACCGTACTTTTTTCTGTGAACTGCAAAAAAGACAATTCCCGCAGCAAATATCAACGCGCCGATGATCATACCGACTGCAGGTATACCCGAAACAGTACTTGTCATGCTGCCGATAACGTCGGAGTATCCGCCATAGCCAAAACCGCCGTCGAATATCCCGAACATATTCCCTGCCGTCTTCCCCATATTCACAAACGCAACCGTACCGACAGCCGCAACAAGGAATATTCCCGCGCCGCCTATCATCATGATTATTCCAATGAGCCAACCGTATGCGCGCCACATTTTTGAAATAATGCTCATAACTCCGTCGGATATCTCATCGGCAACACGCGGCGCGTTTTCTCTTTTCTCCGTTTCGGGTACTTCGGGTTCGCTTTCATCATCGCATAAAAGCCAATCTGTCGTAACGTTAAAAAGCTTGGCAACGGCGCTGAACTTGGCAAGCTCCGGTACTGCCTCGCCGGTTTCCCATTTGCTTACCGCTTGGCGCGAAACACCGAGCTTCTCTGCCATCTCTTCTTGTGAATAGCCAGCCTTTTTGCGGCAATAGTATATCTTTTCGTGTAATTTCATCGTTACCTCCGTGATGCTTTGTACTTTCATAATACAACGAAAGGCACTAAAACACTACCAACAACGGCTTGAAAATGCGCAACTTACGGTTGCAAGTGCATTTTCAAGCCGTTTTTTGTTATTCTGTTGCCCCGTCGGTGGGAAGATCTCCGAGAATGGGAAGCACGCCGTCGGTGCCCGAAACAAAGTACTCGGGCAGCTTACCGTCCCAGCGCTGGATCTCGTAGTACTTGATAAGCACTTCGGTAAGTGTATCGGCAATCGCCTTATTAATAGCCGCATCGCGCTGACCTGCGTACTCAGCCGCATCCGCCTGTATCTTCATGACCTCAGCATCAGCCTCTGCCTGGATACGTGCAACCTCAGCCGCCGCCTTTGCCGCTATCTCATCGCGCTCTGCTGTAGCTTCCTGCTCCATTATCTTCTGTTCCTGCTCGGTCTGCGCCTTCAGATAATTCTGCTGTGCGACCTGCTTTTCCTCGACAGCGTTTGTAAATGCATCGGAGAAATCAAGATCCTCTATTGCAGTGTTAACTACAACGATGTTGTAAGCACCAAGCTCCTTTTCAAGTATCTCGGTGATACGTACAGAGAGCTGGTCGCGGCTTTCGATAAGGTTCTCAGCGCTGTATTTGGAGATAACGCTTCTTACAGCCTCGTGGATACGGGGCTCCATAACTACCTCATAATACTTTTCGCCGATGGTCTTATAGATCTTCTGCGCGTTTTCTTTTTCTATCTGATAGTTTATGGAATAATTGACGCTGACCTCCTGAATGTCGCTTGAGAAGCACTTGAGCTGCAAAAGCGCCTTCTGAGTACGGTTATCCATAACAACGACCTTCTGAATAGGGAGTTTAAAATGAACTCCCGCCTCATAGGTAGCGTCCTCGACCGCACCGAAAGTAACAAGGATACCCGTATGTCCGGTGGGTACGGTAGCAATACAGCCTGCAGCAAGCCAAGCAATACCGAAAAGTGCAAACCACTGTTTTTTGTTTTTCTGCCACACCTTCCCCTTGAATCCGAGAACAAGAAACAGAACCAAAACCGTAACTGCGCTGAGTATAATCCAAGTCATAACAGTATCCTTTCTTTTTGTTAACAATTATCCCTTTATCTGTTTTTCAACCAATCTTCCGCCGCAGTAGATCTCGCGGAGCTTGGGTTTTTCTATCTTACCGGTGGGGTTGCGGGGAACGTCCGCAAAAATGATCTTGCGGGGACGCTTATAACGGGGCATACCCAGGCAGAATTCCTCGATTTCGGATTCCGTCAAACTCATGCCGTCCTTCACCTCAATGATGGCGGCGGCAATCTCACCCAGGCG
>JAZQJQ010000071.1:0-12255 GCA_045541735.1 Eubacteriales bacterium
ACAGCTGAGCGCACGGGAGGTTATCTGTTCTATTCTGATATTCTTTACCATCACAGTCTCTCCTTTATCTTTTTACAGCCGTTTATCAGCATATTAAGCTCGCTTCCGCGGCTTATCACTGCCGCGCCGAGGTCTGTTGCAAGCTCCGTCAGCTCCTCGTCTGCGGTTATGATGCCCCACGGCTTTTTCATTCGGCTTGCGGTGTTTGCCACGGTGCGTATCATTTCCTTAAGCTTTTCGCGCGAAAATGCGCACCGCGGGTCTGCGGAAAGGTCGTTCGGCCCTATAAAAACACCCTCCACACCGTTAACGGCGAGTATTGCCGCACAGTTTTCCACGCCTTTTACCGTTTCTATCTGTGCGTATATCTTCATCTCTTCGTTTGCCCGAACCGTATACTCCGCAAGCGGAGGCGGAGAATACAGTGTGTGTGCGCGGGTCGTTGAAATACCGCGCTCCCCTATCGGTGTGTATTTTGCATATTTTACGACCCTGCGGATGTCATCTGCCGTGTTGCACATCGGCAAAAGAAAGCCTTTTACGCCCATATCCGCAAGCTTGGTCACGTTTCCTCGGCTGCTGTCGCCTATCCTTACTATGCAGTCCAGCCCCGAGAGGCGGGAATTCATAATTAAACGGGAAAGGAATGAATAGTCAAACGCTCCGTGCTCGTTATCCGCTATTATTAGATCAAGTCCCGCGTTTTTTGCGATAATGGGAAAGTTTGCAAATTCTATCTCCGAGAGCATAGTTCCCGCTTTAATTCTCTTTTGCACTGCGAGGCGCTCAAGACCCAAAAGTCCTATTTTTTTCTCGGCAAGCGTGCAAGCAATACCCCTTTTTTCAAAAAATCCGCCAACCAAGGGAAAGACTGCGGCGGCACCTCCGCCGCCAAGCAAAACGGAATCCCTTTGCGGAAGAGCGGCAAGCGCACTTTCGAGCTGTTTTTCCAGCTCATCGGCGCCCTCTCCCTTAAAAAGTCTGTCACCGCCTACAAGCCCGCTTGCGGTATAAAGCCTTTTGCCGCCCTCAAAAAACGGACGTGCCTCTATGCCGTTCGTGCCGCATCCCGCATCGTCTGTGCAGGACAGCTGCGATGCAGTGCCGATATTAAGCAAATACCTACCTTCCGCGCCGCTGCCCAGATAGCTTGCCTGATGGTCGCCCACGGGCGTGTATACCGTACATCCGCCGTAATTTCCCACGGGTCTGACTTCCGTATATGCGCGGGGCATATTCGATGCGGGTGCATATCCGTTTACGGCACCGTTTGATGCGTAATAATATCCGCTTGCGCAGGCATCCGTAACGTGAGTTGCGTTTACTCCGGTAAGAGCGTAACAAATATACGAGCCGAGCGTGTAAAATGCATCAAGGCGCTGAGTGTTCCACAGCTTGATGAGCGGAAGATTTGCCTTTGGCGCGGTTCCGAGCGTTTCCAGCTCCGCGCCGCCAAGAACGGACGGGTCTCCGCCTCCGTCGCGCCACGAATTGTAACCGGACAGCCTTCCGTCCTTTTCCGTAATATATCCGTGCATTTGCACGCTTATGAACATACGGCGCGGAGAGTACCCGCTTGCAAGTTCGAAAATATCCTTAACAATGCAAACGACCTCCTCGCCGCGGCACTCCGAAGCGGGAAACGGCACCGCGCCCTCGCAAGCGGAGGCAGCGCAGGAAGTATCGTACACCTTATACTTTACAAATGTGCTTCCAATATCTATCAGTAAATTTTTGATGGCCGTTACACCCCCTTTGTTTCATACTATCACACAGAAACAGCAAAGTAAATTGTTATATCTGCTATAATATTGACTTTTCTGCTTTTTTGTGCTAACATCGCAGTATGAACAACGAATTTGCAAAAATAATCAAAACCGACGAGCTTCGTTTCAAATACGCAAAGGGTATGAGAGATATCGTGGGAAAGGAGATACATAAATACCACGAAATATTTTTCTTTTTGGGGGGAGATGCGGTCTTTATCTCGGAAAACGGAAAAACACCGCTTTCGCCCGATACCGCCGTGATAATTCCGAAGGACACCTTCCATTGCTTTACGGTAATGGGGAATGAATACGATTATATCAGATGCGTATATAATTTTACCCAAGTAAGCGGACTCAACGAAATAATAAACAAGGTATGCGGCAGAGTGCGCCTTATACAAAGCGGAAAGATAACCGCCGAATTTTCGGAGCTGCGGGAGCTTGCGGAGGCGGATATGCCGCGTCTCGAGCGCGATATCCTTATCAAAGCGCTGTTTGCCCGTCTGCTGACAACACTATCGCTGACTGACGGAGAAGAAACAAGCTATACAGCCTTTACACCGCTTACAACAAAGGTGCTGAAGCTGATAGCCAAAAACCGTTACTCAGCCCTCTCGGCAAGCGGGATAGCGGCAGAGCTGTGCGTGAGCGTTTCCCACCTTGAGCACGTTTTCAAGCGGGATATGAACATCCCCCTGCACAGATACGTGCTTGAAAAGCGCCTTGTACGGGCAAAACAGCTGATGGCCGAGGGCACTTCCCCCACCGAAGCCGCCTCCGTTTGCGGATTCGGGGATTACTCAGGCTTCTACAAGCAATACAAAAAATACTTCGGTACCGCTCCAAGCCGCTCAAAAACCCGATAAAAAACTCAATTATCTATTGAAAAACCTTGCAATTCGTGTTATGATGAGTATAAGGACAACTTTTGCAAAAAATTAATTACATATAAAGTGAGGACAAACAAATGGGATACGTTAAGTACCCGGTCGAGATGCTTGACCGCTTCTGTATGACCGCTTTCTCCAAGATCGGATTTTCCGAAAAGGATTGCCGCACCATTACCGACGTGCTTCTTCTTGCCGACCTTTACGGCATCGAGAGCCACGGTATGCAGCGCCTTGTACGTTACCACAAGGGTATCGAGAAGGGCATAATCAAGGTCGACGCAAAGCCCGAGACCGTTGTTGACACCCCCGTTTCCGCTGTTATCGACGCACATGACTCTATGGGTCAGGTGGTCGGCAGAGCGGCAATGGAGCTTGCTATCGAAAAGGCAAAGACCAGCGGTATAGGCATCGTTTCCGTACGTAACTCCAACCACTACGGTATTGCAGGCTACTATGCAAAGATGGCTTGCGACGCCGGACTTATCGGATTTTCCGGTACTAACAGCGAGGCAATCATGGTTCCTACCTTCGGCCGCCTTGCAATGATAGGCTCTAACCCCATCGCGATCTCTATGCCCGCTGATCCCTATCCCTTCTTCTTCGATGCTTCCACCACCGTCGTTACCCGCGGTAAGCTTGAGATGTATAACAAGATGGAAAAGCCTCTTCCCGAGGGATGGGCTCTTAATAAGGACGGTAACCCCTCCTCCGATGCTGCAGACGTTCTCTCCAACATCGTTGCAAAGAACGGCGGCGGCATTATGCCTCTCGGCGGCTCCGAGGAGATGCTTGGAAGCCACAAGGGCTACGGCAACGGTATGATCTGCGAGATATTCTCCTCCATCATCAGCCTTGGCACAACCTCTAACTACTGCATGAAGGGCAGAAGCGGAATCTGCCACTTCTTTGCCGCTATCGACCCCAAGATCTTCGGCGATCCCGCAGAGATCAAGGAGCACCTCTCCACTTACCTCCGCGAGCTTCGTGAAAGCCCCAAGGCAGACGGCCACGACCGCATCTACACCCACGGCGAGAAGGAGATCTTCGCTACCGAGGACAGAAAGCAGAACGGCGTGCCCGTAAACGAGAACACCGTTGTTGAGATGATCAACTTTGCCAAGTTCGTCGGAATCGACCCCAAGGAATACTTCGGCGACTTCAAGGTCGGCGAAAGCAATATGTTTAGCCAGAACTATTGATCCGAAACGATAAATAAACATAAAAAACAGAGGCTTGAAGCCTCTGTTTTTTATGTTTATCGTTGCAAGCCCACAGAAATTGCCTCATATCAACAATATGACCCCGCGGCACGCATCAGCATATATCGCATTTCGATTTGCTATCTATTTCTGTTCTTCCAAGCTGTCAAGCGCAACTCTGACCGCTTCTACTACGAATGCGGAAAAGGTACAATTCTTTCCTTGTATCGCTTTTTCGACACTCTCAATAACATCGTTTGGAAAACGAATGCATTTATTTGTTGTAGGCGGAACGGACGGTATTTTGAAATCTCTCATAACATCACCCCTTTGCATTGCCATTGTATTACAAACGTTTGTCGGTGTATGCATTACAAACGCATTGCAATTGTTGCAACTTTGTGTTATACTCTAATGCGAAAGGCGGGATGATATTGAAAAAATCAATTGTAATTTGCGGATGCAGAAATTTTTGCGACAAAAGTACTATTGCAGAATTTGTAGATAAGTGCCTTGAGGGGAAGATAGCAAATTGCGAGATACATATACTTTCGGGACATTGCACGGGTGTTGATACAATAGCCGAAGAGTATGCAAAGGAACGTGGATTTTCGCTTACCGTTTACCCTGCCGATTGGATTAAATACGGTAAAGCTGCAGGACCGAAGAGAAATATGCAGATGGCAAAAGAGGCAGACTTTGTTATTGCTTTTTGGAACGGAACCTCAAAGGGAACGAAAAATATGATTGACACCGCAGCTAAGCTGAACAAAACCATATTTGTTAAGATGATTTAACATACAAAAAGGATGTAAGGAGAGATCCTTACATCCTTTCATTTTGTTAAAATCCGCTGACGAATTTTTTAAGGCTGTCGGAAACTTCCGCGGTAGCTTTGCCGGTGAACTTTCCCTTTATGACCTTTGAGTTGCTTGTAAACTCGCCGCCCGTGATCTTTACGAACGCCTCGCCTCTTACGCCGCCGAGCCCGTGTGCGCGGGATACGGATACTTCGCAATTTACGAACTTGCCGCCCGTTACCGTAAGATACACGTTATCGCTTATTTCGGTCTTTTCAGAATTTGCGCCGGGGGTAACGGTGGTACGCGATGACGTAACGCCGATAATACCGCCGTTTATCTCAAGATAAACGCTTCCGTCCACGTAGCCTGCGGATGCACCTACGATGCCGCCGCATATCTCGCCGCCGTTCACGGTGATCTTAATATCGCCGACAGAGGTAACCCGGGTGCCTCTGTTGCCTCCGCGGATAAGCTGCCAGCTTCCGCTGTTGATAACAAGCTCGCCTGCGCGGGTATCGTCGCACTGGCAGAGAGAATTATCAAATGAGCCTACGGTAATTCCGAGCCACTGATACGATGAAACGGTGCGCGTGCTATTGATACCCGTATCCATAATTACTTTATTACCGTTGCAGGTTACGGTACGCGCACCCTTTGCCGCTATCTCAAAATCAATATCCTTGAAGATGCTGTCACCGCCAAGGGAGATGGCAAGCGCATCACTGCCGACAAACGAGAGCTTTGCGCCCTTTTGGCGGTAATCAACTCCGCCGTACACGCTTGTGAAGGTTATTACGTTATCAAATGCGGGGATGATCTCTGTATTTACGGTAAGCTTACCGCATATTACCACGGTACCGCCGGCGGGGAGCTTTGCGCATGCATCGGCAAGAGATGAAACTGCATTATCCGCGCTCTTACCGTCGCCATTCGCGCCGTCCTTAACGTAGATGACCTCGGTTCCCTGAGGCAGCTTTTCGGGTGCCGCGTACGGAGTTATCTCAACGGGGCTTGCCTCGGCCGTTCTCTTGTTTACGGTAACGAATTCCGCGCCGAGAATACGCAGCTCATCTGAGTTGACTTCAAAAATGATGCTGTTTTTGTTCTTTTCAAGCACTACGGGGACATAAACGGTATCCGCACCGTCGGCAGAATCCCTTGCGCCCGTCTTATAGAAGGGGACAACACCAAAGCTGTCTCCGTTTATGAACACCTTGGCATCCTGTATAGCGCCGGAGGTGTTTGCAAAATTGAGCTTGAGCAGTACTTCGCCGCCGCTCTTACCCTCGGCCGCTACCTTTATCATAGTCTTATCTACTACGGTAACACTTGCTTCACCGATACCTTCGGCAGGCTTCTCGTCGATGCGGATGAGCTCCAGCTCGTCCGCAATCACGGTTCCGCCCGTACCGCGTACGCCTATCTCTGCAGACGTATCCTCTGCGGTGAAGTAAAGATTACGGAGCACGTATTCGCTTTGCATATATACGGTTGCAGCGGCATCGCCGGCAAACAGCTCCGCAGTTCCCTTATCCGCAATGATATAGGCGCTTAACATATATCTTGCGCCCTTCTCAAGCCCCGTAACGGTCGTTTTTATGCTTCCGTTAGTGATGCTTGCCGCCTTTTCTCCGTGGTATGCGTTATCGGTGAGAGTTACTCCGCCGTCAACCGCAAAGCCTTCAAGCGAGTTAAGATCGCGGTTGGGAATGCTTACGTAATCGTAGGTGTTGAGCACGGTTTTGGGAATATAGTACTTGCCATCCTCTATCTTGCCGCCGTTAAGCAAGAGGGTCTTTTCGTAATTTGCGCAATAAAGGTCGATAACGTCGCTTATCTTATATCTTTCGGGCAGGTTTTCCGCAAACATCCAAACACCCGTAACGGTGTCGGGGATCGCCTTGTTTACTATCTCGCCCTTGCCGTCCTGCCAGGTAAGGTCAAGCGCCTCCTTGGGCATTCCGTCCATACCGCCGATTATTGCCAGTATCGGGAGCATGATAGTGCCGCGTGTATCGTAACCGCAGAGCGAGAGCATCTTTGCCGTTTCAAGATAATCACCCTCCCCGTAAAGGAGCGCGAGTATCATAAACGCCATATTTACTTCAACTCTTCCCTGTTCGTTGGTGCTTCTGCCGTTATTGAGATAGTAGAATGGGCGTGCGCAGTCCTTTTCTGCATGGATCATAGCCTGGCGCCAGCTTGAAGGATACTTTGCGTACAGATCAAAGCAGTGCTGAACGACGTATCTTTCCCACGAATCCTCGGCAAAAAGGGATGCCGCTGTCTTGATGAGCGTGGGAATATCGTCTTCAAAATACGCCATAGAGGACATAGCTACAACAAAATCGAGCCATTCTACGTTATCGGAATCACCCGTAACTCTGCCGAAGGCAGAAGTAAGGTCAAGCGCAAGATTGGGCATTCCCGCCGCCGCCATTCCCATACCGTCGTTACCTATCCAAGGCTCCTGGCACCAAGGGTATCTGTTGCCGTATTCCGCGTTTCCGAGGTAGGGGGAGATATAACCCTTCTTTACCGCCAGGTTATAAGCGCCCGCCGTGCGGTTGCCGCCGCCCATATCCCAGGGCGAATATTTGACCCAGCCTTCGGTTATTACCTTTGTGACAGTGGTGCCGTAGGCATCGTACATATCGCGCAAAATGTATTGCCCGAGCACGTCGATGCTATATGCATCCGCTATCCAGTTATCCCAAAGCTTTGTTTCCTCATTATAGAAAAGCTTTACTATCTTGGAGTGATAGGGGTTGTCCGGCGTATCGTTACCGGTGCAGATACCGCGCCACCACGTATCGGGCATACATATCTTAGGGGTCATATCGCTGTTCCAGACGTATTTGTAGTCTGAAAGGAAGCCTATCATATGAGAAAGAAAACCTGCAGTCGTTTTGTTGCGGTAATCCTCTGCCGAAATAATGTAAAAATCGGCATCATTCGGATCGTCCGTAACGTCCGGATCGTCAGTAACGGGTCCTGTTGCCGGGGGCTCCGTTATCGGGTCTGAAACGGGTCCTGTTGCGGAAGGCTCCGTTATCGGATCTGAAACGGGTCCTGTTGCCGGGGGCTCTGTCACCGTGCCGCCGGGACCGCCGCTGCACGATGCAAGCATAAGCATAGAAAGCAATAAGCAAACAGCTCTTTTCATAAAAATCCACCTTTTCGGTTGTTCTCTTTCTGTTTACATTTTATAACGGCAACTGCGCTTACGCAAGGTAAATTTCAATTTTGTTCGTTGTATTTTTCGAATCTCCGCGCATATCTGCCCAAGCCGATGAAAAATATTGATTTTTCCGGCAGATGATGATATAATATAATGAATAATTATTTTCGGAGGCTCAAGATGCAAAGAAAATACCGAATTTCGGCACTTATACTTGCTTTATTGCTTGCCCTGCCCTTCTTTCCCGCGCCTGTTGCCGAGGCGGCGGGTGCAGTCGCTTACGTAAGCGGCAGCGGCAGCGACTTAAACTCCGGCAGCTCCGCAAGCAGCGCACTGGCTAGCCTCAGTGCCGCTTTTACCAAGCTCGGCTCTACAGGAGGTACAGTTGTTATCTGCGGAAGCGTTGAGATAACGGCAAGCGTTACCACCTGCACGGGCGCTGTAACTGTGACCTCCGTATACGGCGGTGTTGATTACCGCAAAAGCGGAGCAAGCCTTACTTGTTACAAGGGCATCACCATGGCAGGCGCCCTGACACTTGAAAAGCTGAACATCATTTCCGGCACAACGAGCACGACAAAGCTTTATCCTTACAATTCGATCCATATGAAGGGTTTTGCGCTTCACATCGGCAAGGAAGTAAACTGCACTCTCGGCGGTGACTGCAAGACGTATCTTTCCATCGTCAGCGGAAGCGGCAATCAGCAGCTGACAGTGGAGAGCGGACACTGGCAGAGAGTACGCGGTAACGATGCTACGGGCAAATCAAGCGCCCCCGTGAGCGCGACAGTCAATATCAGCGGCGGTACCTTCCACGAAAAGTTCATTCTTACCGGCGAAAAATCAAGAAGATACGTTAACGTGACCGCCAATATCGACGGCGGCGAGTTTTTGGGCGGTGTCTATCTTGTAGCTTTTGAAAAGGACGGTGTTTTCGGCACTACCCCCGAATTTACGGGAGACGTTAAGATAACGGTAAACGGCGGTAAGGTATACGGCCCCCTTTCCGTATCCTACAGAAGGCTCGGCATCTTCCACGGAAATTACACGCTGAACCTTAACGGAGGCGAGCTTAACAGGATCACCGAAATATGCGGCCCCGATGCCGTTGGGGGAGATATGCTGGGTACGCTTAACTTCGGTCCCGGAGTTAACGCCTCCGCAACCGTTAAGGGAAGCGAGACCTTTGATTTCTGCCTCCGCGACGGCGCAGACCCCTTCGTTTTCTATCACAACGGAATGTACTATCTTACCAGCACGGGAGGGGAATCCATCGGTCTTGCGTGCGCGGCAAACCTCTCCGACCTCGGAAGCGCGCACAAGACCACCATATTCCATGCGCCCGACGGTTATAAAAACGCTTGGTCCCCCGAGATACATCACTTTACGGACGAAGAGGTTGGCTTTGGAAACGGCGGCTGGTATATGTTCCTCGGACTTGCCAACGACAACGACGCTAACCACAGCGGACAGCGCGAATACGTACTCAAGTGCCTTGACGGCGACTATCTGCTCGGCAGATGGGGCGACCCGGTTACCGGTGAGGTTAATCAGCCGCGCTGTATCTCATTTACGGGCACTGTCGATTATAACTCTACCTTCTGCGCGGGAATGAGCATACTCCGCCTTAATGATAAGGTATATATGACGTTTGTCAGCGAGGTAGGCAGAGATACTCTTGATTTCTATCAGACCATATGCATAGTTGAATTCAACAATCCTTGGACGATATCAAATGAAGTTTCCGTGATCTGCCAATCCACCTACAGCTGGGAAGCACACGGAAGCGGCCTTGGCGGCGACGGTGTATACCGCCCCAAGGTAGTTGAAGGCTGCTCCCCCGTTTACGGCGCTGACGGCTCCGTTTATCTGATGTATACGGGAAGCGGATACTGGACCACCTGGTATGCTCTCGGATATATGAAATTTGTGGGAAGCGACCCCCTTAAAGCATCAAGCTGGCAAAAAAATCCCACTCCCATTCTGCAGAGAAAGACCACACTCACCGCAAATACCGTAAACGGATGCGGACACGGCTCTTACTTCACGGATGGAAACGGTAAGATGTGGGTATGCTACCACGGATATATCGGTACAAACACCGCAAGCGGCAGATTCGCGTTCCTTGAGCCTATCTACGTTTCTAACAGCGGCGTTTCCATCGGCGGTGCAGGAATAAATCCTCCCGATAAGGGCGCAACACAGACCGAACCGCTCAACTCCCTTCCCATCGCAGAACGCGCAAGCGGATTTGCAAAGGTAACCGAAGCTCCCCGTTTCAGAAGCGCTTCGCTTACGCTTGAAAACAACATTGCCGTCAACTTTAAGGTAAGGAACGCGTTTTCCGAGCTTTATACCGATCTGCGCGTTGTGTTTGAGATGGCAGGCTATACCACAGAGCTTACGGAGGGCACTGTAGAGGGAGATCTGCTTTTATTCCCCTTTAAAAACGTATCCCCGGCTTATATGGCAGATTCCATTACCGCAACGCTTTACGCCACCTACGGCGGCGAGGAATACGAGCTCGACCGCAGAGAATACGGAATTGCAACCTATTGCTACAATCAGCTGGCAAAGACAACGGACGCCGATACGGTCTTCCGCGCTCTGCTGGTCGACCTGTTAAACTACGGTGCGGCAGCACAGGTATACACTAACCGTAACGTCACACACCTTGCGACCTATGCGCTGACAGATGAGCAGAAGGCTTGGGCAACGCAAACCGACCCAGAGCTCAACAACATCACCTCGCTCTCATCCGAGCCTGTTACCGTTAAGGCAACTCCCAAAGCGGCAAGCCTTTTGCTGCAGGATAGCGTAAAGGTGCAGTTTAAGTTCACAGCCGACAGCACAGACGGCCTTTCGGCTAAAATAAAGCTCGGTAATACCACACACACCGTAACAAGCGATGCGTTTATCGTTGAAAACGGAATGTACGTTGTAAACTTTACCGCCCTTAACGCGGTTCAGTTTTCCGACCGCATCGAATTTACGATATACGAGGGAAGCACCCCCGTAAGCAAGACCGTTACCTACAGCGTTGAATCCTATGCGGCAAATAAGAAGGACGAAGACGGAATCGGCGCACTGGTTAAAGCGCTTATGAAATACGGTAATTCAGCAAAGGCGTACGCCGCAAGATAAACAATATTTAAACGACCCGCGAAGCACACCGAAAGGTTTGTTTTGCGGGTCTTTTTTTCTGTTTTTCTGCTATTATTTCCGCATTTGTCGCATTTTTGCAGTTTTTAGGGTAAAAAATCGCATTTTATTAAAATTATATATCATTACCAATTTTTTACATTTATCTTTGTGCAAGATTGTTTTCGCGCGCTTATTGCTATTTTTTGGTAATTATGTTAAAATATGGTAAACGAACAAAAAGATAAACGGAGAATAACTATGGAATATAACATTAAAGTACTTATTGCCGATGAAAATGCCGAGGAAAGAAAGAAATTAAGGGGCGCACTTGCCGCCGCGAATATTTTTTCCGTTGACGAGGTATCAAACGGCGAGGAGGCTCTCACCCGGCTTATGACGGGGACTTACACCGCAGCGGTCATCGATCTGTGGCTTTCGGGCATCGACGGCATCGGAATAATCCGAAAGCTCCGCACCCCCGAGGTGCACGCAAAAAACACGTATCTCATAGTTACATCCGGCACCAAGGGAAACGGAGTGCTTTTTGAAGCCGCAAGCGCGGGCGCGGATATGTGTCTGCCAAAACCCTATTCACCCGAGAGCCTTGCAAGCCACATTCTTTCCGTTGTTGCGGGGCGCACGCACTTCCTCGGTGCCGAAAAGCAAACGCCGCCCTCGGAAAGCGATCTTGAAGCGCAGGTAACGCGAATAATACACCGCATCGGTGTCCCGGCGCATATAAAGGGGTATCAATATCTGCGAACGGCTATCCTTATGACGGTGCAGGACAGCACCATTATCGACAGCGTGACAAAGGTGCTCTACCCTCAAGTCGCAAAAAAATACCAGACCACCACAAGCCGCGTGGAGCGCGCAATACGCCACGCGATTGAAGTAGCCTGGGACAGAGGCGACGTTGACACCCTCGACTCTTTTTTCGGGTATACGGTGCAAACGGGCAGAGGCAAGCCGACAAACAGCGAATTTATCGCCCTCATCGCCGATAATCTGAGACTCAAAAATAAGATGTATTGATAACTGTAGCCGAGCACCTTCACCTCCGATCAAAACAGAAAACCGCCGAAACGCACGTCATCCTTGAGCGAAGCGAAGGATCTTGCGTTTCGGCGGTTTTCTGCCTTAGTTATTCATTTTCATTCTTCATTCAATCTCTTATCTCCACCGCGCCGTCCTCGGCTGTTGCCGTGAACGTCATTCCGTCGGTCGCGGAGGTGCTGAAGGTGTTTGCGCCGAGGGGCGTGCCGTTAA
>JAZQJQ010000072.1:0-3419 GCA_045541735.1 Eubacteriales bacterium
GATGCAGTCAAGCATTGGCTTGCAACCGACAGTCTCGTTGCTTCGCCTGCAAAGGGCGGGCGCAATGCAAATCAGTACAGCAACCTTGTTATAGAATACGGTTCCGAATATGCAAACGAAATTGCAGCAATGTTCAGGCAAGGCGAAGCTGCTAAGCAGCACGGAATCACGGGTGACTGCGAAGTTCAAGTGGTGAACGCAAGTTTTTCGGGGGGAGGACTATCAGATAACAGCATACTCGTTGTCATTGTAAAGGAAAGTGACGGAATATTCCGCGGTATCAGCGAGGTAAGAGTTGAACAACTTACCGAGATAGGCGCCGTTGCTATGATAGGCGCACTGAATTCTGACGGAGCGTTACGTGAATATAAGCTGTTTGACGGCGGTCAGAGTTATACATCCTTTATGCTTCCTTCAGGCCTTGACGTTGAAATAGGCGATAAGGTGAGGGTCAGCTATCTCAAATTTGCCGCTTTGAAAACGCAACTCGGTGTAAGAGTTCTCGGTGCAGAATGTCTTGAAGATAAGAGTGCGCCTGTAACTATGAAGGAGTACACTACAAAAATAGCGGTCAATAACAGCGATGATCCGAAGGTGCCCGTGTACTATTCGGTTCCTTCAAACTGGCAGAGCTATACGTCTGTCGGTACGGTTTTCAACAGAAATAACGTAGCTTTCTTTAGGTTGGAGGGTTATATTTATCCCGTAGAGAACGGAATAGACGTAGAAGATCTTAAAAAGTACGGCGGAGGCTTGAGTGAAGTTGCCGTAATTGAAGAAAAGCGCGGAACAGACGATGATCCGTTCGCGTATTACGTTTACCTGTCTGTTCCCGCAGCAATTTCTTGTGACGGTACGGATGATATTCATCGATACGTAGTTGAAAACAACGGTTATTATGTTACCGTAGGATTTTTCGGGGATGCGAAAATTCCCGCTCAAACCGTAGATGCGGTGCTTCGCTCAATAAAGGTCGGTACTCCTTGGGATGATGCATCGGTAAGCTTTGCGCCTGAGGGCAACATCATATACGCTCGTTTGAGCGGCGGAGAACTTTTCGTGAATGTAGTTGACCTTTCTGTAAAGGATATGAATTATCTGAAAAAGTTCTTGCAAGAATATTCGTATATTCCTCTGAACGTCATTACCTTCCCGAACAAGGACGTGAATTTTGAGTATTCTCCCGCGGTCATCTCTCGCAATATCGAGAAGTTTGTGCTGTATAACACCTGTGTAAACTACACTGTAGCCGACGGTGCTATATACACTAAGGATATGTCAACTCTCGTTGCGTTCCCACCTGCCGTAAAGGGTGAGTATGCTTTACCTTCCGGTGTAAAATACATAGATGATAACGCATTATACGGCAGTAGTTTAACTAAGCTGATCGTTCCGTTTGGCACCAGAACAGGCAAGCTTTACGGCGCGGAGAACGTGATCGTTGAAGAAGATACCTCAAAGCTGCATGGTACTGTCAGTGACGTTGGTGAGCTTACCCCAGACGGAATGGGCAGGAAGTGCTTGCTGCAGATAAGTGTGCTGCATTATTCCTTTACTGCGCCTGCCGATATGGACATCAGAGTGGGTGACCTTGTTACGGTTACTTTTGACGGAAACGCGCTAAGCGGATTTAACAGGGAAAACGTAACGCTCGGCGTGGTTAGCCACGAGGAGGGTGACAGAACGGTTGCTATGGCAGAGCAATTTATCGATTTAAAGCATAGTAATACCGGGCAGACTGTAAGGATTGGGTTCGTTATACCGTCGGATTGGAGCTTCAACGGTGGTAACGCTGTGTATAGAAATGACGCCAAATTTATGGAGATAAGCGGTTTAAGAGCTGTGTCCGACGGTTTGGAGGTCGATAGATTCAAAAAACTGATTGATTACGACATTGTGTACGATTACACGGTGTTTGAGGAAAAGTACGGCACTGAGGAAGATCCATTTGTATACTACATCTATAGGTCTATCGGTGCAAAATACACACCCGACGGAACGTACGATACTCACGATTACGTAATTGAGGATAACGGCTGGTATATTACGTTCTCATTTCTCTGCGATGCGGATATTCCGAAGGAGACGGTTGACGAGATAGTTCGGTCTGTGAAGATAGGAAGATAGATTTATACCCGATTAATACAAAAAGGGTTCGCAAAAATGCGAACCCTTTTTGTGTATTGTGTTTTAACTTACTTGGTAAGTCTTGCCTCAAGAGCTGCAAGCTCTTCCTTGAGCTCTGCGGGAACTCTTTCGCCGACGAGGTCGTAGAATTCCTTGATGCCCTTAACGTCCTCAAGCCAAGCCTCGGTATCAACGGAGAGAAGCTCGCGAACGGTGTCAACGGTAATATCGAGACCCTCGATATCGATGTCCTCTGGGTTGGGAACGTAGCCGATAGGAGTTTCAACAGCGTCGATCTTATCCTCGCAACGTGCAAGGATCCAGAGGAGGACGCGCATATTGTCGCCGAATCCGGGCCAGATGAAGTTACCGTCCTTGTCGGTACGGAACCAGTTTACGTTGAAGATCTTTGGAGGATTGGGGATGCGCTTGCCCATGTTGAGCCAATGTGCAAAGTAATCGCCCATATTGTAACCAACGAAGGGACGCATTGCCATGGGGTCGCGGCGAACTACGCCGACAGCGCCGGTAGCGGCTGCGGTAGTCTCGGAAGCCATGATGGAACCAACGAAGGTACCGTTCTGCCAAGAGGTAGACTGATATACAAGGGGAGCGGTACGTGCACGGCGGCCGCCGAACACGATAGCGCTGACGGGAACGCCTGCAAGGGAGTTGAACTCGGAAGAGATGCAGGGGCAGTTAGCAGCACTTGCGGTAAATCTGGAGTTGGGATGTGCGCCGCAGGTGGACTTATCAGCCTTGTTGTACTTGGTGTAATCCCACTTGTTGCCCTTCCAGTCGATAGCGTTTGCGGGAGGATTCTTGTCAAGACCTTCCCACCAAACGGTGTTGTTGTCAAGATTGTGAACAACGTTGGTAAAGATAGTGTCGCGCAGGCAGGTGTGAAGTGCGTTGGGGTTGGAGTTCTCGTTAGTACCGGGAGCAACGCCGAAGAAGCCGTTCTCGGGGTTAACTGCCCAGAGTCTGCCGTCCTTACCTACACGGAGCCAAGCGATATCATCGCCTACGCACCATACCTTGTAGCCCTGCTTCTTGTAAAGCTCGGGGGGAATGAGCATAGCCAGGTTGGTCTTACCGCAAGCGGAGGGGAATGCTGCAGAAACATAAGTTACGTTGCCATCGGGATCTTCGATACCGAGAATGAGCATGTGCTCAGCCATCCACTCGTCCTGCTTACCAAGGTAGGAAGCAATACGAAGGGCGAAGCACTTCTTACCAAGAAGAACGTTACCGCCGTAACCGGAGTTAACGGACATAATTGTGTTGTCTTC
>JAZQJQ010000073.1:0-3817 GCA_045541735.1 Eubacteriales bacterium
GGCAAGATGAA
Source organism: Eubacteriales bacterium (assembly GCA_045541735.1). GTDB lineage: Bacteria > Bacillota > Clostridia > Oscillospirales > CAG-272 > RUG12395. The sequence goes on from JAZQJQ010000073.1 coordinate 12, forward strand.
GACCTTTTCGCCTTCGACAGCAACCGCTGCACCCTGGTACTCTAAGCGTTCTTCCATCAAATCTGTTGTAATAGAAGAAGGTGTTGCGTCCATTGGTGGGTATGCATTTAATGCACACACCAACTTAAAAACCATCAGTATTCCCGCGAGCGTTACGACGATTGCTTCTACCTTCATATACGGAGCAAGTAATTTAACCTCTATAGAGGTAGCTGCAGAAAGCACTGCCTTTTCTGCGGTTGACGGAATTTTGTTCAATACAGACAAGACAAAGCTTGTACGTTATCCTGCAGGAAAAACGGGAACGAGCTATACCGTTCCTTCAACGGTAACGTCAATTGAAAACTATGCGTTTGCTTACGCAAAAAAACTTATCGAGATAACGATTCCCGAGGGTGTTTTAAGCATAGGCAGCTACGCATTCCAGAACTGCAGCTTGATCGCGCAGTTTGACCTTCCCGACAGCTTGGCAAGTATTGCCGGCTATGCGTTTACAGGTTGCACTAAACTGACCGACATGGTCATTCCAAAAAACGTAAAAACAATAGGCGTAGCTGCTTTCCAAAACTGCCGGGCGATAACCGCGTTTACAGTGGATGCTGAAAATACGTATTACGTAAGCGTTGACGGCGTTTTGTATAATGCAAACAAAACTACGCTCGTTGCATATCCTGCCGCAAAGGCTGCTACGCAATATACCGTTCCCGATACGGTTACGGCAATTGCAAATTATGCATTCTACTATAGCTCAAATCTGACGTCTGTAGTATTACCCGATAAATTAGAGACTATCGGAAACGGAGCATTCCAGAACTGCACTGCTCTTACAAGCATAAATATACCTTCCGGCTTAACGACAATTAACGGTTCGCTGTTCTCCGGATGCAGGGCACTTGCTGGAATTGTAATTCCCGAGGGCGTAACGTCTATCGGAAGCAGTGCATTTAATAATTGCACCTCGCTTGCAAGCGTAAGTCTGCCGAGCACTTTGACCACGATCAACACCCGTGCATTCTACGGTTGTTCGTCCTTGGCGGAGATAAGCCTTCCTGAGAACGTAACTTCGATACTTGCTAACTCTTTCCAGAATTGTTCGGCTCTTGTAAAAGCAGTTGTGTACAACGAAAGCACAACGTTTAGTGCGAACGTATTTAACGGCACTTCTGCCGATTTCACTCTTTACGGCTATACGGGTTCCACTGCCGAGACTTATGCAAAGGCAAACAGTCATAATTTTGTTGCGTTTGCCGATGTGGAAATAAAGTTCCTTTCTGCTTCACTTTCGCTTTACAACGATATTTCCGTGAACTTCAAAGCAAACAAGACCGCAATGGATGCGGCGGGAATTACCAAGCCTTACGCGGTATTTGAGTTCTGCGGTAAAACGTACACCGTAACTGCCTATACCGTGGAAACGATGATGCTGAGCGGCGAGGAGATCGAGGTGTACGTATTCGCATTCAAGCATCTTGCACCGGATAGGATGAACGATACGATAACCGCAACTCTTCACGCATCGTTCGGAGGTGAGGATCTTGCAAGCAGCAGCGTAACTTACAGCGTAGCAAAGTACTGCTACAATCAGCTGAAAAAGTTGGCATACAAGACAGAACTCGGAACGATGTGCGTAGATCTGCTTAACTACGGTGCGGCAACTCAGGAGTATACGGGACATAATACCGACGCCCTTGCAAATGCAGATCTCACCGACGAGCAGAAGACTTGGGGCACGCAGGGTGACCGCGAGTTTACCGATGTGACCGCAAGGGATAATGCACCGGAAAACGAGAATGCGGCTTGGAAGTCTGCGGCACTTAAACTGAGAGAAAATATCACCGTTGAGATGAAGTTCCAGGCGGAGGACATCACGGGACTTTACGTAGAAGTTGAAATGTACGGACGTAAGTACAGAGTAGACAAATTCGGCTATGACGAAACGTACGGTTGGCACATAGTAGAGTTTGACAAGTTCTCAGCGATGCATATGTCCGAAATTATCAAGGCGACCGTACGCGATGCGAACGGAACTGCTGTAAGTAAGGAACTTACCTACAGCGTTGAAAGCTATGCATTCAAAAAGCAAGGCGAGGATGCCCTCGGCAAACTTGTAAGAGCAATGATGAAGTACGGCGATTCCGCAATCGCTTACGATATCGGCGTTAGAACCGTTGATCTGGGTATGGCTACTCTTGTAGCTACTCAGACAGCTGCTATCAATGGTAATGAAATGACTGCAGATAGCAGAACTGCTATGTTCGTGCTTGCAAATGGTTTGGATTATTACGCGGTCAAGACTGCCAATATAACCAAGCAAGCGGACCTTCACATCAACGATTACCTCGGTTTTACCGGAAAATTGGTTCTCAAAGATGGTATTTGCTACGTAATTATGGATAATGTCTACACCGTAGATAACTACGGCGGAAGCACATTTACCATTCAGGGCGGTATTGATATCAAGTACAAGAAGGCAATTTACGATAATACTCTCGTGTACGGTGTCGATCAGACTAACGTATTCGTTGAGGCGGTTTCGGGCGATCTCAGCACCTACGGCAGAATACTTATCTGCGACGTTGGAAATGACGGCCTAAAGACCCCCGAAATCGAAACGCGATACCAAGATGATCCCGAAAACGGCATAAAAGCCGACATCTGCCGCTTTATTCCGTTTAACAGAGTAAGCGCCGTTTACGGCTTCGATATGAAGTATACCGGTGCTACTAACGCATTCAAGGGACTAAATAAGAACGACGTTCTTAAAATGTTCTACGTTCCTTATGACGGGTACTATGAAGCATTTGTGCCCAAAGCTGATATTACGCTTGCTGCAGATATTCCGTATTCCGGACGTCTCATCAGCATTGGTAACTACTCTCCGCACCTTAGCGGTATCTATCTCGGTAACGGCGTTACCAACGGTGTTTCCAATGCTTCCGCTGCCAACAGAGTTCCGCTTGCCTCGTTTGCCAATGTTGCGCACGCGCAGATGAGCGATATTTACGTTGCTGTAAACGGTAACTTTGTTTCCGGTCAGGTGCACATCGGCAACACCACTGTGATAGGCAATGCGGTATTCGTTACCGTGGGCAATGCTGTTGAGCAAGCTTCGGGCAGAGCAGTTCTTGAAGGAACCGGCGATGCCGCGGTTGTTCTTTCAGGTATCACGCTTCCCGTAGGCTTCAAGAGTATGGGTGCCAAGGCTAACGGGTGGTACTACAATATGGATGATGCTACTGTAGGTATTGTCACTAACCTCGGCGAAATTGTAGATTATATGACCGTAGACGGTAAAGTAGTATATATTGCGAGAGCTGAACAAGACGGTGAGGATGATGGGGAAAATGGAGATGATCCTTCCTTTGATCTAATTACCAACGGCTTGGAGCATATCGTTTTGGTCGTTGACACCGATAGGAATGATGTGATTCTCAATGCTGACGGCACGATCACTGTTCCCGCATACAACTTTGATACGCTTACTATGGGCGCTATTTTGATAGACAAGTTCAACGGTGAGAGCATCGGTACGCTCGTTCAGCAGTTCGGTTTTGCTGCCGCTGCAAACGCACTCGGATCGACCGCTACAGAGCTTGACGAGCTTGTTGCTGATCTTATAATGTCCAATTCCAATCCTTATGCAAACGCATCGGGCACTGTTGTTTACGGTGTTGTTGTGCCGCAAAACAAGGAGCTTAACGTTTATTCTGTCGGTACTGATAATATTGACAAGCTCGAGACCGTTGTCCTTGGCTCTGCAGCGGGCAATGACAAAGTCGGATCGTAGCCAAGTCGTTCTGTGAGCC
>JAZQJQ010000074.1:0-17087 GCA_045541735.1 Eubacteriales bacterium
CATATCAACGTATGTGTCGCCCTTGCAGGTGAGATCCAGATCAAAGCCGCCGTGCTTTGTAAAAAGCGTGAGCATATGGTCAAGGAAGCCGCATCCGCTGTCAATATGCGATGCACCGTTTCCGTCAAGAGCGAGTGTAAGTGCTATATCGGTCTCCGCCGTTTTTCTTTTTATCTCGGACCTTCTCATTTCTTTTCTCCCAAAATTTCATCAATACTGTCGATAAGCGCCTTCATTTCCATTGCCGTGCCGACAGTGATACGGCAAAAGTCCTTAATGCGCGCCTTGTCAAAGTGGCGCACAAGTATGCCTCTTTCTTTCAGTGCTAGGTAAAGCTCCTTGCCGCCTATCTCTGTGTGGCGTGCAAACAGAAAATTCGCCTTGGAATCAAGCACCTCAAAGCCTCTCTTTTCAAGCTCTGTTTTACAGTATCCTCTTGTGCGGATGATCGTTTGCACATTTTGCATATAGTAACCGTTTTCCGCGAGCGCGGTGTAACCCGCAGCATAAGTCATACGGTTTACGTTATACGGATTTGAGGAGTAACGGAGTGTATGCAGATCGTTTATCAGCTCTTTGCTTCCGATAGCAAATCCAAGACGCGCGCCCGCAAGCGAACGGGATTTGGAGAAGGTCTGCACAACCAGAAGATTAGGATATTTTTGAGTAAGCTTCACAGCGCTCTCAGCGCCGAAGTCTACGTATGCCTCGTCGATAATTACCACGTTATCAGGGTTGGATGCCGCTATTCTTTCGATATCAGAGAGAGGGAGCGCTATACCCGTGGGGGCATTGGGGTTTGCGATCACGATATTTTTGTTTATGCCGATATAATCGTCAGTATTTACGCGAAAATCCTCTGTGAGCGGTACCTCCTCATAGGGGATGCCCAGCTTTTTTGCAAAAACGCTGTAAAAACCGTAGGTGATATCGGGGAATACTATGGGATGCTCGCTGTCGCAAAATGCGTTAAAGGCAAAGTCGAGCACCTCGTCCGAACCGTTGGTAACGATTATCCTTTCAGGCGCGGTATCATATATTTCCGCAAGCTTACGGGTAAGCAATGTTGCTTCGGGGTCGGAATAAAGCTGAAGCATACCTGCCTCTTCGATCACTGCGCGGATGACTCCCGGGGAGGGAGGAAAGGGGGATTCGTTTGTATTCAGCTTTATATATTTTCTTTCGCGTGGCTGCTCTCCCGGTGCGTATGGTACGAGAGAAGCGAACTTTTTGCTGAAAAACCTGCTCATATCATTCTTTGTCAAAACGCACGGTAGCGCTCTTTGCGTGTGCGTCAAGTCCTTCCTTGTTTGCAAAGTAAGCTATCTTGTCCGCGGTCTTCTCGAGAGCCTCGCGAGTGTAGTAGGTGAACTGAGATTTCTTAACGAAATCGTCAACCGAAAGCGGGGAGGAGAAGCGTGCGGTGCCGCTTGTGGGGAGAGTGTGGTTGGGGCCTGCAAAGTAGTCTCCCAGTGCTTCGGGGCAGTATCTGCCCATAAATATTGAACCCGCGTGCTTTACCTTGTCAAGGTAATCAAATGGCGAGTCAACACAAAGCTCAAGGTGCTCGGGCGCTATTTCATTTGCGATGTCAATAGCAACGTAAAGATCGGAAGCAACGATTATCTTGCCGTTTTTGTCAATTGATGTACGGGCGATCTCCGCACGGGAGAGAAGCGGTATCTGTCTTTCGAGTTCTGCACTTACGGCCTCTGCAAGCACCATACTGTCCGTTACAAGCACCGCACTTGCGTTCTTATCATGCTCTGCCTGGGAAAGCAGGTCTGCTGCAACGTACCTGGCGTTGCTCTTTGAATCCGCAACGACAAGTATCTCGCTCGGTCCTGCTATCATATCGATGCTTACTTTGCCGAAAACCTGTTTTTTTGCCTCCGCAACAAATGCGTTGCCGGGGCCGACTATCTTATCGACCTTGGGTATGCTTTCGGTGCCGTAGGCAAGGGCGGCTATCGCCTGCGCACCGCCTACCTTGAATATGCGTGTTACACCTGCAATTTTCGCCGCCGCGAGGATAACGGGATTAACTTTTCCGTCTGCAGAGGGAGGCGTTACCATAACTATCTCCTCACAGCCTGCTATTTGCGCGGGAATACTGTCCATCAGCACGGTGGAGGGGTAAGCGGCGGTACCGCCGGGTACGTAAAGTCCCGCCTTATCTATCGGCGTTATCTTTTGTCCGGTTATTACTCCGCCTCCGTCGTTGATAATAAAGCTGTTGCGTACCTGATGCTTGTGGAACGTGCGTATGTTTTCAGCCGCCTCGCGCAGTATATCAAGGAATTGCGCGGGCACGGATGCTACTGCCTCTTCTATTTCCGCTTCGCTTACCTCAAGGGAGGAGAGCTTTGCCTTATCAAAGCGCTCTGTGTATTCGTAAAGCGCCTTGTCTCCGTTTTTAACTACGTTCGCGATTATATCGGCAACGATACTTTCCACATTTGCGGAAAGATCGTCACGTTCGAATATCTCGCTGTTTGCTACTTCTCCGTAGCGGTATATCTTAATCATCGTATTTTACCTGTGCTTTCAGTTTTTCTACCACGTTTTCTATTTGAGCAGTCTTGAATTTGAACGAGGCGCGGTTTGCGATAAGACGGGCACTTATCGGAAGTATAGTTTCCGTTACCTCAAGGTCGTTTTCCTTTAAAGTGGTTCCGGTTTCCACTATATCCACGATAACGTCGGAAAGTCCGAGTATCGGAGCGATCTCTATAGAGCCGTTAAGCTTTATAATATCTATATCGCGGCATTTCTGCGCGTAATATTTTGCCGCTATGTTTGTGAATTTGGTCGCAACGCGCAGGGTACGCTGTCCGTCGTCGTAAAAGCCTTTTTTGGCGGCTACAGCCATTCTGCATTTGCCGATATTAAGATCGAGCAGCTCGTATATCTCCGGCGCGTATTCACAAAGTATATCTTTGCCCGCAACTCCGATATCTGCGGCACCGCGTTCCACATAAATGGAAACGTCGGAGGGTTTTACCCAAAAGTAACGAACCTGCTTTTCGGGATTTTCGAAAATCAGCTTACGGCTGTTTTCGAGAATCGCAGGACATTCATAGCCTGCGTTTGCAAACATTGCGTATACCTTTTCTCCGAGTCTGCCCTTGGGCAGTGCAATATTAAGCATCACTCCGCCCCCTTTCTCAGATCCGTTATACAGCCAAAGCGGAGCTTTGCGGGGATTGCTTTTTGTGCGCTGACGCTCTTTCCACCGGCGATAAGTTCATTTACTGCGGCGTGTGCTTCTTTTGCGCTCTTTTCATCGTAAAGCACCAGTACGTCAACGTCTACGGGGTCATTATTTCTGTCAAGCTCTTCAAGCAGATCAAGGTAGATCGCAAAACCCACGGCGCCAGACCTTCTTCCCATACGGGCAAGCAGTCTGTCGTATCTTCCACCCGCAAGCACGCTTTCGCATATTCCCGAAACAAATCCGCAGAATACCATTCCGTTATAGTAGTTCATATCGTTAACAACGGAAAAATCAAAGCGTATCTTTTTATCGAGCGCAGAAATTTCAAGCTGATCGCACAACTCTTCAAGCTCGTTCAGCGCAGTCTTTGCTTTATCTGCGGAGCAAAGCGGGCGCAGACGCTCGATGACCGAGCGCATATCGCCGTAAAGCCCAGCGAGCGTGCAAAGATCCTCCGCTTCTTTTGCCCCCACGGAGTTATCCGCGCACAGCCGCTTCAGATCGTGTACGTTCTTTTCGGCAATAAAGGCGGTCATTTCGGCTTTAAGCTTTCCATCGTCCGTGCAGGAATCAAGAAGTGCTTCAAGTATGCCGAGATGGCATATCTCCAGCACATAATCGGGGGATATGAGTTCAAGGCTCTTCGCTGCAAGCGAGATGACCTCTACGGTGTCATAGCTGTCGATATCTCCGATGCACTCCACGCCTGCCTGCATAAGCTCGCAAAACTGATGCGTACTTCCCGAAACACGGTAGACGTTTTCGTTATAATATACCTTCTGTTTACAGCCGGTCTCGTCCTCGCCGTTTTTGATTATGGAAAGGGTAACGTCAGGCTTTAAAGCCATCAGCTTTCCGTTCGTATCGCTGAAGGTTATTACCTTGTCGCTAACAAGGAAATCCTTGTTTTTCACGTAGAGGTCGTATTCTTCAAATTTGCTCATTTTAAACGGCAGATAGCCGTATTTGCGGAATAGCGAGCGAAGCGCGTATACCGCCTTTTCGTCATTTTTTAATATATCTTTGTTCATAATTCAGCTTTCTATGTTTTCGTTTACCCGGTCGATTATCATTGCATAACCGCCGCCGCCGTATTCAAGGCATTTGCTTACCCGGCTGATGGTTGCGGTGCTCATTCCCGTTGCCTTGCTGATATCCAAATAATTTGCGCCGTTTTTCAGCATTTTTGCCGCTTTTAGTCTTTGGGAGATATCAAGTATTTCCTTAACGGTGCATATATCCTCGAAAAATTTGTAACACTCGTCGGTATTTTTTAAAGAGAGTATCGCCTCAAACAGATGGTCTACCTCTTCCGTATGCAGCTTTTCCATAATTTCCTCCGCATTTCACTTTAGCACTTTAGCATAATGAAATTATTATAGTTGTCCGTGCGGTGTTTGTCAATAGCAATTCGCAAAAAATTAGGCAAAACTTGTACGGCACGCTTATTGACATAATGTGAGCCGAATAATATAATATATAATACGGAAGAATATCTCATCAAAAGGAAAGGAGCGGTGGCAGTGAAGGAAAATACCGGCACGGGAATGCGCTTGCTGAAGAACAGCAGACGCGGTGTTGCGAGGGTGGTATTCAGCCGTCTCGGAATAATCAGCCTGCTGTTTCTCTTACAAGCCGCCGTTTTGATACTTACGGCAGTCCGCCTTGAGGAATATATGCACTTTTACCTCGGTTCAACGGCGGTGATCACAGCCGTTGTGGTGCTTTATCTGCTTAACAGTAATATGGATCCGTCCGCAAAGATCACATGGCTTGTTATGATAATGCTGATGCCGGTGATGAATGCGCTGCTTTTTGTTTATACAAGGAGCGAGCTCGGCAACCGAACTCTCGGAAAGCGTGCGGCAAAACTGTTCGGCGAAACGGAAAAGCAACTCGAGCCGTTCGGCTCTGACGAATGCAGGGCGATAGAATATAACGCACCCGTTGCGGGTTATCTGAAAAACACCTGCGGATTTATTTCGTACAATGATTCCGAGGTAACGTATTACTCCGGCGGAGAAGAGAAGTATAAGGCGCTTACCGAAGCGCTTGAGGGAGCCGAGCATTTTATATTCCTTGAGTATTTCATTATAGGTGAGGGGGATATGTGGGGCAGTATACTCGACATACTTTCCCGTAAGGTGCGCGAGGGCGTTGAGGTGCGCGTTATGTACGACGGCACCTGTCAGTTCACCACACTTACAGCCGATTATGCATCGCGAATGAAAAAGCTTGGCATACAATGCAGGGCATTCTCTCCGTTAACGCCGTTTGTATCGACATATTACAATTACCGCGATCACCGCAAGATAGCAGTTATAGACGGAAAGACTGCCTTTACGGGTGGGGTCAATCTGTCCGATGAGTATATCAATATCGGCTCGCGCTTCGGGCATTGGAAGGATGCGGCAATACGTGTTTGCGGCAATGCCGTCAACAGCTTTACACTTATGTTTTTACAGATGTGGGAGTTAGAGGCAAGTATGAAGCCGGATTACGGCAAATATCTTGGCAGGGTGGACGGATCCTATGAAGGCTGCGGCGTCGTTATTCCGTACGGAGACAGTCCGCTTGACTCCAACAAAACGGGCGAACGCGTTTATATGGATATCTTGAACCGGGCGCGGGAGTACGTCTATATTATGACGCCTTACCTTATCCTTGACAGCACAATGGAAACGGCATTGCGCTTTGCCGCTGAGCGCGGTGTTGACGTGCGCATTATTTTGCCCGGTATCCCCGATAAGAAAAGCGCTTATGCACTTGCAAAAACGCATTATAAAAACTTGCTTGCATCCGGTGTGAAGATATACGAATATTCCCCGGGTTTTGTACATTCAAAGGTGGTTCTCGCCGACGGACACGAAGCAGCCGTGGGTACCATTAATCTGGATTACCGAAGCTTCTGCCACCATTTTGAATGCGCCGCATATATGCGAGGCGGCAACGCTATAGATGCAATACGCACCGATTTTTCGCAGACCTTTGAAAAATGCCGTCGTGTGACCGAAGAGACCGTAAAAAAAGAAAAGGCCTCAGTAAAGCTGTTGGGGTTTGTTTTAAAGGTCGTTGCTCCTTTGATGTAATTTATTTAGTGAGGTATAGATATGAAAGTTCTGATGCTTAACGGAAGTCCCAAAAAGGACGGAAACACCGCCCGTGCGCTTAAAGAGATGGAGAAGATATTTGCCGAAAACGGCGTGGAGACAGAGATCGTTCAGGTCGGCGGTAAGGATATAAGGGGATGTACCGCTTGCTGCTATTGCTACGAGCACGCAAAATGTGCTTTTGACGATATAGTAAACGAAACAGCTGAAAAACTAAAAGATTGCGACGGACTTGTTATCGCTTCCCCCGTCTACTATGCCGCTGCAAACGGCACGCTTGTATCGATGCTCGACAGGCTCTTCTACAGCAGCCGTTTTGATAAAACGATGAAGGTCGGCGCCTCCGTTGCGGTTGCGCGCCGCGGCGGTTGCTCCGCTACCTTTGACCAGCTCAACAAATATTTCACCATTTGCGGTATGCCCGTAGCCTCCAGCCAGTATTGGAACAGCGTTCACGGTGCAAAACCCGGAGATAGCGAGAATGACCTCGAGGGTCTGCAGACCATGCGAACCCTTGCCCGCAATATGACCTTCCTTATGAAGAGCATCGCCCTCGGAAAAGAGGCATACGGACTACCCGAAAAAGAGCAAAAGACTGCTACTAACTTTATCAGATAAGGGAAATTAAAGTGTTTTTGAAGTTGAAAAAACGTATCGGGCGCGAGCGGTATGAAATGAAGCTTCTGCTCCGTTCGATTCCCGCAACTGCCGTAACACTGTTTGTTGTAAGCGTTATATGTATGAATCTGCTTGCAAACAAAACTTTGTTGCAGCTTGATTGGATAGCGCTTGACGGCGGTATACTTATCTCGTGGCTGTCGTTTATGTGTATGGACGTAATAACCAAGCATTTCGGTCCCAAAGCGTCGAACCGGATATGCGTGCTTGCGGCAGGCATCAATCTGCTTACCTGCTTTATATTCTTCACGGCAAGCGTTATACCGTCAAACGCAGGAGATTTTTCCGCATTTGACGGTGTATTTGGCGGCACCTGGTTCATTCTGCTGGGAAGTACGGTTGCTTTCCTGCTTTCTGCGGTGCTCAATAATACGCTCAATCATATCATAGGAAAAAGCTTTTCAAAAAAACCGGACGGCAAGCTTGCTTATGCCGCACGTACGTATCTTTCTACGTTCGTCGGTCAGTTTTTCGATAATTTTGTTTTTTCCGTAATCGTGTTTACGTTCTTTGCACCGATATTTTGGGACGGCTTTCGCTGGACGGTGCTTCAATGCGCTATGTGCGCGCTGACAGGAGCAGTCGCGGAGCTGATCATGGAGATAGCGTTCTCGCCCATAGGGTATCGCATAACCCGTATATGGAAGGAACATAACGTGGGCAGCGAGTACATTGAATTTATAGAAAGGGGAAGAGACGAATGAAGGTACTTGTCACCGGCACTTCGCAGGGAATAGGCAAGGCAATTGCCGAGCTTTTCCTTGATAAAGGACATACCGTTATAGGAATAGACAGACAGTCGGCAAGCATCGAAAACGCTTTGTACACGCATTACGTGTGCGACGTCCGCGATTATGAAAAGCTTCCCGATATAGACGAAGTTGAGATACTTATAAACAATGCAGGCACACAAAACGAGGATGATATAGACATAAACCTCAAAGCGCTTATCAAGGTCACTGAGAAATACGGTGTGCGTGACGGCATAAGATCTGTGCTCAACATCGGCTCCGCAAGCGCGCATACGGGCTCGGAATTTCCCGAATACTGCGCAAGCAAGGGCGGTATACTCGCGTATACAAAAAACGTTGCAATGCGCATAGCGCGCTTCGGCGCCGTCTGCAACAGCCTTGACCCCGGAGGTGTACTTACCCCCCTCAATGAGTGCGTGATAAACGATGCCAAACTTTGGAGGGAGATAATGGACGAAACTCCATTAAAGCGCTGGGCAACGCCCGAGGAGATAGCCGAATGGGCATATTTTCTTACTGTTGTCAATTCCTTCTGTACCGGGCAGAGCATACTTGTCGACGGCGGAGAATCAATTAACTACAATTTTGTTTGGAAAGAATAAAAAAGAGGCGGGAGCGGCGCTCCTGCCTCTTTTTTATTCAGTTTGTGTAGCTGTCATAGCCGGTGATGTCGATCCGTTTCAGTGAACCCTCGCCCACAAGTTTGATAGTGCTTATTCCGCTGAGTGATATATTGCTGCCCTGAGAGGTCTCGGTGCGTACAAGCATACCGTTACTGTCATAAAGCTCGATCTTTACACCTGAGTCAAGCCTCAGCACCATACCTTCTGTGCCGTAGCCCTTGTAATCACTGATATAATGTCTGCCTGCATCAATGTCAATATGCAGATCTTTGTATAAGAGAGAGCCGTCAAAGGCATGCAATGAATAGTAGATCCCGCCGTAAGCGCACATGGGATAGAATCGGAAATTATCCGCTTCGCGCAAGTCAACGGTATAACTGTCATCAAACAGAGCCTCATTACTTTTCAGCCAAGGATAAAAGCCGTCAAATACATCCTCGCCGTATGCAAGCTTGAATGCCTTTATCTGTTCATCGACAGGCAGTTGATCCGTTGTTTTGTTTGTGCTGCTGTAGGGTCTTGCGTTTTCATAAGCGAATATCCACTTGGTATAATCTCCGTATACTTCGTCAAGATATCGCATAAAACGGAAACCGATGGAATAGTTTTGATTGCCGGAGTGAGTAAAGGTATTTTCCATCCAGTATTCAAGGTCGTTTTCGTAGAGCGCGGTGTGATCTGCGATGAGATAGTTTGTGAAGCTTTGATTCACGTTGCCGACGACGGAAACAAGTTCAGGATGGTGTTCGGTAATGTATTTTTGCGTTTTATAGGTTGTATAGGTGGATATACCCTCCATTGCCCAAGTACAGTAGTACCATCGCGACTGTTTGAAGTGAAGTGCATGGCTCGACTCGTGAATGAGTGCAAACATATCTACAAGATCGCCCGAGGATATTACCATTCCGCCCGCGTATGCGTAAGCGGCTCCGAGCTCGCTTCCGTTTTCCGGCTTGGTTACCTGCACGTTCAGCTTCTGTAGGCCGCTTGTTCCGATCCCCTCGAATCTCATTCCAGAAACCTGCTCCATAATTGAGGTTATAAGGTCGATGTTTTCCGTAAGTTTTTCGGGCAGGTAGACGTTCTGCGGTATGTTGAGCTTCATATATTTTGTTTCAATTACCGTATTGGCAACGGTGACTTTGCCGTAGGGGATATCAACGGTAGCGGGTGTTTTTTTGTCTATTATCTGCTGAGGGATAATAACCGTTCCGCACACCGCACAGTGCTTGCCCTCGGTAAGTCCGGTGCTTGATTCGGTTGCGAGAACTGCCGCATCGGTAACTTCTGTATGGCCGAGAGCTTTTACCGTTGTTTGTGCAACGATCACGGTGTTACACACGGAGCAGTGCTTGCCCTCCGTTTTTCCCGCGGCATAGCATGTGGCGGAAACGGCGGCATCGATCACCTCGGTATGTCCAAGCGCATCTATGGTTTGGCGTGCAACAAGTTCTTCGCCGCATTCCGAGCAGTATCTGCCCTCTGTTTTGCCCACTGCGGTGCAGGTTGGGGCGATAGCCGGATCAATTACCTCGGTATGTCCGAGCGCAGGAACTTCTGTCTGAGCAACGAGAACGGTGTTACACACGGAGCAATGTTTACCCTCTGTCTTGCCTGCTTCGGTGCAGGTAGGAGCAATTGCGGGTTCGGTTACTTCTGTGTGCCCGAGCGCAGGTACTTCCGTCTGTGCAATGAGAACGGTACCGCACTCGGCGCAGTGCTTGCCCTCTGTCTTGCCTGCTTCGGTACACGTAGGAGCAACGGCGCTATCAATTACCTCGGTGTGCGTATGTATCGGCGTTGATTCACAGGATGAAAAGCAAATAATAAGTGCGAACAAGGCTATAAGCAAAGTAAAAACTTTTGTTTTCAACAGTCCTTCCTCCGACAATATCGCTTGATTACAGCTTCATTGTATCACGCAAAAAACAGCGAGTCAACATTTATATACCGTAATTTCCAGTCAGAGGATCCTTAAATAAGGGTATTCGCGGAGCATTAAACGTAAACACGATAAACAGTATGCCGATAATACATGTGATCACAAAAGCGAGACGAGGAGATCTGCAGGAAAAAGCATATTTGAAAAGGTGCGACTCAAGCAAAAACACAAGTGCCGCCGATACGAAAAAGATCGCGATGTTTATCCAATCGGGCGATTTGCCCATTGCGCCGTTATACGTGTAAAACAGCGCGGGTATAAGAGCCAGACCCGCAACGGTGCTAATAAGCTTTGTGCACCAAAAGCCTTTATACTCCTTAAAAAATCTCGACTGTATCAGTGCGAAAATTAAAAGAGAGTAGTACAGCAGCTTCATGTGCTCCCAGGTTGACTCGTTAACTCCCGAAAACGGTGCCGCAAGCACACTCTGCCCCGTCAGGTCGTAAAGATAGTGCAGTAAAGTTCCGCCTATTGCAGTGAATGCAAATCCGCCAAGCAGCCAAAGCGACGTGTCGCGTTTCATATCATTCCGTCCTTTTGAATATTTGATATATTTTACGGAGCAGAAGTCCGTTTTATTCCTGAATCGGTTGATATTGAACGGCGGATGTGGTATATTTGTCTTATACTTAGATGCGGAGAAAACTTATGAAAAGTGTACTGATAACGGGTGCATACGGCGGAATGGGCAGAGCTGCCGTACAGTTACTTGCCAAACAAGGCTACAAAGTATTTGCTCTTGATATGAACGTCGGAGATGCGGGAGAGAATGTTATTCCGATAATGGCGGATATTATGTCGGAAAACGATGTTAGAACCGCCTTCAACACTGTGCGTAAGCATACGGACAGCCTTTTTGCCATCGTGCATTTTGCCGGCATATACATGCTTGATTCTCTTGCGGAAATGGAGCTTTGCGCGTTCAGGCGTATTTTTGACGTTAACGTACAAGGCGCATTTTTGGTAAATAAAGTATTTTTGCCGTTGCTTGGCAGTAACAGCAGAATACTTATCACCACAAGTGAGCTTGCATCCCTCGATCCATTGCCCTTTACGGGAATTTATGCCGTTACCAAAGCCGCGCTCGATAAATATGCATACTCGCTTGCAATGGAGCTTCAGCTGCTTGGTATAAAGGTGTCCGTACTCCGTGCGGGCGCGGTGGAAACGGGCATGCTCGGCGTTTCAACGGATGCGCTTGACCGTTTCTGTAATAATACAAGACTGTATTCATGCAATGCCGATAGATTCAAAAGGATAGTGGCACGCGTTGAGGCAAGGTGCGTTTCCCCTGAAAAGATAGCCGTAAAGTGTGTACGGATACTAACAAAGCGCAGTCCGCGCTTTGCATACTCCGTTAACAGAAATCCATTGCTCGTACTGCTTGATATTCTGCCGAAAAGATTACAGCTGATCGCGATAAAGACGGTATTAAAATAAACGCGATAGGATGATAGAAAAACAATGAAAAAACTATTGATTACAGGTTTTGAGCCTTTTGGAGGAGAAACGGTAAATCCCTCTTGGGAGGCTGTTTCGCGTTTGGCAGATGAGATCAACGGCTATTCGCTTACGAAGTGCTGTCTGCCCGTTGTGTACGGTGAGGCGGCAGAAAAGGCAATAAAAGCGGCGCGTGATATCTGCGCCGATGCAGTTATCTGTGTTGGTCAGGCGGGCGGAAGAGATTCCGTGACCCCCGAGCTTGTAGGCATAAACCTGCGCAACGGCAACGTACCCGATAATAACGGAAACCATCCGCAGGACGAAGCAATAGTCACTGGCGGAGATAAGGCATATTTTTCCACGTTGCCCGTGCGCAGAATGGCCAAGGCGGTAAACGCCGCGGGCATTCCTTCGTATGTTTCGTATTCCGCAGGTGCGTACGTTTGCAACGACGTGCTGTATAGCCTGCTTGCGCATTTTGAAAACACGAAAACAAGAGTTGCTTTTATACATATTCCGTATTCAAAGGAACAGAACAAAGATCCGTCTATGGATATAAGCGATATGATTCGCGGACTTACGGTTGCGATAGAAAATATATAGGGAACGCGTGTATACTTCACCGGGAAACACAAACACTAACTCCATTAAGGCTTGGAGGAAATGTTATGGAATCGGTTTGGGAGCGCGGCGCTCCGAAAGAGCGCTTCCGTGCACTCGAGGGAAGCAAAAGCACTGACGTGCTGATAGCAGGCGGCGGTATTGCAGGTATACTGTGTGCCTATAAATTAAAGCAAGCGGGTGTAGACTGCATTCTGACAGAGGCGAAAGAAATATGCGGCGGCATTACGAAAAACACCACAGCAAAGATAACGCTCGGCCACGGTCTTATGTATGATAAGATGATAAAGCGATTTGGTGAGGATAGGGCGCGCTTGTATGCCGAGGCACAGGTGCGAGCGCTGGGGGAGTATGCCCGTCTTTGCGCGGATATAGATTGCGGTTACGAAACGAGGGATAATTACGTATACTCGGTAAACGACCGCAAAAAGATCGAAAACGAGATTACTGCGTTTGACCGTATCGGAATAAGGGCGGAGTTTTCGGATGCTTTGGAGCTGCCTATAAAAACCGCGGGCGCGGTGCGTGTAAAAGATCAGGCGCAGTTTGATCCGCTGAGATTTTTGAAAGCCATTTCAAAAGATCTGCCGATATACGAAAGGACTAAGATAAAGGAATTTAAACCTGACAAGGCGGTAACGGGCAGCGGAACGATCAAATACAAAAAACTTATAATCGCAACCCATTTTCCGATGATCAACAAGCACGGGCTGTATCCTCTGAAGCTCTATCAGCACCGCTCATACGTTATCGCGCTCAAAAACGCGCAGAACGTAAACGGAATGTACGTGGACGAGGCGGATACCGGACTGTCATTCCGTAATTACGGAGATCTGCTTTTGCTTGGCGGCGGCGGACACCGCACGGGCAAGCAGGGCGGATGCTTTGCGGAGCTTGAAGAATTTGCAGGCAAGCACTATAAAAACGCCGAGACAGTTACGAAATGGGCGGCGCAGGATTGTATGACACTTGACGGCATTCCCTATATAGGGCAGTACGCGGGATCTCTGACCAACGTATACGTAGCAACCGGTTTTAATAAATGGGGAATGAGTAACGCAATGGCCGCTGCAGATATTATCTGTGATCTTGTGCGGGAGAAAACCAATACCTATGCCGACGTGTTTTCGCCTTCGCGAAGCATACTGCGGCCTCAGCTTGCAGTAAATGTTTGGGAGTCTCTTGCGGGCATTCTTACTCCTACAGTGCCCAGATGTCCGCATCTTGGCTGCGCACTGAAATATAACTCAGAAGAACACACGTGGGATTGCCCGTGCCACGGTTCCCGTTTTAGCGAGACGGGCGAGCTTATCGACAACCCCGCAACGGATGATTGCAAGCCAATACGAAACTAACAAAAAAGACGTAAAGAAACAGAATTTCTTTACGTCTTTTTGTTTGTGATAGCTTGTTACTCATTAGAATAAAAAGTAAGATTATCTTAGAAGCGGGTTGCGTATCTTGGGAGGATGAATATTATTCCGTCGTATTCAAATACCGCTTTTTGTATTTCGTTGAATCATTTTATCATACTGCCTGTCTTTTTTTCATTTTTTGCCAATTGATGAAACCGTAGATATCATTAAAAAGAAATGCAACAAAGCACACAACGACCGAAATATACCGAAGATCCGTTATGCTTGCAAGCGCCCAGAGTATGATCAACACGATATCGTTTGCGGCGTAAGCCAAGGCAAAGTACGGACTTCTGCGAAACGTCATATATACTGCAAGAAAGCTTGTTGTGACCGATGCGGTACTAGGGATAATATTAGCTGTATCAAAATATTTCAGGATAAAGTAAAAACCAACCGTAACGGCGATCGTTGCAAGCCACATCAATAATTGCTCGGCTTTGCCGATGCTGTTTACCTTTACCTCTGCTCTGTTGCCGTTGTAAGGATTGCGCAGCCAAGAGATAAGCGCAAATACTGCCATAGGCATGGTCATACCGAGATAGGTGACCATTTCCCCATAGTAGGAAAATGCGTAAGATATAATCCCGTAGAGCAAGCTGAAAACTATCATCAGCACCTGCCCGAACGGATTGCCCTTTGCGTTGAAGATAAGCGACGTCACACCGATTAGCGAGGCTATAAGCGTGAGATAATTCACACGATCAAAAGAGACAAACGATGTGACAATCAACAAAACGGAATAACTCCAAAGCGTAATTTCAGTCCGCGAAAAATAATTCAAAGCTTTTTTTATAACATCTCCCAAAAAAAAGCATCCGTATACACATCTTCAAAGACCTAACGATGTGTAAACGGATGCTTTAGTTGCATCTCACTACCCGGTGGCAGTTACATTGCTATCAGCTTAGCAAAAAGCTGTTCAAAAGTCAAGTGTTGTGTTAGAATAATATTGAATAACAGTCATTTTTATGGTATAATTCTTTATCAACTAAATGCTTCGGTGGGTGTATGAAGGCGAGAAGAATGTTTATATAGGTGTCGACGGCGAAAAAGATGATGCCTGACGCTTCTGCGGAGCTTCCATATGAGGGTGCAAAGGAAATGCTCCTTGTAGAAAATATTGAGGACAAAGAATTTATGCAAAGATTGTTCGCGGCAATATCTGAGGAATTGCCTGAACCGAAAAAGAGGATAAAAGCTTATCACAATAAAGTGTTGGCTGTGGCTGAATGCGAAGAATGATATAATAGTTGTTGTATCACATGCAAAGCGATAATGAATACAGACGCCGTATTTATACGCCATCAGCTTTGTGAGTGTGATTGGTCGCGCATTCGGACTGTTGTCTAAACCCAATTACAAGCAAATGGAGGCAGGGAGAACCCTTATCATTGCGTTTGAAGTTTTGCGTTTTGTCATTGCCGCAGTTATCATTGCAGTTATTAGTATGCGTTTATAAGAGCATAAAGAAAATGCCGCCGGAGATTTGTTCTCCAGCGGCATTTTTTGATCTTAATAAACTCTGACTGTTCTTATCAAGAGATCTGTGTTATTACAAGATGTGCAGACACCGGACGGGTTCCACCTGCAAGCGGGGTGATGGTAAGTGCTGCAGCATTGCCTGCAGGATTGCGTACGGTGAGAACCGAGTTGACCGATTTTGTCGTTACCACAGCCATTCCCACGATCTGCGATGCTCCCGTTGCGCGCCCTGCGACGGTATACTCAAGATCCTGGCCGTTCAAAGTCAAAATCAGCTGTCCCGCCTCAGTGATGCTGACTTGGAACAATATCTGATACGTGCCGATAGGGCCGAGATTGAAGGAAGAGGGACCGAGACGGCCGATATTCGTGTTGGCGATCGGGCCGTTTTGCGGAAAACTGACGTCGGTTCCGGGCGCTACTGTTGCCGAGTTATCGGGTGGCATCAGTGCGTAAAAGACTGCATAACTTAATACGCCTCCGGGAACTCCCTGAGGTCCTTGCGCGCCGGTGTCGCCAACGGGTCCCTGCAGACCTTCGGGACCGGGGGGACAGACTACGCACGGATTTTTATCTTTATCGTGACAATCGTCACGGTTATCACAACAAGGTGGCTGATCGTTACAGTTATTGCAATAGCGATCGTTGGTACTTCTAATAAACGGATTTTGTCTGCTCATAAATTGCCTCCTTTGTAGATTTTGGTGAAGCACCATAACATTATATGTCGTTTTGGGGCGAACAGATACTATGGATCATAATGAGGAAAAAAACGGTCCTCGATATTTGTGATGCTGTAGACAAAGAAAAAGGCGCCGGAGCAACGGCGCGTTGCTTGTGATTTGTGTCGAGATATGCTATAATAAAAGCGCAGAAATCAAAGGCGGTAAAGAATATGGAAACGAAAGATGTTATACTGGAACTCAGAACGAAAAAAGGACTCTCGCAGGAGGAACTTGCTGAAAAAGTGTTTGTCACTCGTCAGGCGGTCAGCCGTTGGGAGAACGGTGAAACTACTCCGAACACTGAAACGTTAAAACTGTTATCAAAACTATTTGACGTATCTATCAATACACTTCTTGGATCTCCCCAAAAACTAATTTGCCAATGCTGCGGTATGCCGCTTGAAGATTCCAATATCAGTAAAGAAAAAGACGGGTTATTCAATGAAGAGTATTGCAAATGGTGCTACGCCGACGGCGAGTATATGTATCACGATATGGATGATCTGATCGAAGTCTGCGTAGCGAATATGGCAAGAGAAGCCTTCCCCTCGGAGCAGGCTCGTGCATATCTAAAAGAAATGCTCCCGGGGCTCGACTATTGGAAGAAATATAAAAACCTTGACGACGGCGGAAGGTTTGAAAAGTTTAAACGCAAACTGATCGACGAGATCAACGCCCTTGGGGTGGAAGGTATGCCGAAGGTTAAAAAGCTCAACGCGCTTGTGGGCGGGTACGTTAATCTCGAATACCGCCTCCCAAACGGCAAAACCGTCAAATTCCTCGACGATAACGCCACCTATCTCGGAAATCAGCTCGAATGCGAGTTCGGCGGTAACCGATGCTTCGGTATCGTCGCCAATATGGATTTTATCCTTATCTGCACCTACGAAGAAAACGGCGAAAATCCCGAGCTTGTCATTTATAAGAAAAGATAAAAATTGCCGCTGAGATGGATCTCTCCACCTCAGCGGCTTTTACGTTTATCTTACCACGGATGAATGACTGTAGATGTAGAACTCCTCTTGGCTCGGCATCCATTTCTTTTCCTTGGGCGCAAAGGTCGCGTCGAAGGCTTC
>JAZQJQ010000075.1:0-13025 GCA_045541735.1 Eubacteriales bacterium
CCAAGCGGGCTTAGGAAGACAAGACTCACTGACAACTCCTTGGCTCACAGAACGACATGGCTACGATCCGACTTGTCGGTAGTGACAACGTCGGTAGTGACAACGTCGGTAGTGACAACGTCGGTGGTAACAACGTCGGTAGTGACAACGTCGGTAGTAACAACGTCGGTGGTAATTGCATCTGTACCGTCGAATGCGGTGCTGCCGTCCGTTGTGTCAGTTCCGGCGGCAGGGGGCTTAGGTGTGCACGCCGCAGTTAACAGACACACGAACGCAAGAAGAACGGTAAGGCTCCTTTTCATGTGTTTGCTCCTATCTCTTTTTATTGATGTTGGTCTATATAATTATACATTAGCAGCGCCGTTTTGACAAGTGTCATATCAACCAAAATACCGTTCGAAATGTTGTAACAAATGGTTTTGATATTTGCTCATTGGTTGATAAAAAAACACATAATCAGCTTATAGGATATTGCATAAGCAGTTTTTTTGTGCTAAAATTCCTTCTGACGAACTTGGAAGGTATGCTATGAGAAATCAAAAAGAACTTGCGCTTCGTATGGTGCAGGGCTCACTGTCAAAGGAAATATTATTGTTCAGCCTGCCGCTGATGCTTTCGAACCTGTTGCAGGTGCTTTTCAATATGGCTGATATTGCTGTGGTCGGACGTTTTTCCGGCTCCATTGCACTCGGCGCGGTGGGCAGTACCGCAACGGCAATAACGTTGTTTACGGGAGTTCTTATAGGCGTGGGCGGCGGCATCAACGTGCTTGTTGCTCGCTATTGCGGCGCAGGAGAACCCGAAAAGATGCGACGTACGGTTCACAGCTCCTTACTTATATCGCTTACTATCGGCATTCTTTTTCTGCTTTTCGGACTTTTCGGTTCGCGCCCGCTGCTGGAGATCTTAAACACCAAGGATGAGCTCATAGAAGGCGCGGCTCTTTATATGCGCATTTACTTTCTCGGTATGCCCGCGCTTGCGCTGTTTAATTTCGGCAGTGCGGTGTACGGCGCCGTGGGAGAAACAAAGCGCCCGATGTACTATCTGCTGTTTGCGGGAGTGCTGAACGTAGCGCTCAACCTCTTCTTTGTGACAGTGCTTGAGATGAGCGTCGCAGGTGTTGCGATGGCAAGTATAATTTCGCAATATCTGTCTGCTTTTCTTGTGCTTTCCTCTCTTGTAAAAAGCAGGGAAACGTTTGGTGTTTCGCTGCGCGAGGTGCGTTTTTACGGAAGCATCGGGTTTGACGTTATAAAGCTCGGTGTTCCCTCGGGAATGCAAAACGGCATTTTTTATCTTGCGAATCTTTTCATTCAGGCGGCGGTCAACAGCTTTGATACCGTTATGGTTGCTGGCAATTCCGCGGCTGTAAACTCCGATGGACTCGTTTTTGATCTGATGGCGGCGATATATACCGCGTGCGGCAGCTTTATCGGGCAGAATTACGGCGCTGGTAAATACGAGCGCGTGAAGCGATCTTATCTTGTCAGTCTCATGTACTCAGCCGGTGTCGGTGCCGTTGTCGGTGGCGGACTCGTTCTCCTTGGCCCGCAATTTTTGTCTTTATTCACGGATGAACCTGAGGTCGTAAAAGCAGGTATGTACCGCCTTACGATAATGGGGCTCGGCTATTGGATATCCGCTTTTATGGACTGCGCAATAGCCGCATCCAGAGGACTCGGCAAAAGCGTTGTGCCAACGGTCATCGTGTTCCTCGGCTCTTGTGTCTTCCGCATAGTGTGGATAGAGACGGTCTTTGCTCATTTCGGTACGGTGCCTTCGCTCTACCTGCTTTACATATTTTCGTGGACCATTACGGCAGTGATGGAAAACATCTATTTCATTCACGTTTACAGAAAGGCCGTGCCTGCCGCGGCAAGGTGCAAAAATGCTTGACGATTCAAAATACCGATCCCCCTATTACGGACTTTGGATAGTCCTTCTTGTGATGATAGGGATACCGCTCCTTTTTTACGCGTTCTTTTGCGAAATGTTTGATCTTTTTCCGATAGGACCGCGCGCTTTGAATGAGCCGAGTGCCCGCGCTTTCGGCTTCGGTGTCGGAACAGTTGTGCATTTGGGCTGCTTTATCGGCGGTGTGTTTGCTGAGCCGGTAAGAGCTGTGAAAAAAAGGATGGCGGCTTTCTTCGGCAATTTAAAGGTCTCTCTCAGATTTGCTTTTAAATGCTACTTCGAGGATATAAAAAGCGATGGAGCGGTGCTTTTTATAGTCAGTGCAGTTGCGGCTGTATGCGCCTATGTTACTTATACCGGACTAAGGGATTTCGTTATTCTCTGGAACCACTGATACTCAACGGGGGTGTTAAAAAACTCGGTTTTTTACATCCCCGTTTTTTGTCGTGCCTTAGCAAAAGTTGCACATGAATTTAGCGGATGCCAATATTTTTCTTGCTTTTTTTTTGCTTTTTCCTTTACTTTTGTCCTTATTGGTATTATAATAAGATGATTATATATCTTCTGCACGATCGCAGACCGCATCGGCAGCAAGAAAGGATGAGTTATGAGTGTTTTTGCAAGAAATATACCTTTCAGTCCGCCCGATATAAGCGAGCTTGAGATAAACGAAGTCGCCGAAGCTCTTCGCTCCGGCTGGATAACCACCGGCCCCCGTACAAAGCAGCTCGAAAGAAATATTGCCGAATGGATAGGTACACAGAAATGCGTCTGCCTTAATTCACAGACCGCTTGCGCCGAGATGGCTCTGCGTTTGCTGGGTATCGGTGCAGGGGATGAGGTTATAACGTCCGCATATACGTATACCGCTTCAGCATCCGTCATCGACCACGTGGGCGCGAAGATAGTTCTTGTGGATACTCAGGCTGACAGCCTTGAGATGGATTACGAAGCACTTGAAGCCGCAATAAACGAAAGAACAAAGGCGGTGATACCCGTAGACCTTGCGGGCATTCCGTGCGATTATGATAGGATATTCGGTATAGTTGAGCGCAAAAAGCATCTGTTCAAGCCTGACGGCGAGCTCCAGACTGCTATGGGACGAATTGCGGTTCTTGCAGATACCGCTCACGCCTTTGGTGCAAAGCGCAATGGCAGGATGATAGGCGCTGTTGCAGATTTTTCATCCTTCAGCTTCCATGCGGTAAAGAATTTCACCACCGCAGAGGGAGGCGCGCTTACTTGGCGTACTATTGACGGGATATCAGACGAGGATATCTACAAAAAGCTCCAGCTTCTTTCCCTGCACGGGCAGTCAAAGGATGCGCTTGCAAAGACTAAGCTTGGAGCGTGGGAATATGATATCGTAGGCACTTATTACAAGTGCAATATGACAGACGTTGCCGCCGCAATAGGACTGAAGCAGTTCGAGCGTTATCCCGAAATGCTCTGCCGCAGGAAGGAGATCATCGAAAAGTATGATCTTGCGCTCAGACCTCTCGGTATAGAAACCCTCGCGCATTACACGGACGAATGGGAGTCCTCCGGGCATCTGTATCTTACGCGCATTCCCGGAATAACGGAAGCGGAGCGTAACGATATCATCATAAAAATGGCAGAGCGGGGAATCGCCTGCAACGTGCACTATAAGCCGCTACCCATGCATACCGCATACAAGAATCTCGGATTTGACATAAAGGATTATCCCAATGCCTACGCGCATTACGCGAATGAGATAACCTTGCCTCTTCACACAAATCTTACCGATGACGATGTCAGCTACGTGGTTGAAAATTATGCGGATATCATCCGTAGCCTCGCAAACAAGGAGTAATGACTATGTACAAGAATTTTTTCAAAAGACTCATCGATATTCTCGTAAGTCTGATAGCGCTGCCGTTTGTACTGCTCGTTATAATCGTTCTTGCCCCGATAATTTACTTTACCGATAAGGGTCCGGTGTTCTACAACGCACCCCGCCTCGGCAAGGATGGCAAGATCTTCAAAATGTATAAGCTCCGTTCAATGAAGGTGAATTCACCGAATCTGCTGAACAAGGACGGCTCTACATACAACGGCGACGATGATCCGCGTGTTACCAAGATCGGCCGCATAATGCGCAAGACCAGTCTTGACGAGTTTCCGCAGTTTCTTAACGTGCTCAAGGGGGATATGAGTCTTATAGGACCCCGCGCACATCTTACTACAAATTACAAGGGCTACGAGTTCCTTGATGACGACAGAAAACGCAGAATAAGCGTTCGCCCGGGTATTACCGGATATAATCAGGCGTATTACCGCAATTCCGTATCTGCTGATCAGAAAATGAAGAATGACGTTTATTACGTTGATAATCTTTCCTTCGCTATGGACGTTAAGGTGTTTTTCAAGACTATCGCCTCCGTGTTGAAGCGTGAGAATATCTATGTCGGAGAAGCATCCAAGCAACAGCCTGAGACTGCTGAAAAGGTTGAGGCAAAGGCGGAGAAATGAAAAAATTGCTGATTATCGGCGCATCCATACTCCAGCTTCCTGCGATCAAAAAGGCAAAGGAAATGGGGATGCACGTTGCCGTTATAGATTACGACCCCAATGCAATAGGAATTCCGTATGCGGATGAATACTTTAACGTCAGCACCATTGATATCGAGGGTGTGGCGGAAGCGGCAAAGCGCTTCGCGCCGGATGGAATAATGACGCTTGCGACCGATATGCCCATGCGCTCGATAGCGAGGGCGGCAGAGGTTTGCGGACTTCCCGGAGTTTCTATGGATACCGCAATAAAAGCTACCGACAAGGGCGAAATGATAAAGGCGTTTTCCGAGCACTGTGTGGAGCATCCGTGGTTTCGCATAGCCGAGGATGAGCGCGCGTTTGATTCGGTGAAGAACGAAGTAACTTTCCCGTGCATTATGAAGCCGACGGATAATTCCGGCAGCCGCGGTGTTGTACTTTGCCGCAGTCTCGGGGAGCTTGAAAAGGAGTATTCTTACACACGCTCGTCCTCCCGGGGCGGCGCTGTCATAATCGAGGAGTATATGCAGGGCAATGAGGTCAGCGTGGAGGTGATCGCCGTGAACGGTGAGCCGCACGTGCTTCAGGTAACGGACAAGTTGACAACGGGTGCGCCTCATTTTGTTGAGATGGGTCACTCTCAGCCCAGCCGTTTGCCGGCTTGCGACGTTGAAAAAATAAAGGACCTTGCAAGACGCGCGGTCAAGTCTGTCGGCATAGAAAACGGTCCCGCGCACGTCGAGATAATGCTTACTGCCGAAGGACCTAAGATGGTTGAGCTTGGCGCAAGAATGGGCGGTGATTGCATAACAACGCACCTTGTACCGCTTTCCACGGGCATTGATATGATACGCGCAACTATTGAGATAGCGTGCGGCGAGATACCCGATATTGCCCCGAAATATGAAAAGGGAAGTGCCATCAGGTATTTCTCGGTGCCTAAAGGGACGATAAGGACCATTGACGGTGTAGATGCCGCAAAATCGCTTGACGGAGTGCGTGATATTGCATTTGTCAAGGGCGTTGGCGACACTGTAGGAGATATCGGAAGCAGTACAGACCGCGTAGGATTTGTTATCGCGCAGGCAGACACGGCAAATGATGCCGTTCGTATTTGTGAAAAAGCCGTAGATGCCGTAAGCATAACGGTTATATGATCTATTTATAGGAGAAAGCAATGGAAAGCATTAAAGGAAAACGTCTTTTGATACTTGGCGGAACCTCCGCATCCTATGATCTTGTGCGTAACGCCAAGGCAATGGGTATATACACCGTGGTTACGGATGACTGCCCGGAGCGAGTTTCCAAAAAAATAGCCGATGATACCGCAATGGTCAGTACCGCGGATATGGAAGGACTTGCCGCTCTGGTAAAGGAAAAAAATATCGACGGTGTGTATTGCGGCCCGAGCGAGTTTAATTTGCGTAACGTTATCCGCCTCTGCGAGCTGACGGGACTTCAGTGTTACACAAGTACCGAGGTATGGGACAGATGCGCAAACAAGGACGTATTCAAGGCATATTGCCGCGAATACGGCGTGGACTGCACGCCCGAGTATCCCATTGACAGGAATACACCGCGATCCGAGCTTGAAAAGATAGATTACCCCATTATCATCAAGCCCGTTGACGGAAGCAGCTCTGCGGGTATAACTGTGTGCCAGACGCCCGATGCCGTGCCTGCGGCACTTGATAAGGCGTATGCTGCCTCCAAATCCGGAAAAATAATTGCGGAAAAATATATCGATAACGGCGGAGAGATATTCAGCGTGCGCTATATGCTCCGTGACGGTGAAGCGTTTCCTTATTTCGTTATGGATACCTACGTTGCCGACCCCGTGCATCGTACAAGCCTGATAAGCGGATATACTCACGCGCCGTCAAAGTATATGTCTTACTATATGGAGCATATGGATGCGAACGTTCGCAGGATGCTTAAAGGAATGGGTCTGAAAAACGGAACGGCGTTTATCCAGTCCTTGCCTTGCGGCGGAAAGATATATTTCCACGAAATGGGATACCGTTTGAGCGGCGGAATGATATTTAAGCTTACCGAGCCGCTTTCAAACGTTAACGATATGAAGCTGATGCTTCGTTTGGCTGTCGGCGGTGAGCCCATAACCGAAGAGGAAGCGTCAAAGCTTGACATAAGCTGCGGAGGACGAATAGGCGGTCAGCTTATGCTCCCCCTTGACGTAGGTACTATAGGCCGTATAGAAGGCGTTGATCTTATCAAGTCGCATCCGGCGGTAGTTGATTTTATACAGTACTATAACGTGGGAGATACTATCGAACAGAGAAATATAGGTACCCTCGGTCAGCATTTCGGAAGGATCACGTTCATCGTTGATTCTCCCGAGGCGGAGCTTGAGGCTATAGAATTTTTCAAGGGTGCTGTCAAGGTATATGACACGAATGGCAAGCGAATGAACAATTTGCTGTTTGATACGAAGCGATTTTAAACCACTGTTTTGAATTAAACTTGTAAAGGAACTCTTATATGATACCATCAGCGTTGATCTATCTCTGTATTATGTTAGCGTGATCGCGTTATTATGTCACGAGGGCGAGGAGATACTTGAAACCAACGCGCTTGGCGTATTTGCCTGAGAATACACGTAGTCGGAGAAACTCCCGAGAGATTGGCGGAAAATCTGGTAAAAATAAGCAGAACTCTGAACATCGTGTCCACTGACGGTGAGGAGATGCAGCTTGAGCCCCTCGAATACGACAGGTGCTTAAGGGCGATCTATGAAAAGACATCGTTTTCCCCTAAAAATAATTGAGTGAGGAATTAATATGCCAAAGGAATTAATGTATTTGCTTGCCGTGTTTGCGGTCGCGATAATCGGCTTCGTGCTATTCAAGCGTCCTCTTTACGAATGCATGCTTGTTTCCTTCGTAGTGCTTGTCGCTATAACCGGCACATGGGCAAATATCGGCGGATATATATACGACGCGCTGAAGCAACCGACGCTGTATATCATTTTTGCGTTCGTCATTTCCGCAAATCTTCTTGCAAAAACCACGATAATTGACGATTGTATTTCTATTATTCTTTCAATATTCGGAAAGCTCAGAGGCGGTGCAGGTTTTGTTTCCATAATCGGAAGCTCGTACGTCGGATCTCTTTCCGGATCCGGTCCCGGTAACGTTGCAACTACCGGTGTGTTCACCATCCCCGCAATGATCCGTTCGGGCTTTCCGCCTCATCTTGCGGCAAACGTAGAGGCGCACGCAAGCACGATGGGTAATATGATCCCCCCTGCGGGAATGATAGGCATAGCCTTTGCAGCACTTGACGTGCTGTACCCCGGTAAGTATACCATGTCGCAGTATTGGATGCTTTTGTGGGGAGTTGCCATCTGGTTTATTATTCAGCGCATTACCACCCTGTACTTTATGTGTCTTTACTATAAAGTAGAGCCGATGAAGAAGGAGGATGTTCCCGGATTCCGTGAATCTGTAAAGCGCGGCTGGAAGGCGATCTTCCTTCCCATACTCGTTTTCGTGCCCTTCTGGCTTACGAGCGAGTTCGAGGGCTTCTTCAAAGCGCGTCTCGGCGCGGGCGTCAGCTCCTTCAATAACAGTATTCTCCTTTTCATACCTTCGCTTATCGTTATTTGTGGAATTTATCTTTCCGGTAAGCAGACTGCAAAAAAGATGACCTTGAAATCCATGTACAACGATATTTGCAAGGGAATGCTCAAGGTCGTTCCCACATCGTCGCTCGTGCTTTTTGCCTACTTCGTCAGCAACGTGTTTGATGATCTTAACGTTGAGATTGCCATCGGTGAGTATATCAGCTCGTTTAATATGAGCCGCGTGGCGCTTTGCTTCGTTTTGCCTTTGTGTACCGCTATTCTCGGTATGCTTCTTCCCGGATCCACTCAGGTCAAGATATTCGGAGGAATCATAATTTCCATTATGGCGGCTGTGGGCTCAAATCCTATGCTTATAGCCGCAATGCTTCCTTGCATTTGCGGAGCAATGCACGGAGTAACTCCTCCGTATTGTGCCTGTGTTTACACAGGTATGGGAATAGCGCAGTCTGAGCTTAAGCCAACACTGAAGAACTGTATGGTGTGGGTAGTGCTGCATTATGTTCTTTCGGTCATAATAATGCTTGAGCTTCTGCCCGTTTGGGGACTTATAGCTTAAGGAGGGGTGAAAATGCGTAAAAAGATATACGATGTTTTGAATAAAGCATATGGAATCACGATGACAGTGTCGTTTTTTGCGGGATTTTTGCCGCTTATCCCATTCGTGATAGCGATCATAATCGGAGGCTCCACGGGTGAGGCTATATCCGTTTTTCTTTACAAGCAGTACTATCCCGTGGTCATCATTATCGGCTCGGTTTCAATAATTATCGGGCTTATCGCAATGTACGTCGGCAAACTTGAGGGACTTTCCGTCAAAAAAGTAAATACTGACGATAAAGACAAAAAAGAGGGCTGAAGATTATGAAGGGTTACGTTTTTATCGGCAACAGCTCTAAGCCTACTGCCGAAAAGTATAACAGCCGAGAGCCGATATCCCCTTCAACCGTCAGCAGACCTTGTCTGAAAGCGGCGCTTGATATGGGGTATGACGTTTACCTCGGAGTTAACAGAAATAAACCCGAGGAGCTTGAGTGCGAGCTTCCGGTCAAGCTTTACGACCAGCACACCTACCGCAGTCTTACTGCATTTTCCGACAACCGCATTGCATATAAGAATCTTTGCAAAGTCATGAAAGACGGAAACGTTAAGGCGGTGCACTGTAACACTCCCATCGGCGGTATGGTCGGACGTCTCTGCGGACGTAAATACAAGGCTGAAAAGGTGATCTACACCGCCCACGGCTTCCATTTTTACAAGGGAGCGCCGTTTTTCAACCGCACCGTACTCAAGTGGGCGGAGAAAATAATGGCGCACTGGACGGATGCAATCATCACCATGAACCGCGAGGATTACGAGGCGGCAAAGAACTTTAAGCTCAGAAAAGGCGGCAAGGTGTATCTTGTACACGGAGTAGGTGTTGAGCTTGCCGATTACGAGGGTCTCAGCGCATTACGTGCAGAAAAGCGTTCGGAACTCGGTCTTGCGGATACGGATATAGCTCTCATTTCCATGGGCGACCTTGTAGCACGCAAAAATTACGGTGCCGCTATACGTGCGGTAGCGAAAGCGGAGAATAAGGATCTGCATTACTTTATCTGCGGAAAGGGGCCCGAGCTTGAAACGCTTGAAAACCTTGCAAAGGAGCTTGGCGTGGGATCGCAGATACATTTTCTCGGCTTCCGCACGGACGTAAAGGAGCTTCTCGCCGCTGCTGATATCTTTCTGTTTACTACACGGCAGGAGGGAATGCCCCGCTCAATGATGGAGGCAATGGCAAGCGGGCTGCCGTGCGTTGCGTCTAAGATACGCGGCAACGTGGATCTGATTCAAGACGGGGTCGGCGGTTATTTGCGCGCACCCGATGACGTTGACGGATTTGCGGAGGCGATCGCGGCGATCGCTTGCGACGATGCTCTCCGCGCAAAGATGCGCGAAAATAATCTTGAAACAATAAAGGACTACGACGTTTCCGTAGTAGAAAAAGAGATACGCGAGATATACCGCGAGGTGCTTGCGGAGAACTGAGGTTTTCTCAATGAAGATATTGCACTTATTGCAGAGCCACCGTTTTTCGGGTGCCGAAAACGTGGTCTGTCAGATAATCGGGATGTTCAAGGACGATCCCAAGTACGAATTTGTGTACAGCAGCCGCGACGGACAGATAAGGGAAGCCCTCGATGAGCGCGGTATAGCGTTTGCGCCCTTAAAGGAGCTCAGCGTTGCAGAAGTGAAGCGTGTTATAAAGGAGCAAAAACCCGACGTTATCCATGCGCACGATATGCGCGCGAGCTTTGTGGCTGCCCTTGCCTGCGGAAATATAAAGCTTGTGTCGCACGTGCATAACAACGCGTTCGATTCGAGAGGTATATCGGCAAAATCGATCGCCTATCTGCTTGCGGCAGCAAAGGCATCGCATATATTTTGGGTGTCTCAAAGCTCTTTTGACGGATACGCATTTCACAGATTTTTCAAAAAGAAGAGCTCTGTGCTGTATAACATAATCGACGTAGACGCACTAAAGGCAAAAATGCAAAAGGATACGGCTTCGTACGATTACGATATCGTATACGTCGGCAGACTCACCTATCAGAAGCACCCCGAGAGGCTTGTGAGCGTGCTTGGGAAGATTGCGGAAAAACTTCCGGATGTTAAGGCTGCTATCGTCGGCACGGGAGACCTTTTTGAGGAAACAAAGCGCCTGGTATCTGAAAATGGACTTGAAAAGAACGTAGATATGCTTGGGTTCAATTCAAATCCGTACAAGATAATGCACGATGCAAAGCTGATGATAATGACCTCGCGCTGGGAGGGAACCCCTATGTGCGCGCTTGAAGCGATGGCGCTCGGTCTTCCTATCGTCAGCACGCCGACAGACGGACTTAAAGAGCTTGTGGCAAACGGCGAGACGGGTTATTTGTGCGAAACGGACGACGAGCTGGTCGAGGCGTGTGTCAACATAGTTTCCGATCCGTTGCTTCGCGTAAGAATGTCTGAGAACTCTTCGGTATCGGCTGAGAAAAACAATGCCGAAGCTCCTTACAAAAACATAATTTCGTATTCATATGGTGGTAGAGCTGATGTTTAGTTTTATTAGTGAGAATAAAGGAAAAAACGCCAATGCCGTTACAACGGCATATATGCAGATCGTCAGAGATGCTTGCGCTAAGGTCAGCGATAATATAGAGACTGTTTTTAAAGGTGACGCCCCCAAGGATAAGCGATCCTTCGTAGTTTCCGATACCGTTCAGGTCGCTATGCAGTACTTTGCAAAAGGGTACAGAAATCAGATAGTGTGGATGCAAGGAATAGTGCCTGAGGAATCTTATATGCGAAATCATTCGCGCTTGAGATTTTTTGTGTTGAGCCTTATGGAGAGAATAGTTTTGCGAAGATCTAAGCTGGTGCTTCTTGTCTCCGAAGAAATGAGGCTTCATTATGAGAAAAAGTACCGTTTGGATCTTTCGAAAAAAAGCGTAATTATGCCTTGCTTCAATGAAATGGCTGTGTCAACAGACGTTTTTGACAAGGAAAAATATAATAACAACACATTCGTTTACGTAGGCAGTTTATACAAATGGCAGTGCTTTGAGGAAACAGTAAAGTTCTATGCCGACATTGAGAAGGCATCAAACTGCAGTACCAAGCTGTATGTCTATACATTTCAACAGGATGCTGCAAAAGAGATCATTGCTAAATACAACGTCAAAAACTGCGAGGTCGATTGCGTAGATGCAAACGAGCTGTCGGAACGTATCAAGGGAGTAAAATATGGCTTTGTTCTGCGCGAGGATAATCCGGTCAATAATGTTGCTACTCCCACCAAGCTTTCAAACTACATTTCTAACGGAATCATCCCCGTGTATAGCAGTGCTATAAGATCGTTTGCCGAGTATGATGCTAAGGCGTTGATCGGCATAGTATGTGATCTTGATGATGTTGAAACGGGAGTAAATAACGTCTTATCGCATATGAAGCTTAACATATCAGCAGAAGAAATGCAGGAAAAATGCGAGGCGGCGTTTGCGGACTACTATTGCCGTGAGCAGTACGTGGAAAAAATATCGGAAAAGCTACAGACCATCATTTAATTGATTTCTTCTTCAAGTTCTGTTTCTTTATGGAGTATATAGTATGAATATAGTTTTTTTGGTCGTAAACCTCGGATGCGGCGGAGTTGAGCGAACGGTCTCGTATCTTAGCCGTTATTTTGCGGAGCAGGGACACAATACGTCTATAATCTGTATTTCCGGAGAGGTTTTTTACAGCATCGACGAAAAGGTCAACTTAATTAATTTAAACATTCCCTCTATAAGTAAGGGGCGAATTGACCGTTACAAGAAGATCCTTATGCGGCTTGCAAAAGTGAATAAAGCCATTAGGCAGACAAGACCGGACTGCCTTGTATGTTTAGATCCGGAGATGCTCAGATACGTTCGCTTGAAGCCCGGATCCCGCCGGTTTAAGCTGCTTACGTCCGAGCGCACCAATCCGTTGATGCATTCCGAAAAGCAAAGACTTGCGAAATTCAAATCATACAGAAAAAGCGACGGTGTCGTATTTCAGTCCGAAAGGGCAAGGCTCTGTTTCCCGTCGGATATTGCGTCAAAAGGCGTGGTAATTCCCAACGCGGTTGGAAACGAGCTGGTCTTCAAAGCTGTTGCACCTGCAGAAAGACGTAAAGCTGTTACAGCCGTAGGCCGTTTGCGTGACCAAAAGGATTATCCGACTCTTATACGTGCGTTTGCGCTGGTTCTTCAACGTCACCCGGAATATGTGCTTGAAATATTCGGAGAGGGCCTTGATGAGGCAGACCTCAAACGAATGACGAACGATATGGGACTGCAAGACAGCATTTTGTTTAAAGGTGTTGCAAAGGATGCAATTCTTCACGTTGCATCGTCGGCTTGTTACGTTATGAGCTCGATCTACGAGGGAATGCCGAACTCTTTGATGGAGGCACTTGCCGTTGGTACACCGTCAGTGTCAACGG
>JAZQJQ010000076.1:0-3572 GCA_045541735.1 Eubacteriales bacterium
ACCAGAGAAGATATCGCGGAGCCCCGTCCCGTGTCCAAGGGCATAATCCGAAACACTCTTCTCGGATTTATTCTCGGTTTCGTTCTTTCTGCAGCACCGATCGTGCTTATCGCTTATTTCGACGATACATTGAAGAACAGCGATGACATCACAACTATTCACGGTCTTCCCGTTCTCGGTGAGGTTCCTTCCCTTGCGGAGGGCTCAGGCAAAACTCTTCCGAAGGAGGATAACAAATAATGGCCGATAACAAGTACATTCCCAAAGGCTCCGGTACATCCCACAGAGAATTCTTTATATCCGAAGCATATAAAACCATCAGAACCAATCTTCTTTTCACACTCTCCGCTTCTGAGGATAACGTTACCCTTATAACAAGCTTTGAGCCTAACGCCGGAAAATCCATTACCACAGCAAATATTGCGATTACTATGGCACAGACCGGTGCAAGAGTTCTGCTTATTGATGCGGATATGAGAAACGCTTCTCAGCACCGAGTTTTCAACATTCCCAACACCGACGGACTTTCCAAGCTTCTTTCCGGAATCTCAAAGCCTGAGGACGCGCTATTCCGCAAGGATATCCGTCCCAACCTAGATCTTCTCACCGCCGGTCCTATGCCCCCCAACCCTTCCGAGCTTCTCGGCTCCAAAAATATGGGAAAGCTTCTTGACACTCTGCGCAAGGTCTATGATTACATTTTCATCGACTGCCCCCCCGTTGGAGTAGTGTCCGACGCTCTTTCCCTCCTTTCCCACACGAAGAACGTTACTATGATAGTCCGCCAGAGGCAGACCCGTCACGAGGATATCCGCCACACTGCGGAAAGCATTACCGCGCTTGACGGAAAGATCCTCGGAGTTGTAGTTACCGACGTTGCCGATGATGGTGCACTCTTTACCGGCAAATACGGAAAATACGGACGTTACGGAAAATACGGCAAATACGGAAAATACGGAAAGTACGGCGACTACGTAGACACCGCCGCACAGCAGGCTCCTAATTCCGCCGCGGCTAAAACAAAGTGATCTTCACAGATTTTCATTCACATATTCTGCCGCGTATGGACGACGGCGCAAAGGACGCGGACACATCCCTCGGGATGCTGTCCGCTCTTGCATCTCAGGGGGTAAAGACAGTCTACGCTACACCCCATTTCTATGCCGACAGCGAAAGCGTTGATTCTTTTCTTGAACGCAGAGAGATATGCTATAACGAGCTTATGCGTGCGGCAGCAGGCAGAACGGATCTGCCCGAGGTTCGTCTCGGAGCCGAAATTATGATATGCAAGCAGCTTCTTAACTTTGACCTTTCAGCCCTTGTTTTTGAAGGAGCGCCCATTATGCTGTTTGAGTATCCGGTAAATAAATTTGAGGATTGGTTCCCTGCCTATACGGAAAGGATATCCTCTCATTACAGCGCAACACCTATGATGGCGCATTTTGACCGCTACAGCTGGATGGATGCAAAAAAAGCAAGGCTCTTCAACACCGATAAAACAACCACACATTTTCAGATGAATTGCGAAGGTCTTGCGGACAAAAAGATGCTCAAGCTTCTTTTAGACCTTTACGAAAGCGGAGCCTACTGTGTTTTCGGCACTGATTGCCATAATCTCACTTCACGCAAGCCTGATTTTGACACGCTTAACGCACTTCTTGAAAAAGGCTCTGTCAAGCTTGGTCCACTCGGACTTCACTCCGTACCCACACGCTATATCGCAAACGCACTTGCGCACAGCGAGCAAGCACTCTTTTCCGGGCATTCGTTTAACGGACTGATATAAAAAATCGGCATCCTGATAGGATGCCGATTTTTTGATTCAATTTGAAAGATAGGTTATCAGCACATCGGAGCTGATCTTTGCCGCCTTATTGCAAAATTCGGCAAAATCTCCAGATGCATCGCCGTCTGCGCCGTCGCTCATCGTGCGCAACGCGGCAAAAGGAACGGAATTAATAAAACATACGTGCGCAATCGCACCGCCCTCCATATCGGCGCATGACGCACCGAAAAGTGCGGATATGCGGCGCTTTGCATCGTGACTCGCAACGAACTGATCTCCCGTTGCAACTATTCCGCGTTTTGCCTTGCCCCCGCAAAGCTCAATGCAGGAATAAAGCTTGTCGGAAAGTTCCTTGTCTGTTTCGAAATAGACCTTGTTGATGCCGGAGATAAGTCCCGCCTCGTCGCCGAGGGGAGTCGTATCCATATCGTGCTGAACAAGCGCGGTACCCACAACGGTATCAAGCTTGTTTACTTCGTTTGAAACGGCACCCGCAACACCGGTGTTGATTATTCTGTCCGGAGCAAACGTAATTATCATTGCCGTTGCACAAGCTGCGGCAAACACCTTGCCCACACCGCACGTAGCAAGCACAATGTCCTCCGAGCCTATTATTCCCTGCCAGAAGGTCATACCGCCGACGACCCGGGGCGATCTTTTCTTCATAGCACCGAGTATCAGCTCGGCTTCACAACTCATTGCGGCTATAATTCCGGTCATATCATTCTCCGTAGGTAAAAGTCTTCTGAACCTTATTTTCAAGTACGGCACGGTAGCGCGCGCACTCGGTTTTTGCCGCGGCAAGGGAAAGCTCGCGGTAATTACCGCACTCCTTGCGCGAAGCGCCGAACATCTCACACGCTTCTTCGGTATTTTTCAGCGCTTCTATAAGTGCGCGGCGGACGTTTTCGTGACCTACACAATCGCGCACAAGCAAATAAAAACCCGTGCGGCAACCCATAGGTCCGAAGTAGACCACCTCTGCCCCTATCTCGCCGTTTCGCATAAAAGTAGCGAGCATATGCTCAACGGAATGGATGGTCAGATCATCCATATAATCCCCCGCGTTGGGTGTACGGGTACGCAGATCATAGGTCACAACGTCTCCGTCAATGCGTGAAACGTACATACCGGGCGTAATAATATCGTGGTCAGCGGCAAAGCTGGCTATTTTTCTTATCTCCATAACTCAGCCGTTCTTTTTTGCATTGACCGCTTCCTTTGCCTTTGCGGCAATATTTGCAGCGGAAAGTCCGTAAATATCGAGTAGCGCACCGGCACTGCCCGACTTGCCCCATACGTCCTCAACACCTACACGGCGCAGGATAGCAGGGCAGTTTTCGGAAAGAGCCTCGGCAACCGCGCTTCCGAGACCGCCTATGATATTGTGCTCCTCAGCGGTAACGACACAGCCGGTCTTTTTTGCGGAAGCACAAACAAGCTCGCTGTCCAGAGGCTTGATGGTATGGATGTTGATTATCTCCGCATCGATTCCGTCAGCCTTGAGAAGCTCCTTTGCCTCAAGCGCCATAGCAACGGTAAGGCCGGATGCGATAACAGTAACGTCCTTACCTTCGGAAAGAAGGCGGCCCTTGCCTATCTCGAAGCTGTAGTTTTCTTCCTCTGCGCTCATATCCGGAACAGCCGCACGGCCGAAACGGATATAGCAGGGGCCCTGCATCTCCACTGCTGCGCGGAGAGCCGCTCTTGCTTCGGTGTAGTCTGCAGGGTTAATTACAGTCATACCGGGGATGGTACGCATAAGCGCGATATCCTCGTTACACTG
>JAZQJQ010000077.1:0-12078 GCA_045541735.1 Eubacteriales bacterium
ATGGAAATTAAAACCTGAGCTTACAAATGATGAAAAGACCGCCGCAAAGGCAAAAGCAAAAAAAGAGCTTGAAGCTCTTGTGGGTGTAGTTCCCGGGCTTACCAAGCTTGAGGTAATTACCGATCCGATTGCATCCTCTACCGGAGATATGCTGCTCTATTCCGAGCTTGAAAGCGCCGAGGCACTTGCAGGCTATCAGGTACATCCCGCACACGTTGCCGCAGCAACTTTCGTGCGCTCCGTGGTGTGTGACCGCTCCTGCGCGGATTTTGAGTGCTGAGTTATTACGGATCATAAAATAAAAACCGCCGTTTGGCGGTTTTTATTTTATCCTATAGTTTTCTGTTGCGTAATGCACCGTTGCCTCGGTCGGTGAAAGGCGGTTTTCAAGCTGAGTAAGGTGGCTGACGAGCATCCAGCGTATATTCATCGCGCTGAAATGCTCAAGCAAACAGATAAGCGCCTCGGCACCCTCGGAATAATCGGTGCTCTGGAACACCTCGTTAAGAAAAACGAATGTCCCCGGCACAAGCTCATCAACTGTCTGCGAGAGTTTGCGCACCTCAGCCTCAAATCTCCCCGCACCGTCCTTCTCTCCCGCCGTATCCTCTGCTTCCGAAAAATGCACTGCGATCTTGGTAAACAAGTCTATCTCCGCGTGATCACACGGGAGCGGAAGGCCTGCGGCGGCAAGTATCTGCATTGTGGCAACGGAGCGCAGATATACTGTCTTTCCGCTTCCGTTATCTCCTAAAACAACCATACCGCCGCATCCCGCCTTGAGTACAAGATCATTCGGTACGATATGCGATATGTCTTTGCTTGAAACGAGAAGATACACGTCATACAGCTTTCTTACCGTTATTCCGCCGTCCGTTGATATCACGGGATAAGATATCGGAGCGTTTTTTTCATTCAGCGCGTCAATGTACTTTAATGCAACAGAATAGAAATCAAGCTCCCCGTCCAAGCTGCCCAAGCTATCGAATATCTGCTTCGAAATACCTGAAAAAAGCGTTGAAAGCTCCGATAGGGCTGAGACCGCAAGGCTGTCAAAATATCCGTCATTTTTGGGATATAAGCGCGCGCACGGATAACACTCCTCCCTTTTTCTTCGAAAAGAAATACCTTTTCTTTTCAGCTCGGGATCCGTAATGCGTATAAACCTGCGGTCTACGAGATCATAGCTTTCTATACATCCGTTATCACTAAAAACGAATCTGAAATCCCAATAACCGCATTCGCTGAATCTTTCGTATTTTTTGCAGAGTCTGAGAAGCTCTGCATATTCTTT
This sequence comes from Eubacteriales bacterium, assembly GCA_045541735.1. Taxonomy (GTDB): domain Bacteria; phylum Bacillota; class Clostridia; order Oscillospirales; family CAG-272; genus RUG12395. The sequence goes on from JAZQJQ010000077.1 coordinate 1,295, forward strand.
TTTTTCGTATATTTCCGTGCAGAATGAGCGCAAGGCAAGAAGTCCATTTGAGTGCAGATCGTATTCGCACAAGGCTTCGCCGAACGCTTTTACAAACATCAATGCCCTTTTCAGACACAGAGCCTGTGACTGAAGGATATTCTTTGAAGCGTCCCTTGATGCTGTGCCCGTTCGCTTCAAGCCGCGCGCTTCCCTTTCAAGCTCCACGTGTGATACTGCAAGCTCGCAAAATCGCAGTGAAAGCGCTGTAAGCCGCTCGATAAGCTCAGGGCAGCTCACGAAGTCTTTCAAAACGCCCTGTCTGTATAGGATCTCGTCCATATCGCTCAACGGATGCGTTAAGATCTTCAAGAACCGCTCGCACCGCTCGCTGTCCGTACAAACACGGGCAAAAACTCGGTCAACGGAAAGGTCATACAGAGCCTTTTCGGATACTGCTCCCGCACCTTTGCCGCTTTCTCTTAAATATAACAGACTATATCCCATTATCCGACCTCCTGCTTTGTAGGGATGCTCTGTCAAGTCGGTATTTTTTCAGTATATCGTTTGCATAAGAGGAGGTCAGCCTTCTCGAACGAATTATCCTGTATGTACGTTTATTGCCGCAGGCGGTGTCAACAACAGCGGAGAGAATAGGATATTCAAGCGCCCCGACTCTGTGAAAGTGCGTAACGTACAGACCGAAATGTCCCTCACGCACGGTCTTTTCTGCAGTAAAGGCAAGCAGCTCAAAGCCGCGTTCTTCATCTGCTCCGCTGTAGGTCTCGTTATATAGAAAGAAAGCGTTCCCGTTTTTAACGCCGTCGAGCAGATCCATAGATCGCGAATGCTCCTCATCCAGCCTGCCGACATTATCGAAGCGTTCATCCCTCGGAAAATGTGTAAGCACATTGTCAAACGGATATATGAGCGCACTTTTTGCGAATATCGGACACCCCGCAAGGAAAAGAACGAGATTGATTCCGACAGCACGCAAGAAGGTCGTTTTTCCGCCGCCGTTAGCGCCGCAAACAAAGAAGAACGGCTCTTCCGCATCCATAGCGAGACCGTTCGGAACTATACTTCCGCAGTTTTCGGAGAGAAGCGAAATATCGTACAGCTCCTCCGCCTCATAGCATTTTGTCTCGGAAATATCCGATATGCAATGCAATATTCCACGCCCCTCTGCCCTGCGCACAAAATGAGCTATTTCCGAAAAAAAGCGCAGCTCGGAGATAAAGGCCACGGGGATAGCGATATCATCGAGGCTGATGGCTTTTATCTCTGCATCTATCCGCTCCGCACATTCAGAGTAAAGGCGACATACGGCATCCGAAAAAGGCTCGTTTATCTTAACCTTACCCTCTTTCTTTATGCCTGTACAAAGCCCGAGCTTTTCTGCACATTCCGAAATTATCTCAATTTCGCTGACGCTTTTCCGATCGGGAGTTATCCAGCATTTATCCGAAAGAGAGATGAGCCCTATCCGCATTCGCTCTATAATATCCTTTATGCGATTCGCCGAACACAGTATTTCACCCGATCTGCTCAGCTCTTTATCCGATGAATAATACTCCCCTATCTCCCCGAACAGGTCACCCGATTCCGCAATACACTTCGATGCGCAAGTGTATGCATCAAGCATTTGGGCATATCGGAAATAACGTATGAGAACTATCTTCTCGTCTTTTACAAGGCTAATCTTTTTTTCAAGCGCGCAAAGAATATACAACAGATCATCCAAACGCTTCAAGGACGCACCGCGTTCAAGTGCGCGGAAGATACTGTTTCTGCGCTTTATTTCCTCGCGCCCGCACGGACGGCGCAGTATCTCAACGGTTTCTTTGGAAAAAAGCGTATCAAGCCTGATATCCCGAACCGTTTCCTCGGGCAGTAAAAGATCTTTGCTGTAATTTAACAGTCTCAGCACTCTATTCATATCGCATTCTCCAGATCCCTTAAAAGCCGAGGCAGCGAGCACACGCGCATACCGTTTACTGTCTCCCCATCGCCGATAACGCTTTCCGCTCCGCTTGGCTTCTTCCTGCGAAACTCCATAGAAACAGGGATAACGAGCAAAATATTGTGCGGTGTTTTTATTTCCCATTCCTCTTTAAACCGGTATCTGAAATCAAAGACCGACATATCCTTTGCCTTGCTGTCTATTGGGTACTGAATTGCCGTACCGAACGATATAACTGCTATAAAATTACGTACGGAATACCTGCCGTCCTCCCAAAGAAGCAGAACGCTTCTGCGTTTTTTCATTCCGAAAAGCTTTACCGAATACACCTCGTTCGGCGTTTCGATATAAACATCGCAATTTTTGCCGTACTTGCACCCAAAGAACCACAAAGGCTTTACAGCAAAAGATCGGAATTTTCTTTTTTTACATACCTTTTTTATCAAGCAAGCACATTTTATTCTTTTGAAAACAAAACGAAAATACGGAATGGCAATGATGATACTGATAACACCCGCAAGCAAAAACCAAAAGGTCATTTATTTTCCTTTCTGTACTCTATAAAAATTATCGGCGTTTTCCCGATCTCCACGGGATACGGCAGCAGCCCTTGCTTTACAAGCTCCAAAAGCAGCGCTGTGCTAAACGCGCCCAGAGCGCCTTTGTGCACAAAATATTCCGCCTCGTCCACGTGCTTCGGCACTCTGTTTTTTCTTGACAGCCAAAGCCTTTGAAGGTCATCGGAAAGCAATGCAAAAAGTTCTTTCTTTATTTCGCTTGACGCAGGTCTCCAATAGTTTTTCGTTTCATCGAAGGTAAGCGCGGGTATATCAAGCGTTATCTCTCCGTCTTCCCTGCGCTTTAAAATGCAAAGCTTTTCAAATTCCGGTATCAGATCATATATAACCTTACTGTCCGTCACCACACCGCAATCAAGGAAGGAAGCATAGAAGCGCAAAATGCTTTGATTGTTGCATTTATATTTAAAGCAAGGATATGCCCAATGTGTGTCGCCGAACACGGATTGAGTGTCAAACATTTTGCAGGCACATCCCTTTTCCCCCTCCCTTGTGTATGCAACGTTAAGCGGACCTGACTTATCGTAAACGCTGTCGCGCTTCTGCCATTGCTCCCACACCGTAAGGGTTGCAAGCCATCTTCCAGCATTCTTTCTTTCCGGTGGGTTTTTCGGCATCTTATCCGCATCCGGGCGGCTCTTAACGGCAATATCGTTAAGCACACTGTTAAGCAGATGGAGGATTAGCGTTGCCTTCTGCTTATCGGACATTCCGGCAAACTCGGCACGCTCGGTAAGAGGAGATATATGCTTCCAAGCTATATCCCAAACCGCGCTTGCCTTCTCTTTTGCAATAGCCTCCTGCGCCTCGATATCACCGAAGGAATCCTCGTATTTTTGAACGAAGCAACGCGTGTAAACAAGCCCACCCGAGGTGCGCCCCATCAGCTCGCCGTCCACAAGCCTGTCAATTATAGGCTCCAGATACGCACTCGGCATACCCATAGTATCGGCAATGCCACGTACGGAAACGGGATTTTCGTAAGCAAGATAGAGTATATTTGCTTCAATATCAGAATTTATAAGCGAAAACGGCTCTCCGCTCAGACCTCCGCCTCCCCAAATTCCCAAGCATGCTTTTTTCGGCTCGTAGCTTATCTGCGAATACTTTTCCATTCTTTCCATCCCTTCTTTGATTTGTTTGCGCGCAGATGCAAGACGCGAAAGCACCGTGCCGCGCGGAACTCCAAGTTCAGACGAAATTTTATCTACGCTATGCCCGTGTACGTAATGTCTTACAGTCACCTCGCGATAAATACGTATCAGTCTTCCTATTTCCCTTCGCACTGATTCGTATTCATCGTTTTTGCAGACTTCATCTTCGATCGAACCGCATCCGTAGCTTACTTCATTTGTTGCGCTCTCGGTAAACTCTACGATTTCTGCTTTGTATTTTTCTCTGAGCCAAGAATTATACTTGTTTTTTAAAACGGCAGAAAGAAACCCTTTAGGGTGCTCTATCTTTTCTCCGGCCGCAATCTTTGCTATCATTACAACGAGAGTATCCTGCACAAGAGAATCTATATCCGCCGAGGCATCGCAATTCTTCTCTGCAACACTGTACAGATACAAAAGATATTGCTCCCACATATTTTCTTCAAACGCTTCAGGAAACATATGACACTCCAATCTTATCGCGCTTTTCACCTTATTAGTTGCTAAAACACGGAATTGATTCGCTGTTTTGATTATATCACGTATTATCTTATTTATCTACAAAAAAAGCCTTTCCTTAGGAAAGGCTTTTTCATCACTTTGAAAAATATTCCGCAAAAGCTTTATCTGCCTTATATGTTGTAACGTTAGAGTCGCGCCAGTCGCGTTTTACATTTGATCCGTCGCTCGTTTCATAAGCGAGATCCTTATAAATACGCTCTAAAGATCTTTGAGCATCCGTACGCACGACTTCGCTTTCTGCCTCATTCGCAATACGGACGAGCGCAGGCACGGCGGGGTCACCGAGCAAGCGGAGATAATCTATATCCGCAGTATCAATATGCCACGCAGCTTCTGCGTTCAGGTACATTTCCGCATTATAATTTGCCGACACCGCACTTATATCTACAAAATTCATCACCGCAAGAGTTACGGCACACGCGGTTGCAAATATCCGCATATAGTTAAATGCACCCTTGAATATACGCACTGTCAAAAGCACAAACGCAAGCACAAGCAGGAGCATAAACACACTCGGCAGAATGCGCAAGATGGTCATACCGTACAGCTTGATGTAAAGAAGCATTTTGGAAAGCGCGGTACCAATGAGCAGTATGCTGAAAAGCGATATAAACAACGAAAACCACTTACATACCTTGTACGCACCTTCGGTACGGGTCTTGAAAAGCGCAACAGCAATTGCGGCGAAGTTTATCAAAGAGATTATGCACAGTTCAAAAAAACCTCTGCGTGCGTATCCGGCTGCAGTCTTTACGTAACTTGGAACACTGCCCCCAAATGCGGAAAAGAAATAGCCGAGCTGTGAATAAACGTACAAAAGATAGCAAAGCGAAAGCACTCCGAGAAAGCCTGCGGTGATCATAGGATCCATTCCGCGAGGTTTCGCAAACTCTTCGGTCCTATACTTTTTTTCCGCCTTTTTGTGCTTTAGCGAAAAAAGCATTCCGCAGGTAAGCGGACAAAGCATACACGCCAGAACGAGATGGGTAAGATCGAAGCCGAGTTCAAAGTTAAACAAATTGTCAAGGAAAGATTCAAACGCACCGTCCGCCGCAGACAGAAGAGGCAGCACGATGCAAAGAAGCGGAACGGCAATAACTATACCCAAAGTACATTTAAAAATATTCTTTAGCAACTGACCGCCGTCCTTAATTCCCTTGTCGGTACGGAATACAGCACCTATCTCTTCTACGGGGTCGGAAAAGAAAGTACGAGATGCATCCTTTAAAAATGCTGCTGTACCGTTACCGAAAACGCAGTTATCGCTAACACCGCAGGCAAATGCAAGATAAAGATATTCGGCAGCAATAACTGAAAAGAAGGTAACCGCAGTTTGAAAAGAAAATGAAAAGCTAACGGAAACAACGATGCCGAGTGCGCCGCAAAGGATCGAATACCTATCCATCACCTTCCAAGGCCATAGATAAATACCTGTAAGCACGTAAAGACCGATAAAATAAATCGAAACACCGATGCCCGTTTTCCCTAACGCAAACTCGAAAAGCGTAAAGCAGGAAACGAGTGTTACAAGAAAGAACAATCTATCGCGAAGCGTGGGGATTATTCTCTTTTTTATTCCAATGGCCTTCTCAGCATTCGCAGAAATGACGTTGATCTCCGGTTCGTTTTGTCTGTTATCCATTATTCGTCCTCCCCTTCTTCGTAAGAAAGCAGATCTCCCGGCTGGCAGTCAAGCTCACGGCAAAGCGCCTCAAGAGTGGAGAAACGTATTGCCTTTGCCTTGTTGTTTTTCAAAATCGACAGATTTGCCATAGTAATGCCCACACGCTGAGAAAGCTCTCCGAGGGAGATACGTTTTTTTGCCATCATAATATCAATATTCAAAACTATTCTCATAACGCACCTCACACAGTAAGGTCGTTTTCATCCTTTATCCTGCAAGCTGCGGAAAACAGCTCCGCGAGAACAGCAAGAATAAGGGAGATAAACAAACCCGCTACGCCGCAAATGATTATCGGCAGATATCTGTAACCGAATATTCCGCAGAAAACAGCAGCGGCAAAAGCAAGAACTCCTATAACGCGCAAAAGCATCACGTTTTTGCGCTCAAAGACCGTATCTTTCAATATATTGCGAAGAAGGATGCAAAGGAATCCCAAACCTACCAAAGTGGGCGGTGTAACAAAATAGTATGCAAGAAGAACACCGGGGATTATTGCCTCGGGTCTTTCGGTATATCCGCAGTAAAATTCCATTAACTGCGGAAAGCAGAATAGACCGACAAAAAGCACCGCCATTGTAAGTACGGTAAAGCCCAAAAGTATTGAGGTTAATATCTTTTTGTTTTCCATAAGCACTCCAATAAATGTATTTATGGTCTAATATTAACACGCAATTTATCGTTTGTCAATATATTTTTATTATTTTTCAAAATTTATTTATCGCAAATCAAAAAACCGTAGCTGGTGAAGGATGTTACATCCGTCACCAGCTACAGTTTTTAATATTTAAAATTAAAGATCAAAACGTTTTTTCAGCTCTTTGCAAAGCTGAGGTACCTTTGATGCGGCATTGTCGTTTATAAGGATGACCTCAGCGCCCGCCATTTTTGCAACGATTCGCAGATCATTGCTGATACCGGTATAAAACGATGTGCCAACTATAACAAAAACGGAATTTCTTGGCTCAAGACGTTCCGTAAGCTCAACAGCCGTTTTATATCGCGGCGCCTTATCACCGTAAAGCACAATGCCGCGGTATTTAAAGGCAAAATCCTTTTCGTCAAGCTGTTCCCTCGTGGGAAGAACTCCGTGAACCTCAATGACATTTATGCTGCCTGCCTTGGAATGGAGCCCGTCTACGTTCATAGTAATAACGGGGCATCCGAGCTCTGCTATCGCGATATGCGCGGCATTTGGTTGCGCATTCTCGCAGGCGTCCACCATCTTGCGAACGGTTTCTCTGTACTCCTCGGGGTGTTCATTTGCAAAGTTTCTGTGGAGTTTGTCTCTGATGCCGGGCTGTTCTTGAAATGTGGGAATGCCCGATTCAACACTTATTCCCGCGCCGGTGAAAAATATTACTTTATGCGTTTGCATACAGACAGTTCCTTTCGCTGATATCCGATCTCAGATCAATCATACCTGCGTATACATTGCCGCATCCGCCTCTGCAAGAGACGAAAATACAAATGCAGGTTTTACAGATGAGCATTCAAGGTCGTCTTCCTTCGTTTCGCCGGTAAGAACGAGCACGCTCGTTACGCCGTTCTTGGAGCCAAGCGCGATGTCGGTATAAAGCCTATCACCGAAGATGCACATTTTTTCTTTGCTTATACCGCTTGCCTCGCATATCATATCAAGCGTTTCTGCATACGGCTTGCCGAAATACGTGGGAGTTTTGCCCGTTGAGGCAGTAACAAATGCAGCAATGGCTCCGCTGTCGGGGATAAAGCCATCCTCGGTAGGACAGTTGAGATCAGGATGTGTGGAAACGTACTCCGCACCGTTTCTTATAAAGCGGCAGGCATTGGACAGCTTTTCATAAGTAAGCTCGGTATCAAAGCTTGTAACGACTATATCCACATTCGGCACGTCTCCCGAAAAAAGCCTTACACCGCTGTTGTAAAAATCCTCGACAAGTTCATCCGTACCTACAAGGTACACAGACTTCCCTTTCCGCATACGCTTCAAAAACACCTTGGTAACGTCGCCCGAGGTCATTATCTCGTCTGGCTTAGGGGAAAATCCCATCGCGGAAAGCTTGTTCATATAAAACGGCGCCGAGTGACTTGCATTATTTGTAAAAAACAGAACTCTTTTGCCGTTACTGCGCAGGCGGTTTATAAAGCTAACGGCAAAATCGAAGACCTTACTGCCAAGGTATATCGTGCCGTCCATATCGAAAATAAACAGCTCTTTATCCTTCAAAACCGAAATATCGGGATTAACAAAGCTCATATTTCATAATCCTTTGCTTCAACGTTTTCAAATATCACAGCGTCAAAATCCCCCTTCGCCTTCTGCATATCGGCATCAGTTCTTGCAGTCCAGCCGACGGGATAGCCGCCCATAGCACGGGACAAACGGAAGGAAACAATGCTTTTATCGTTTATGCAATAAGCAAGAAAATCGGGGCGTGCTATAAAATTCAAAAGCATGTGGCGGAGCGCAAAATTGCGGAGCTTAATATTGAGTTTTTTCCCTTTGCCGCTCATTTTTGCGGAAAGCTGACCTCGGATGACCTCGGGTCTGTTCTTTTTGAACCACGCAACGTACTTTGGATTAAAGGACTCGATGCAATACGCTCCCTTATAATTATCAAGCGCCTCTGCGGCAAGCTCGCACACGCGGATGTTCATATTCTCGCCCTTTAATTCCACTATCAAGGGGTATCTGCCATCAACCAGCTCAAGCACCTCGTCAAACGTCGGAATATACTGTTCTGTACCCGAAAGACGAAGTTCACGAAGCTCAGAAACGCTCTTTTCCTCCACCTTACCCTCAACTCCGCACATGCGTTTGAGCGTAGAGTCATGGAATACGCAAAGCTTATCATCGGACGTAACGTGCAGATCAAGCTCCATTCCGTATTTATTTTCACAAGCAAGCCGGAAAGCTTCAAGCGAATTCTCGGGCACTCCGTTTCCGTGCAGGCCTCTATGCGCATAAAAAATGCCGTTTTTTTCAAAGAACTCCTTGGTGTGCTCTTTTCTTCCGCTCGGTGCTATAAGAAACATATATAAAACGAACGCAACGGCAACTGCCGCAAGAATGTAAAATACAAACATAGAATCTCCTTAAACCTTAGGCTTGTTATCTCCGTGACGGACAAATATCATAGTCAGAAATGCAAATGCAACACATACGGTTGCGTACACAAACAGAGACGTCATCTTTATATCCATAAAGAAACCGCTTATAATGGGAGTCGCCGTTTGAGCTGCCATGCTTGCAGTGTAGTAGAAGCCGGTGTATTTTCCAACGTCTCCTCCGCGAGAAAGCTCAACTACCATAGGATAAGAGTTTACGTTAATTGATGCCCAGCCCACACCTGCCATGGCGAAAAGAATATTCATAAGCCACAAAGGCGATTCGCTTCTCATAAACGACGCAACGAAGAACGAACTTCCTAAGATAATGACACCCGTCATTATCATCTTTTTTCTGCCTATCTTGGAGGAGATGTTTCCTATCGGTATATAGGAAACTATCGCCGCCGCGCTTGCGATCGTTAGCGTCATATTATAATCGAGGTTAAGAATAGTGGAAGCGTAAACAGAATACTTGCTTGTTACAGCATTGTATCCCATAAACCAAAGAACGACCGAAGCAAGAATAAAAAGCAAAGAGCGGAATTCTTTTTTGCTCATTTTACCGCCGCTTCCCTTTTCTTCTCCTTCATCCGCAGTATCAAGACCGAGCCTTGCGCTCTCCTCCTGCATTTCGCGCACAAACTGCGGTTCGCGCACGGTAAGGAAGAACGAAACAAGGGAGATAAGCATAATTGCGGCAATCACTACGAAAAACACCGTGTAGCTCATCAGTGCATTTCGGGGACTTCCCGTATTGAATACCATTCCAAGCACAAGCACGATTATGCCGCCGACAGCGCCCATGAGATTAATAATTGCGTTTGCCTTGGAGCGGAGCGGTTTTAAAGTAACGTCCGGCATAAGCGCCACTGCAGGAGAGCGGAACGTAGCCATTGACAGAAGCGCAATAAGAAGCATAGCCATAAAGAATATAAGCGAAGACGGATCCTCCGCAGTAACACGTGCGGCATACGCCTGACGCGCAGGTACAACGTAATCCGTATACTCAGCACTAACACCGCCGTCTTCGTTATACATCTTAATACCGACGTATTCTTCAAGAGTAAAGCGGTCGCGGATAACGATCTGCTGCCCATCCGGGGTCTTTATCGTCAGATCTTCGTTATAGAGCACAGTCTGCGCGTTTTCAGACGTAGGCGCAACAGCCTCTATACGCTTTAACTGACTGTTATCGGCAACGCTCATCGCAACGAACGCAACACAGGCGATCACTGTACCGAAAAGAATAAAAGGACTTCGTCTTCCCATTTTCGATCTGCATTTATCGGAAAGAGTACCGAAAAGCGGGAGCAAAAACAGAGCAAAAATATTATCCATCGCCATAACGATACCCGACCAAGTCTGCCCAAGACCGAACTTGTCCGTCAGTATCTTAGGAACGATGGTATCATAAGCCTGCCAGAACGTGCAGATAAGAAAAAAGGCGAAGCCAACAAAAAAGGTACGTTTATAATTAAGCTTCATAACTTTACCCCCGTATACTTATTAAATATACTTTACCATAAACGTAATGAAAAGTAAAGGAAAAACCAACCATTATTATTTTCAACTTCTGAATATCCCACAATTTTCGGATCATATTACGAACAAAGAACCGCCCCGTGCTCACGAGCACGGGGCGGTGTTTGTTATTTGGTTAGTTCTGTTCTGCACCGTAGGCGATCGCAGCATCGCCGTACTTCATCATTGCCTTTACAAGATCGCCGATGCCTTCATCGTTCTGCTTGCTTGCCGCGTAGCTTTCAACACTGTAGGTAAGCACCTTGCTTACCGCATTGCCGTCGGCATCGCGG
>JAZQJQ010000078.1:0-18046 GCA_045541735.1 Eubacteriales bacterium
AAAAGATGTGGTGGAAAAATGTCTTGATATTGAAGAAGAACATAAAATTCGCTTAACCGACGAACAAGCAAGTGACATATTAAAAAAAGTTGCGAAATGCCAAAACGCAACTGAATTTCAAGCTTTTGAAATTAAACAACGGGACAAATATATAATAAAGCTTAAGCAAAAAGGCTTGTCGATTAGGCAGATCAGCAGGCTGACCGGAACACCCAAGGGGATTGTTGAAAGGTTGGTTCACTTGTAAGACATAGAACCGTCCCCTGTCTTTTTATCCCCTGTCTTTTTAGAACCGTCCCCTGTCTTTCGGTGATGTATGCGGATCCGAGTGGAAATTCTGTAATCTTAACAGTGGCATTAATTCTAATGGGAGTTGGTGTAGCTGCAGGTCTTGGTTATGCGGCATATACCGATTACCATGATGATAATGATATCAATGGTAGCGTTGGATGGCGCCCCTACTTTGGATTTGCCTTGCTTGGTGGAGCGATAGGATTTGGTTTAGGTTATTTCGGACCATTAATTGCTTCGTTCTTAGGTAGTTCATTCTCGTTTACTTTGCCTGCGTTGGGAGCACTTAATATGGGCGGTGTTTTAGCTCTTGTTGAAGGTGCAACGGTAACTGTTACAGGAGCGCAACTTGTAGGTGGAGCTATAGCAACGACTGGTCTAGGAATTTTGTTGTTCGCATCCGATCATCGACCTGGAAATAACAGAGTGCAAAATAGGCAGTTGAAAGATGCAGTTAGAAAAGCTGGACACGATCCAAACGATCCTCGAGTTAAAGATAAAATAAACAAAATTGAAAAATATATAAGAAACAAGAGACTCGATCTTGGTTGGAAAGAATTGCTTGAATTAGTACGGAGATTTTTGGAATGATTCGATGCAGTTATAAAGAGGTAATAGAGGGAATAAATAGTGGCGCAATAAAACAAATTCGTTTTTGCGTTAATAATTATTCTCACTATAAAAACTGTGTAATTACTAGAACGGAGTATAAGATATATAACGGTAAATCTACTACCCACATAGATGTATCACTTACTAAGGATGTTTCTGAAAAAATATCGTTTTTAAATACTTTTAAAGAGGACGTCAAACTATTTAATATTGGGAAAAAAGGCAACTTCACCTTAAAACAACTATGGCCACAAATTATTATTTTAGAAATAGTTGATGATTGATTTGAGGGTAGGACAGGAACAAGGGTAACACAGGGGACGGTTAGCGTGAAAACCTAACGGTTAGAGCGCAAAAAAGTGTGCAGAAAGAAAACCCCAACAAAAAGGGCGAAAAAACAGAGAAAGAAACGGTCAAGAAGGTATTCTTGCCATAGCTATGTCATTATCATAGACTTGATCTGTAGATAAAAGCACGTAAATGAGCGAAAGAATTTTTCTTGAAACCGCGATAATAGCTTTTTTCTTACCGAGCTTTCCCTGATGCGACCAAAACCAAGCTGAAAAGGGTGTGTTTCTTGACCGTACCGCCGCCCAAGCGCATTGACATAGAATAGATTTTATGTACGGATTTCCGGGCATGATCTTTCTTGAAGAGATCTTTCCTGCGCTTTGATCGTTACGAGGAGATAATCCCGCCCAAGAGCAAAGATGCAAAGGATCTTCAAAAACCTCTAACACAGAGGGACGGTTCTGTGTGCTGAATAATTCCGAGGGAACGGTTGGCAAAAGCCAGCCGTTCTTCTCGTATAAACAAAAATCTTCTGACCGAACCAATTAATTTCAGTCAGAAGATTTTTTGTTATTTGTTATCAAAAGTCATCAAAGCAACCGGGGATGTCGTTTTTCAGGAAGTCCGATTGAGCGATGTAAGGGACTTTTACGGGTACACCGTTGCTTTCCAAGGCTTTGAATTTAAAGTCCAGCAGCTCCGGAGGTACGTACAGCTCCTTTGCAACGTCGTAAAAAGACGCGCCGTCGGTTTTCAGTAACGGAAAAAGCTCCTCATCGTCGATCAATAATTCCGCGGCAAAAAGATTTGCCTCATATTCCGTTTGCGAAACAGAATCGTACATCGACAGCTCGTGAAATCCTCTCACGGTGGCAAGCTTGCCGTGCAACACCGCGTGCCCAAGCTCGTGAGCGCATAGCACACGCTGTATCACGTCGCTTGAGTCGGCGTTGATTACGATATTCTTTATGCGGGAATGGCAAAAGTAATACGCCTTTAGCGCAGGTCCGAGCTCCATGCGGTGTACGTTGATGTCAAGGTAAAAGCATATTTCAAAGGGGTCTCTCGTTCCATGCTTGTTTACAAGCTTGCAAACGGCTTGCGTTATCCGATTGGTGTTTGTCATCACAGCACTCCTTCCAATGGTATTACAATAATCCAAGCGCAATACGGGACTTTTGATTGCTGCTGATCCATTGCAATATCATTATACAGCAAGTGCTGTCCCATTAATGGGACTTTGGCTTCCTTGCGCGCTGTTTTTTGGAGAATTTTTCGCTTGCTTTGCGCTTTGAATCCAAGTACACTTCGGTAAGCGATTGGAAAAACAGCTCTTTCGCGGATTCGTCCAGCTCGCCTCCCGCAAACAACGCCGATGCCTTTTCCAGTATTTCGGTTGCTTCCTTTGCGCCTTTGTAGCCGTATTTGTTCTTGGAGTTGGCAATAAACAGCTCTTCATCAACGTTTTTGTGTTGGTCTGTTTCCTCTTCGTCAAGCAGATAGCTTACAGATACATTCAGCGCATCAGCCAGCTTGCGGAGATTATTGCTTCGGGGCATAATTCCTGTCTGTTCATACGTATAGAGCGATCTTTCTGAAATACCGGTCTTTTCCGCAAGCTCGCTTTGCGAGAGATTAAGCGCAAGACGTGCGTTTTTAAGCTTTTCGCCAAAAGTCATAACAACCTCGCGTATGCCAGCACAAAACTTCCGATTAAGTGTTGACAAACTTCTTCATGTATTGTATAATTATTTTGCAACTAACTTCCGATTATTATTTTAACACGCAGTTTACTTTATGTCAATAGAATGGATGAAAATAGAGGAGACAGAATGGGAGATATTTATTTGGCAAGCTGCCCCGTTTGCGGCAGGTCTTTGTTTAAGGGAAGGGCGACCTCGTATATTGAAGGCGGCTGCCCAAAATGTAAGACTTATCTTGCGGTTACTTTTCTTCGGGACGGCGTGCACGTTTCCGTTATGGAAAAACGCTCCGAGGACGCTGTGTCGGAACAGGTTGCAGTCCCGATGAAAAAATAGGAGCATCTAAAAAACACCAAAACGATTTTTAACCCTGACAGTTTTTGTCAGGGTTAAGCTCTATTATGTGGGTGTGGTCAAGGGGAAGACTGCGATTTGAGTTTGTCCGGACAAACGAAAAACACAAAAAAACGAAAGGAAATTAAAAAAACAAAATGAAAAATGAAATTAATAACCCCATGGAGAGGTTTATCTCCAAAGAAGAAACCTATTTTTACGGTGACGGCGGTGTAAGCGATTGCGACGATTGCTGTGATACTGAAACCATCACCCACGGTCACACCGGCAAGTTTATCTGCAGCCATTGTGAGGGCGAGTTCAGCGTAAACGAGCAGAATTACGTAGACCCCGAGAACACGGTCTGCAATGCTTGCTATGCAGAGATCAACTCATACTTTGTTTGCTCCAAGTGTGGGTACTACTGTCCCTGCTCTTTTGAGTCTGCAGAAGAGGGCGTATGCAAGAATTGCTACGTTCCTCATGAGCCTGACCCTGATAATACAGAGTCTCCAAAGGACGATACCACCGACACTCCCTCCGGAGGCACTACCGACGTTCCCACAGATAATGAGGGTACAGAGCCTCCCGAGAACGAGGATCAGTACGGCGACGGTGGAACCGGCTTTTACTGTGCCGAGTGCGGCGAATACTGCCCTTGCGATATGAGATGCATCGACAAGGACGGAAGAGAAATTTGTATGGTGTGTTACAGAAATCCACCTGTGAAATTTGAGTGCGACTATTGCCATAATAAGTTCCCCGTGACAGAGAAACATTGTGTAGGTGATATGAATATATGTAACAGTTGTTATGAAAGCCTTCCCGTTTGCCCGATTTGCGAAGAAAGGATAGCCAAGTCCGACAAATATTCGGAAGACTGTGATTGGTGCAAAAACTGTGCTGAGGGTTTTTCAATTAAAAATTTTGGAGAAGACTCTATAGAAAAAGGTAGCACAACAACACTTATCGCCACTGTATCAACCTCTGATGGCACGGTCGAATTACCCGTAACCTGGTCAACCACTACGCTCGATATTATAAGCGTTGATGAAAATGGAACAGTCACCGGGCTTACAGAGGGCAATGGAGTTGTTGTGGCAACTGTTGCGGGGTGTATCTGCAAAGAATATTCCATAAAAGTGACAGACTCTGCCGAGTATCTCGATGAGAACAAAACCATCAAGCTCGGGGAGGATGTGTATATTATAAGCTTTTGTGGAAATAGTCATAGTTTGATTGGAAATGATAACGGAGTTAAATATAGCAACACCGGTTTGGCAAGTGAGAAATTGTGGCAAATTCAAAAAAATGACGGTAAATATGTTATAAAACATGTGGCTAGCAACAAATATTTATCAAGATGTAATGACAATAGTTTGACATTAAATGAAAACTACAATGACGTTCAATGCGTCGAAATATATCAAAATGGCGGAATTTTTAACATTTTGTTTTCCGATAACAAATATTTGTCAATTGATTTGGGCAGCAACAAAGTCCACACAATATCCGCTCCCAATGATACTACTGAGTGGAAGATATGTCCGACTACTATGGTAAGGCTTGGTTTCGACTATGGATATCCAATATCAAGCGTTATGAATCGTTGGGCAGATAATGCGAATTGTGAATTTGTAGGAAGATATTTGGCAACTGATGAACGAAAGCTTACTCCTAACGAGGCTGATATGCTTCACGCAAACAAAAAAATAATCAGTTATTTCCAAATGAGTGAAGCAAAAGAAGATTTTGATTCGGCCTTTTCGATAAGTAAAACCGCTAATCATGCAAGTAAAGCAATAGACTTGGCAACAGCAATCGGACAGCCAGAGAATAGTGCAATTTTCTTTTGCGTTGATTATGTAAACTTAACCGATTCGCAGTTGGTAGTTATAAAGGATTACTTTGAAAAAATTCACGAATATTTTTCAATACCAACAAACAATCCCAAGTCATACAAGGTTGGTATTTATGGCAATGGAACAGTTTGCAACTTGATAAAGCAAGAATCGGGTTATGCTGAGTACTCTGTTTTGATGGGTTCTAGTAGCTGTGATGGTTTTGATACATATTTGGATCCCGATAAATATGATATTAGGCAATTTGCTACGTCGACTGTATATTTTGAGAACAGCAGTTTTCAAGTTGACTCTTTGATATCATATAAAGCATATGCCGGCGAATGGTGATATTTAAATTCCTGAAGGATATTTGCTTGTTTCCCCTCTTATATCGTCAAAGACGATGTCCGGATTTTCGGGAGAATATATCAACCACGTGTGCCCGCCGTCCGTGGTGTAAAAATACGAGTAATATATTTGGTTTTCCACCTGAATTTCAACGGGCCAAATTCCTACATCCCCCTCAAAATACGGTTCAAGCGCGTTAGCATTGGACATCCAATTAAAGCTTGTTGGAAGCTTGAAATTGAATGCAGAATTATTTTCAAGCGCGTTATACCAGATTGCATCTGCACCTTCAGCCAAATTGAAGCAGGCAGTTGCGAACAGGCGTTCGTTCTTGCCGGAGAACGCTCTATTCTCGTCTATGAAATGAATTTCACCGCTGATGATAGCTCCATTTGCCGTTTTATCGGCGTTTACACAGGTAAAGGTCTTTCCGCCGTCCGTAGTCCTATATAGTGTATAAAAATGTACACCCATCAACGCCGTATACGGTTCGCAAATTATCAAGTATCCAACCTTATCGGAAACAAAACCAATATCGAAAAGAACCTTATCCCCTATCTCCAGCTCGAATTGCGAATGTGTTTTTCCGCCGTCGGAGGTAGATATAATCTGAACGTGTCCCGAATCATTTGCGGCAATTGCGCAAATTTTATCTGAGAAATATGTAACGGTTTTATCCGAAGCCGACACAGACGTTTTGAATTTATCCCCATTCTCAAAAATGATAGTCAGATTACCGTCTTCTTCTGCCTGTGCGCAACCCGAACGCGGAGCATAAAGGGTTTTCGTTACAAAAACGGGGGCTGCATTTTTGCCTTCAAAAACAATTCTTCCGCCCCCATTTGGAAGCACAAGAGTGCTTGCGCCGTTAAAATGAACGTATCCGTCCTCCCCAAGATAAAGCGGCGCTTCTGCGTCTTGCGTTACATCGAAGGCAGTCGTAGCTTCAGCTGTCGGCGTTTCAGTTGTAATCGGAGCGTCCGTAGTAACGAGGGCCTCGGTTGTAACCGCAGCCTCGGTTGTAACAGGCAAATCTGTCGTAACCTCCGTTACAGGCGGATTTGCATTATTAGCACAAGCAGCGAGGGAAGAACCGCAAAGGATAGCGACGAGGATGGCGGATATTAAACGGATCGAGTTTTTCATAATGCACCTCCGTGAGCGTCGGATAGAATTATTTAAATCCATTTTAGCACGAGCGGCATAAAAATACAACCTATCGGTAAAAAAACTTCCGATAGGTTGTATTATTTTTTAACCCTGACAGTTTTTGTCAGGGTTATTTTTTACAATATAGGTACAGCCGAGAAAGGAGGATAACTGTGGACATTGAGGTTATCATCGAAGCTCATGAGCAGAGGATAAAAACTCTTGAGCGCGATATGAGTGCCATGAAGGAGGTACAGGCTGAGATACGTTCCATGAACGAGACTCTTGTAACTCTTGCAAACGAACTAAAACACACAAACGAGCATCTGGCAAGGCACGAAAGAAAGATAGACGAGATGGATTCCGCACCCAAGCAGCGAATGCAGCAGATCGTTACTGCTGTTATTTCGGCGCTGGCGGGCGGACTGATCTCGACTGTCATAGGACTGATACTCGTTTGAGAAAGGAGAAATGATGAACTATCAGGATTATATTAAAACAGAGCTTCTTATCTTAATTCCGGTGCTCTATTTTATCGGAGTAGGACTTAAGAAAAGCAAGCTGCCCGATAAGTGGATCCCCGCTGTGCTTGGTATCCTCGGAACCGTATTATCGGCGGTTTGGGTGCTTGAAACGTCGGATATATCCGGACTACAGGAAACTGCATCTGCAATATTTACGGCTGTAACGCAGGGCGTTCTTGTAGCGGGAGCAAGCGTATACGCAAATCAGATATATGTTCAGGGCAAAAAGGAAGAGTAATTTTTGAGAAGTTGGATCAGAAGGTGAAAAGCGAAGATGACGGAGCTGTTTGGTGTGGAAACCATTGCGTTTTTTGCAATTGCATTGGGGCTCGTTGTTGGAAAAATACGTATCAAAGGTATCTCCCTTGGCCCCGCGGGTGTGTTGCTTGTTTCGGTTTTGGCGGGACTGCTTGTGAGAAGCTGCTATGCAGAGTGTATTCCGGAGCTTAAAACGAATATGCAAACACTTGCAAGCATCGGCTCTGCTTTGTTTGTGTCTGCAATCGGCATATCAACGGGCTATTCCATCGATTTAAAAAAGCGCGGCTGCTTGCGTGCCTTTTTCGGCGGGGCGGTGATGGTTGCGTCTGCGTTTGCCGTTGCCGCCATCGTATATCTTTTTGATTCCGAGCTGAGTGCGGCAACCCTCGCGGGGGTGCTTTGCGGCGCTTTGACAACAACTCCCGGGTTGTCTGCGGTTTGCGAGCTTGGCGAACATGTGGCATCGGAGGCTGTGATCGGGTACGGTGCATCCTATTTATGGGGCGTGTTAATTGCAGTCATTGCGGTACAGTTGTGCGGAAAGAAATATATAAACGAAAACGATGATTCGGTCGAAGTGCGCAAGGCGGAACGGCTGTATAAGAATCACGGGATAGCTCAGATAGGACTTGCCGCGACGGCTGGTACGGTTATCGGAAAGTTAAGTATACCGATACTCGGAACGGCGCTTGGTTCAACGGCAGGGATGCTGTTGGCGGGAATGGTAATTGGAAAATCGGTGATAAAATTTGCACCTCACAGGTGTGCGGACAAAACGGTTTTAACCGCTTTAAGAACGCTGGGGCTTGGGTTGTTTTTTGTCGGCAACGGTCTTCCTGCCGGAATTGAATTGTACGGCAGTTTGAATTGGAAGTTGGTTCTATACGGTATAATAATGTCTATGGCCCCCGTCTTTATTGCCGCCTTGCTGTCGGTCTGCCGCAAGGAGAGAAAAAGACTTCCGGCATTGATCGCGGGAGGAATGACCAGCACCCCCGCTTTTGTGATGATGTGTCAGCTTGGAGTGGATGTGGATAATGAGACGTATGCGTTTTCTTACACGGGAGCTTTGGTTTTTACGGTGATTATGATACGTTTAATCGGTTCAATGCTATGGTGATTGGAGGTGAATATATGAGGGAATGTATAATGCGTATAATGCTTAATTATGATGAGTATTGCAAGCTGCTTGAATTAAGGTGCGAAAACTGCAAAGAAACGAACTGCGTACTGTATTTCTATGAAGTTTGTTCTAACCTTGAGAACGCGAGCTTTGTTGGGGAAATGGAGGTACACAAAACCGATCTCAGCTGTTCGTGCGATATTCTTGCTTCGTTATCGGAAAATACATATCTGGAAACAGTGGACTATGAGCTGGAAATAGAGTATGACCCGGAAGTTATGCGGAGTGCGGAATGTCTGCTTAACTATTACGCGGAATATATCGACGACTCTCTTCGCGGTGAGTTTGCAACGGAATTTGCGGAAAGACCAAGAACGGCTGAGACGAAAGCTACAAGATTCATCCGAAAACTGCATTCGATAATCGCCGCAGAGGATGCCGAGAGAGAAGAATATATGATAAGCTGATATTCCGGTATCACAAATCCCCTTCTCATGGAAAAATTATAAGCATTATTCTTTCGGCCGACTCATTCGGCCGACACTGAGCCGCCCAAAAAGGTAGGCCTTGACGGTAATAGATTGGCATCGTTCAGAAGCAGAGAAAAGCCGAAAAAACGTAAAAAACGGCAAAAAAAGACCCGGAATCCTTTGATTCTGGGTCTTTTCACTGGTTGCGGAGACAGGACTTGATTCTCCGCCCTCGACGGGCTCCGGTCCGCTCGGTCACGAACATCCCCCGGATGTTCGCTCTGTACCGAGCGTTCAAGTCCTTTCACCTATAGGAGACAGCAACAAAAAGAGAGCATCGCTTTTGCGATGCTCTCTTTTTGTTACTGGTTGCGGAGACAGGACTTGAACCTGCGGCCTCCGGGTTATGAGCCCGACGAGCTACCAGCTGCTCTACTCCGCGATACATGGTGCCGCTGACGGGAATCGAACCCGTACGACATTGCTGCCGAGGGATTTTAAGTCCCTTGCGTCTGC
This sequence comes from Eubacteriales bacterium, assembly GCA_045541735.1. Classification (GTDB taxonomy): domain Bacteria; phylum Bacillota; class Clostridia; order Oscillospirales; family CAG-272; genus RUG12395. The sequence goes on from JAZQJQ010000078.1 coordinate 9,466, forward strand.
CAATTCCGCCACAACGGCGCTTGTATGGAACTAAAATCCGTTTAGCAAGGGTAATTATATCAATTGTCAGCCGTTTTGTCAATACATTATCGAAAAAATTCTTGTTTTTTTCGTTTTTCATTTTTCGACACTGTTTTCCTATTGACTTTTGCAGACTATCGTGATAGTATAGACTATAGAAATAGTCTGAGTTTGGAGAAATAATATGCAAAAGATCTTTGACAGCGAGCTTAAACTGATGGAGCTTCTGTGGGAAAGGGAGCCGATCTCCGCAAAGGAGCTTTCTCTTATCGCCGCAAGCACCCTCGAATGGAACAAAAACACGACCTACACCGTTATAAAAAAGCTTGAAGCAAAGGGCTTCATTAAGCGTACTGAACCGAGTTTTATCTGTACATCCCTCGTCTCGCGTGAGGAAGTACAGAAAAGCGAGACACGAACGCTTACCGAAAAGCTTTTCGGAGGTTCGAAAAAAGCCCTGTTCTCTGCCCTGCTTGAGGACGAAAGTCTTACGGCTGACGAGCTTGCGGAGCTGCGCAAAATGATAGAAGAGAGGAAATAATGCTGCACGAGGTCTTTTACTGGGTAGTGAATATGAGCATCTCCGCCGCCTTATGCGGAGCATTTGTGTTGCTTTTGCGCAGTTTTAAACGCATTCCGCGGAGAATTTCCGTATTGCTGTGGGCAATACCATTTTTGCGGATGCTTTTGCCCTTAGGTCTACGCGGAAAAGTGAGCCTTATGCAGCTTACAACGCTTCTTCACTCCAAAAACATTGCTCTGCCCACGCCGTCGGGCGAACCGTTTTCGCAAATGAATCACCTAGGCATCGCCTCCGATTACTTCCCAATTGATTACCGCACGGAGGCACTTTACCGTATCTTTGAGATCGGCGGAGCTATCTGGATAATCGTTGCCACGGCGCTTATAATTGCGTTTTTCATCATTTATTTTATAACGCTTGCAGAGCTTCGTGATGCAAAGCCTACAGAAAGCGGAATCTTTATCTCGCCAAAGGTAACGAATCCCGCGGTTTACGGCATATTAAAACCGCGCATTATCGTACCAAACGAAAAATATGCGACCGAGCTTATCATCCTGCACGAAAAAACGCACATCAAACGCAGAGACAATCTGTGGCGGCTTATTGCATTCGTTACAGCCGCCTTTCACTGGTTTGACCCGCTTGCGTGGATCTTTCTGAACAGATTTCTTACCGACACGGAGCTTGCGTGCGACGAGGCGGTGCTTGCCGCTTGCGGCGAAGACAGAAAAAAGGAATACGCGCTTGCACTCATTGAATGTGCCGAAAAAACGAGCGTTTTTGCCGCCGCATTCGGCGGTGCAAAGCTCCGCCTCCGCGCGGAGAGCATTATGTCCTATAAAAAAATGACCGCCGTTTCCGCTATTGCATTTTCAGCACTTATCATCTCTGTTTTTTACGTTCTGCTTATGAATTAAAAAGGAGAAAAAATGAAAAACAAACGCTTTAGCCTCTACTACCTTATCTCCCTTATCGGAGTTCTGCTTCTTTCCGCATATCCGCTGAAGATGGCAAACACCGTGGTTACACTTATGAGCACGGTCGGCACCGTGCCTGAAAAAGAATTTCCCAAATACATAATCCCATACGCTCCGATAGCCTTTGCCCTGCTGTTCGGCACGGCGCTTATGCCGCTTTTTATACGTTTTTTCAAGCGTTTCGCACTTCTTGCAGGCTCAGCCTCCTCGCTTTGTGTGTTTCTTGCTTCGGAATTGCTGCTTGAGAGCAAGGTAATAGTCAGCTCAACTACAACTACTATGATCCCGCTTGAAAGCTGGCAGATGTATATGTGCTACATTCCGCCCATGCAATTCGAAACTCGCAAATGGACGGCAATAGACGTGCTGATGGGAGAATACAGCCCGTCGTTTAAGATACATTTTTATCTGATATCCGCAGTGCTGATAATCTCTGTACTTAACTGCATATACGGCTTTGCACGCATTGCCGTCAGCGGTGATAAAACGCGTCTGCGTGCGCTGATACTGCAAAGCATTTCCGCCGCCGCTTTCCTGGGAATGTGCATACTTGCCTGCTTCACGGCGTTTTACCGAGACGGCGAGATAACGGTTTCTCCCCTTTCGGCCTTTCTTATGTGCGTATTCTTCATTCTGCTCGGACTTACCGTAGGTCTGTTCGCGGCATCACTTACCCTCGGAAAACGGAAAGCGCTTTCCGTTACACTGCCTGCGGTGCTCTCCTCGCTCGCCGTACTTCTTATGTATATTGGCGAAGCCTGTCTGTTAAGCGGGCATCTGTACATCCTCGGTAAAGGCGCATTTTTTTCTCCGCTTGTAGGGAATTTTGTTTCCGCATTCGATGTGCTCGTCATTATAATATCGGGAGCCGTTACCGCAATACTTGCGATGCTGATTAATAAGGTAAAAAGCAACGCAGTGTAACACCTGCCCGGATTCAACAAATAGAAAACCGCCCCGCATATCTCCTCAAGCATAAGCTGAGGATCTGCGGCGGCGGGTTTCTTTATTTTTATCTTTTCTTTCTTATCTCATCACGGCAACGTGATCTTCGTCCATACCCACTCGCCGTTCTTGATCTCGCAAATGTTCTGGCAGAACTTAGTATGTCCCACGGGTCTTCCTTCCGCGTTGAGCAGCTCCGCTTCCTCGGTCATCATTATGTAACTATCGGAACGGAGAGTGATAACGTATCTGCTGTTACATCTGGTAGAGTAATTATCACGCTTTGCGATGGCCTCAAGTCTTGCCTCGTAATAAAGCGCGGCTAACTCCTCAAGCGGCAGTCCGACATCATCGGAAACACCGCTTGTATCCGACCAAAGCGAGAGATCTTCCTCGGGTGAGTTGGGATCTATTATCGGGAAGTCGGGAATTACGGTCGTTTCCTCGGGATCCTCGGTGATATCGACACCGCCCGTGCCCGTCCAGACCTTACCGTCAGTATGGTAATCCGTCTTTACAGCAGACCATTTACCTCCGGCAAGAACGCACTCATACACATTGTTTTTCAGCAGCACACCCTGCGTTTCCCAAACGGATATGCGGACTCTTGAAGAAGATATCCACTCAAAATGCTCAGTTCTGGATATATCTGCGCGATAACCGCTGAGGCTGGAGCAGAGCTCGGTGCTGCGGCCGGTTGTGAGATCATAGACGTAATACTTTGCGGGGAGCTTGTTTACAGCATCGGAAACGAGATAGAGCACGTGTGCACCGTTTGCTGAGGCGCCCAGCATACGCGCGCCGTAGCAAGGATAGCTAGTACCCGTTTTCACCATTTCCGTTACTACACCGACAACGTTGGACAGTCCCTTGTCTCCGCCCAGCAAAGCAGAGCTTCCGTTAGCTATATCGATAGCGAGGATATCGTATATGCCGTTACGGTATACGGAAATGACCGCCCTGCCGTTATACATATACATATCGCCAAACTCAAGCACGCTGTCCCCGTAATACTGCGCCTTAGGCTCGCGCACAACGGCATTGATACCGGCCGCGGGAACGGACGTACTAAGCGGATAATATACTCTGTTGGTACCCTTTTCCACCGCGTACCACAAGGGTGCATACTTTGCACCGAGCAGCTCGATGGGATGAATATTTTCCGTGACGGTGACACTGGTGGAAATACTTACCGCCGTAATACGGTAGTAATCGTTTACTGCCTCAACGGTATATTCCGCATTCATACGAGTTCCGTCGGGCGCTGCAAGCACCGTCTTAACGGTCAGCTTATTTCCGCTTTGCGAAAGCACCGTTCCGCCGACCTCTATGCTCCATCCGGAGAGCGGATTCGCATCGGGCACGTAATAGAAATAACCCGTATCTCTGTCGTATCTGTCGTAACCCTCAAGACCGATATAAGCATTTTCGGGAAGCTTTTCTTTTTCTTCTTCCTTCTCGGTTATCGGCTCTGTTGTCTGAACGCCCGATACGGATTCCGTTTCGGCAGTTTCCGCATTTTCTGCGGTCCCATCAGCTTCCGACGTTACGTCTGCCGTTGCTTCTGCCGCAGCGTCTGACGTTACCGCCTCGGTCTCCTCGGGAACAACTATATCGGGCGCAGGATCGGTTATATAGCTGTCAAAATACTCCTCGGTAATGCCGAGAAGCTCCCACGCGAGCTTTTTGAGGGTATATATCTGTACCTTGTATTTTTTTACCTCGATAGGCTCAAGCACCTCTGGTGCCTCTGTCTCCGTCTCCGCGGAAGTTTCAGCCGAAGCCGTCGTATCATCCGCAATTACAACACCGACAGTGGTCGCATCTGTCGTTACAACGTCTGCAGTTTCCGTACCTGCTGTTTCCGCATCTCCGGTTATCGCATCGGTAGTAACAGCGTCTGTTGTAACGGCATCCGTGCCGGTTACCGGTTCGGTTTCGGGCGGCTCGGGCATTATGTACTCGATGTGCTCTTCTCCGAGCTCTTTATCTGCGGCGTAATTGAGCAGATAATAGATGATATTTGACGAAGCAAAGGAATTTGCACCCTTTGCGGGTTTGAAGAAATAAGGCGCGGAATACTTTACAAGCTCCAATACTTCTTCATAATCCGGGTAATTATTGGGCACTTCAACTATGCTCTCGTGATCAAAGCTTCCGCCGGGAGTAGTCTTTTCGGGAAGCTCTACAGTATAAAGCGTTCCCCAGCCCTGAGTACCTATGATTATCTGTTTTTCAAGGCCGATCACCTCCGCGATATTCGGAACGGGGGTGGTATAGATGCACTCAAACGTATTTGCGCTGAATATCGATATACGGGAAGCGTCGTCTGCAGGGAAAAGTACGAAATGCGTTCCGTTTTTATTGAGCATTATACGGCTTTCGAAGAAGATATCTTCGTAATTATCAAAAAAGCCTTCCTTACGCTCGCCGCCGCGCACGTACATGCTCTCGAACCTATCAAGAGCACCCAGTTCGGCACGCAGTATCTCAGTGTATTCTCCGTCCGCCATACGCATACACCAAAGGTGTGATGCGGTACATCCGATCGGGGTAAGACCGTTTTCGTAAATACTTACCGATTCTGCAGCCGTGCTGTAAGCACCGAATCCGACCGTACCGTTATTACTGTCTATGCGGAAGATAAGAGTGCTGTCCTTCGAGAAGCAGACAAGCTCTGCTTTTCTCGTTTCGTGGGCGTTTACGGATTCTGTCTGTGCCGAATAGATGACCGTGCTTCTTCCCGTTGAAAGATTTTCAATTATTACGTTCCCGCTTGCACCTTGTACGTATGCACAGTATTCACCGCAATCGGAATACAGCGCATCGGAGAACGTACGGGTTATAAGCTGTACCTTGGTATTCCCCGGTTCGCCCGTCACAGTATAGTATTTACCGTAAGCGGGGCACACGGTAAGTCCGCCGTCAGCCGCAAACACCTCGCACCTGTCCGGCTTATCGTAAAGTTTTTTCCAACCGCCCGCAAGACTGTTTTCCAAGTAATCGAAAAATCCGATGTGAAGAGCTCCCGATTTGTCGTTTGCAAAAACAGCGAGGTAATTTTCCTTATAACGCACTACCCGCGAAACGGTATATCCGTCAGGCAGGTTATCGTAAAGCGAGAAGGAGCGGTTTACAAGTCCGTCGGAAAGCTTTATAACGTAGCCGTCCTCGTGGAATGTGATGCTTTCCGCCATTTTCAGAATGTATTCCCTTACCGCCTTGTCCCTAAACGCGGCAAAACCCGCAAATCTGCAGGCAAAAGGAATAACGGACATGCCGTCAGCGGCAAGCAAGTAGCAGTATGCACTGTAAAGACCGCTTCCGTTTTGCTTTTCAAACGTATAGAAGACCGAAAGCGTTCTGCCGTCCTCCAGCGTGTGCTTTGCCGTATCCATAAGCGTAAAAGCACCGGCAATATCGGGACGGAGAGAGTTTAAGGCAGCTTCCGTGGTCTGCACGGCAAGGTACTTGGAATTAAAGCTTATAACGTCCTCTGCCCAAATAAGGGAAAAGCCCGTTTTTTCCGCGATTTCGGTATTTTTTGCTTCAAATTCGCGGTATCCTCCGCCCATACCCTCGGGCACGCCCATGGTTATAAACACAGTTTCTCCCGAATCTGTATAAGGACCCGGAATATCTCCCTTTAAAAGAGCGGAGGTGAATACGGTATTGACAAGCGCCACCTCACCGCGGACGGGCGGCTCCGTCACGGGGGGGAGCGTTGTAACCGGCCTCTCCGTAGTGTCGTCAGGTCCGCCGAGAAGTCCGCAGGACGTACTGCCAAAAACTGTGATTAATGCAAGTAAAAGCGCGGTTACACGCGCTTTTACTACGTATTTGCTTATTTTTACTCTTTCAAGCATAGCTTCTCCTACAAATGGGACTTAAAGCTTGGAGATATCCTCCTCGGTTGCAAGGGTATATCCCTTATCAAGAAGTATCTTTTCCGCGGCGGCATTATCCTCCGCACGGATGACCAGATATGCGTGATTGCGGGAAACGGCAACGAATGCGTAAACGTACTCGATGTTAACGCCCGCATCGGATGCATCGCGGATGACCTTTGCCATACTGCCGGGCACGTCGGGCATCTCTACCGCTATTACCTTGGTAATGGAAACGAGGTGGCTGCCCGCCTCAAGCGCCGCCTTTGCCTTTGGAGCGTCGCTTACTATCATACGGAGAACTCCGAAATCGGAAGAATCTCCGATGGAAAGGGCACGGATATCAACACCTACGTTTGCAATTCGCTCTGTGATAGCCGCAAGCTTGCCACGGCTGTTTTCCACAAAAACGGAAATCTGACTGATAGCCATAACATATCCTCCTATTTGTCGTAATTTATCGGGAAAAGGTTCCCTTTATATTACTTTTTTCTGTTGTCTATCACGCGCTTTGCCTTGCCCTCGGAGCGCTCGATGCTGTTCGGTGCGCAAAGAATTACCTTTGCGGCAACTCCCAACAGAGATTTAAGTTCGTTTGCAAGCTCACTTTCGCGGCGCTTTATTTCCTTAACAACGTCGTCAAAATGCTGTTCGCCCATCTCCACCTTAACGGCAAGAGTGTCCATATTGTCCTTGGTATCGACAATGATCTGGTAGTTGGGCAGATAACCCATCTTTATGAGTACAGTCTCTATCTGAGAGGGGAATACGTTCACTCCGCGGATGATAAGCATGTCGTCCGTGCGTCCGCAAGGCTTGGACATACGCACAAAGGTTCGTCCGCAGCTGCATTTTTCATACTTAACTGAGCCGATGTCACGGGTGCGGTAACGCAGTATGGGGAATGCCTCTTTGGTTATGCAGGAGAACACGATCTCGCCCTGCTCGCCCTCTGCTACGGGTTCACCCGTTTCGGGGTTGATGACCTCGATAATGAAGTGGTCCTCGTTTACGTGCATTCCGTCGTGCGCGTGGCATCCGTATGCTACACCCGGGCCGATTATCTCGGTAAGTCCGTAAATATCGAATGCCTCAAGACCGAGGCGTTTTTCTATCTCCAGGCGCATCTCGTCAGTCCAAGGCTCTGCACCGAAGATACCCGCCTTTAGTTTGAAGTTTTCAAGCGGTATGCCCTGTTTTTCCGCAGTTTCGGCAAGATACATTGCATAACTGGGGGTACAGCAAAGAACGGTACTTCCGAAATCCTGCATTATAGTAAGCTGGCGCTGTGTATTACCGGAGGAAACGGGGACGGTCGTTGCACCGATACGCTGTGAGCCGCCGTGCATACCGAGGCCGCCCGTGAAAAGTCCGTAGCCGTAGGAAACGTGAACCACGGAATTTTCGTCAGCACCCGTTGCGGCAAGCTGACGCGCCGCGCAGTCGTCCCATATCTCAAGGTCGTTTTTGGTGTAACCGACAACTATCTGCTTACCGGTAGTTCCGCTTGATGCGTGAAGTCTCACCACCTCTTTCAGCGGCACCGCGAAAAGTCCATATGGGTAAGTATCGCGCAGATCCTGCTTGCAGGTAAAGGGAAGCTTAACAATATCCTCGCGGCTTTTGATGTCCTCGGGCTTTACTCCTGCCTTGTCCATCATATCGCGGTAATAGGGTACGTTTTCGTAAACTCTTTTTACGGTAGATACAAGGCGCTCACTCTGCCATGCCTCTATCTGCTCCCGTGAAGCGGTTTCGATCTCCTTTTGCCAATAACGCTCTTCCATTTTTTTCACCTCTGTCGATTACAAAAATTATTCAAGACCGTAGCCGAGGTTGAACGCCTTAACGTTTACATCGATAAACTGCGGTTTCACGCAGGCTTTAATTGCTTCTATCCACTTTTCGGCAGGAATGTCCGTCTCGCTTGCGAACTTGCCGAGCAAAACGATATTAACTGCTTTTGCAGTACCTGCCTCTGCGGCAAGGGATAGAGCATCGAACTCAAACACATCCGCTCCGTTTGCCTTTAATTTTTCAAGCACGTCGGAAGGATATTCGCACGCGCCTGTAATAACAGGCATAGGATCTGTTTCGCGGTCATTGGTGATTATCTTACCGTCTTTTTTGAGGCAGGAAGCGTACCTTGCCGCTTCCAGCTTTTCAAATGAGAGGATGTAGTCTGCTTCTCCGTCTGTAACAACGGGAGAATATACCTTCTCGCCGTA
>JAZQJQ010000079.1:0-11339 GCA_045541735.1 Eubacteriales bacterium
CATTCGTTTCCCATTCCGTTCCTCTTGTGGACACCTTATAGATTGCGGCATTTTGCAGATTGCCGTAGTCCTTAACTGCGTAGACAACAAAAATACTTGAAATCGCAAGAATTATTACAAGAGGGATAGCGGCATAAACGGATATGCGAATAGCTTTTCGTTCCTCTTTGACGAATACGGAACGTAAAGCCATATACAAGCCATAGCCAAAGATTGCTCCGAGCGTGTTTGCAAACAGATCGTCAACGTCAAACAATCCTCTGCCCGTAATTGCTTGGAATATTTCGATAGCCAACGAGCACGCAAATCCGCTGCCAAGCATTACGTACCATTTTCTGAACAGCTTATGTATCCAAGGCAAGAGGATACCAAGAGGCACGAACATAGCAATATTCAAAAGCACGTTTGCCCAATTCTTAAAGGACATGATATTCCACGCTTCGCGCCACGCTCTGAACAAGTGGAAGTTACTGCCGCGCAAACCCGCCCCTCTCAAAACTGTCGCTACCAAAACTATAGCAATATATCCGGCAAGGGCTAACCAAAGGAAGATCTTTGCAAACGGGAACTTCCTTGTGTCTTTATATTTTTTCTTGAACAGTAAATAAGTTACACCAATACCAATCGCACAAAGGACGACCGCCATAATAGCAAGCGGAATTGCATCCCTTAATTCGTTTAATATGTTTCTCAAAAAATCATTCATGATGTAAACTTATAATTCTATCCAAAATCTTTTTAATTTCTTTCCGTTTTGTTCAGCGACTGTTGATTCATAGACTCCGCCGTTTGCAAGTATGGTCTTTTCACTGCCGATATTATCATCATTGCAAGTAATAAGCACTTTGCCAAGTCCTACCTCGCGGCAAAACGGAAGCGCCATACATAGCATTTTTTTAGCATATCCCTTGCGTCTTTCGCTCGGTCTTACGGAGTATCCGATATGTCCGCCGTACGTTTTCAGATAATCATTGAATTTATGTCTTACCTGCAAAAATCCGACTACCCTATTATCTCCTTTACGCACAAGTATAAACTGCGTTGCGGGTACAAGCGGTGCAGGACAAGTCTCGGGGTCCTCCTCGAGCGCGCACAGTTTCAAGTACTCCATCGGATCGTCTGTACGGCGCATCGGTCCGCAACCATCCATCGAGCTGTTTACAGCGAGGTATTCCTTCTTGCACTCCATCACTTGTTCGGCATATTGCGCCGTTGCTTTCAACAACTCAAGCTCTTCCATAGCTTATTTCTCCATCTCTATTTTAGATCATATACCCACTTTCCGTTCTCTTGGCGGTAGAAAAACTCACTGAGATCATCCTCTGTAAAAACGCGTATCATATCTTTCATATCAAGCGAAAGATCGAGGTTAGGAAGATTATCGATCTCCTCCCACCAAACTCTCCCTTCTTCGGAAGAAACAAGCGCTCCTTCAAAATGGGATGTTTTGTAGAATAGCACCACGTATCTGCACCCGTTTTCGTACCAATCCTTTATTCCGCAGAGTTGAGGTGAGGATATCTTCAATCCTGTTTCTTCCCGTATCTCGCGTATCACCGCATCAGTAAACGATTCCCCAAGCTCCACGTGACCTCCGGGAAAAGTAACACCTGCCCAATCCTGCTTTTGCCTGTCGATCACAACAACTTTGTTCCCGTCGCATATCATACACATATTTGTAAATTCGACTTTTTCTGTTTTTGACATACACAGCCTCCCAATCAAAAGCAAAACGGATTTGCAACGTTCTCGGCGCAGAAAACCTTTACCGCCATTCGATACATCGCTCTTGCGTGGATGCGATCGTGCCAGATGAAACGGCGCATGACCTTGCGGAGCGTCCAAGCTTCACCGTAGCTACCTTCAAAAACTGCATTTTCTAGAAAACCGGGTCTTGCTTCAAGCGCTTCTAATCCGTGCTTGCGGCACTCGTAAATGTTGCCGCAATTATCGGCATCGACTTCTATCTCCGCAAAATAATACGCATTTACGTTCTTTGTGTGTGCGTACATTTCATTAGCCGTTCGGGGCGCTTTCCCGTAAAATGTTTTTCGTTCCGCGTTAACTGCGGCACTCTTGTCCGGGATTGATTCATACAAGGAAATGAAATCCACAGCAGACTTCAATACAAGGCTTTTCAATTTTTCATATTCCACAATAGTTAAGGGTGCTTTTTCACTTTCAAATAGCACGTCGGAATCCGCATCCTTGATGTCTAATCGAGAATCCTTTTCACCTACGATGACTATTTCAATTCTATCAGCAGCATCTTCACCTAACCATTTTAGATATGCAGCAATCTCCCCGGGCATCTTTGCCGCCGCTGTCTCAAGATTTTCGGCTCGTGTATATGCACCGATATAATTCACAGCATAAAGCAGGGTGTCGTTACCGTTATGCTCCCAAACGCAGTTTACTGTCATTATATACCTCATCAACAGATTGACTCAAGAGCTGCAACGGTGCGGACAAGCTCAAGATCAAAGTTTTCTCTGCCATACATATCAAGGAAAACGTCGGAGTAGGCTGCGGTCTTTAAATTGTACCAAAGCGACCATATTGCCCAGTATAGGTCAATATGCTTATCTCCTTTTCCGGACATTACAAGATCTATAAACGCAGCGAACTCTCCATCGCGCTGAATGATATTCGGAAGGCAAGCGTCGCCGTGAATAAATGTATCTGCAGAAAGTTTTGAAACGTTTGCACCTATGATATCCCGCGCAGATTCTGTTCCTGAGATTACGAAATATTCGGTCACGGGAGTTGTTTTAAACTCCTTATAAGCTTTTTTGCGAGCTATTTCAAGATATTCGCTGAAAGCGGGAGATAATTTTAGATCCTCACAGCCTTGAGAATGAAGCATTCTGAGAGAATCGGCAAGGATGCGGCATATCATTTTGGGTCTATCGGTGCAATGGGTAAGATCCGTCCCCACTACCTCACGGGTAACGAGATAGTCCTTATCGGTACTAAGATATTCAAGCACCGGGGCGCCGATATTAAATGAACAAAAAAGCGCGCAAAACTCTGCCTCATGTGCAAGTTTTCCCTTTTCCGCAACCTTTACGTAATATCCCGCGTCGGAATAATACACGGAAATTTTGGAAGAGCTGCTGTCGTATATCCTAGAATTTTCAAGATATCTCCGCACACTCGGCGGAAATATGCTAATGTCAGTACTTAACTCGCGTTTTATCATAATAGCACCTCCACGGTATTATGATATCATAAAAACACAGATCAGTCAATGCAAATAAACTTGAGTTTTTTTATAAATCAACTAACAATCTATTGCTTTATTCACATCACGATGATACAATGAAGAAAAACGCTCACGGAGGGTTTATGGAGAACAACATCAAAAGGTCAAAAAAATTCTTTACGCAAAAGAAAAACCCGACACTTTTATTTGTTGGCATTGGACTTATAGCACTCGGTTTGATACTGTATTGGTTCGGTCGTTTCATTTTCTGGCGTATGGCACCATACGTTGCCATTGCAGGTGTCGTCTGCCTCATCGTTGCAAAAAGCCAAACCGTTGCCGACTCCGAGATGGAGCTTGTACGCACTGAGCTTCTGCGCGAAATGGAAAAGGAAGCTTACGGTTGCTTCGGCTTTACAAAGAGCGAGACCGAGCAGGAACGCTATCCCGTAAGCGGCTTTGACTTCACAAAAGCCGGGGCAATTGCAAAAAAAGGCAAGGAAGGCAAGATATACAGCCGTTACGTTTATGCCGCTTGCCTTACTCTTACAAACCACCGTCTTTGCTATGGTTTAAAGGAATTTGATGCATTCTCAGAAAATTCTGACGAAAACCCCAAGCTATCAACATTAACATTTCCTCTTGAAAAAATAGTTGGCTTCGAACTCAAACGAGAAGAGCTCGAGATGAACGAAACACATCCGGTTGTGGCTTATGCCGAGCTGAAACTTATAAACGGCGAAACGCACAAGCTCCTTATGCAGGACGATTCCAATATCGAAAGTCTCGCAAACAAACTCAATATAAGATTTAAAAAGAACATAACCACAGAATGAATCATAACCACCGGTTGTGCCGGTGGTTTGCACAATCCCCCGTGGGGCATTTCATACGCTGAGCCTATAGGCTCGTCGAATTATCCGCCACTTGCTAAAGTTGCCCTACCACCGCAAATGCGGCAATTCACTGATTTCTTGCCTTCCCCAGTAGGGGAAGGTGGCGCCGCAGGCGTCGGATGAGGTGTTCTTTGCAACACTAACTCCTCATCCACCGCTTCCGCGGTCCCCCTTCTCCCACAAGAGAAGGCTTACTTTTCCTCGCTTCGCTCGGATAATTTTCTGTGCATAGCTAAAGCTTTTTGGGAACCACCAGCACTGCTGGTGGTTTTCGTTTTACAAAATAACTAAAAAGGCACCTGCAGTCGCAGGTGCCTTTTGTTATTTCGCAAATCACTTCTTAATGGCTTCAATAAAGTTTTGAACGTCCTTCTTTGCAGTATCTATGTAAGAGTTATAAGCAGAGCTGAAGCTGTTTGTACCGTTAATGGCAACGGTTCTCATAGTAGAATGAAGTTTACCAAAGTTGAGGCATACACCAAGGTCAAAGGTACGGTCCTGAAGTATGATCTCAAGCATTTCGTGCGAGTTCTCATCGCGAACGCTTCTGGTACCGAATACAGCATCAAAGAATACGCTCTTTACATCCTTCATATTGAGGTATCCCATTGCGTTGATAACGTCAACGGTCTCGTCAAGGCGCTCAACGGAGTTATAGGGGATGCTGACAATGGACATCTGGTCGTTCTGAATAGAGGAGTTGTACTTATCCTGAGACTCGTCAAACTTGGGGAAAGGAAGGAATCCGTAATCATCCTCCATATTCCAAAGCTGGAATGATCCGCCGATGGTCTCGGCAAAGAAAAGGAAACGTCCCTCGGAGAAAAGATTTGCAGACTGACCCGCAAGGCTTTTACCGCCGGAGTACGAGGATTCGTGAACGTTAAGACAGCTGTCCTTTGAGTAAAGCTTGGTGATCTTCTCAAGAGCTGCGAGCGTACGCTCGTTGAGCACAAGAGGAGCGGGCCACATATCTTCGTCAAGCGAACCGAAGGAGATGCCCATGCCGTTTATGGAATATGCAAGGGTCTGGTTGCCGGTTACAAGGCCGTAGCGGTCGGTAGCATAATCCATTTTCGCGTTATTGTCGTAATCAAGGCTGACCTCAAGCATAAGCTCATTCCACTTATCCATGGTCCACTTGCCCTGACGAACCAGATCAAAGCAATCCTCTACACCCAGCTCTTTGCCGAGAGTGTAGTTGTACATAACGCAAGATGTGGTCTTCCAAGCCATGATGTTCATATCGCCCATTGCGAAGAGGCGGTATTCGTTACCCCAGTTAAGGGTATCGTTAACGGTCTTGCTCCACCAGGGATCTTCAAAATTAAATCCGTCGATTTCATTGAGGTTTGCCGGAACACCGTTAGAAACGAGCTTGGAAAGCTGAGTACCGTTATTGAAATAAGCATCAAACGTGTTGTTGCCGGCATCTACGTCTCTCTTTACCTTGTTGTATGCTTCGGTATGAGTTTCCTGCTGATGAACGAGAACTACGTCAAAAGTGTCCTCGATCTCTGTGTTCCTCTTGTAAAGCGCTTCTGAAAGAACCTCGCCGGAATCCTCGGGACCCCAAACGTCGTAGTTTACCCACCAGTTTTTGTCTCCGCCTGTAATAATAAGGATAGCCGCGCCGTCATATTCCTTTTTACCGAACTTTTCCTCAAGAGAAAGCTTATTGGGATCAACAACAGGAGCATCGGTAACGATAGGATCATCAGTTACATTCGGGTCAGTAGTACCGGGAGCATCAGTTACATCAGGGGGAGTTTTTCCGCAGCCGACAGCGGTGAGAGCTACCATCATAACTGCAAGAACAAGAACAAAAATTCTCTTTGCCATTTGTTTTACCTCCGTATTATTTCCGACATTAGTCGGTATTATTGATCATTTAAGAAGTATAGCCTTCTTTTCCTTACCTGCAAGGGTGATCTCAAGAGAGACAGCTTCGCCCGTCTCTGCATCGTATGCCTTGATATCTGCAGGAAGTCCGAGCTCAGCGGTATCAACGCTTACGTTGAAGGTAACAGGGTTATAGGAAGTGTTGTATACGTGAACGGAAGCACTCTTCTTGTCGCAGGCACACATAATTCCCTTACGTACTGTGTCCGGAATACCCGCAAGTCCGACAACGTCCATAAACTTACCGTCACGGTAAATCTCAGGGTACGCCTTGTGAAGTGCGTGGTAACGCTTAGCAGTGGGATATACGTAAGGATGCTCAAGGAGAGGATCAAACATGGTAAATGCATAACCTGCCATATTATCTCCGCACTCGCCGCTTGCCTGCATACCGAGCATAGGTCTGCCCATTATGTAACGGAGAACCTCGGGACGACCGTAGGAGAACTTGGGGTTGCCCCACTTTCTCCACCAGTGCATACACATAATATCGATATAAGCATCATAAGCATCGCCTACACCTTCGCATCCGCAGATATAATCATCGGGGCGGTACTGCTTGATCATATCGTATACTTCGGCGAAGAATTCCTTATAGCCTTCGTGGAATGCGGTTGCGGGGGTGGAGTGACCGTGACTGCGGTCATAACAGAGATATGCGGGCATGGTCATAAGCTCATCAAAGTATATACCGTCCGCACCGAGCTCCATTACAGTGCGCATTGCCTCAACTGCCGCGTGTGTCCAAGGCTTAGCCATAGGACACTGAGCAACGAAGTACTGACGGGAGGTACCGGGATAACGTTCTACCCAAACTTCACCGTCGGGCTTCTTTATTGCACAATCGATACCCATTCTGTCGGTATTGTATCCGGGGGTATTGAACCACTTTGCAGCGCGGTCTGCAATATGCACGTTAACGTAGAAGATCGCCTTCATTCCCGCGGCGTGAACCTCTTCGATCGCCTTGCGGAGACCTTCTCTGCCGCCGAGAGCCTCAACAGGCTCGTAATCGGGATAGTACGCATCAAGTCCGCCTACGTGCCAACCGATGAAGAGAACGAGATCGGAACCGGCATTATCTCTTGCACGTATAGCCGCCTTTCCAAAGGTATCGAAGTCAGTACCGATGCCATCTGCATTCAGGCAGCGGCAGGACATATCCGCGGGAGCGAGAACGGTCTTGCCGGGAGCATCATCGGTATACTTGAGATGCAGATACTCAGGGTAGGAAACGCACTGGTATACTGCCATACCTGCGATATTCTTGCCTCTCTCGGTTCTGCCGGGACCTACCTGAGGGCAAGTCTTCTTCCAAGCGTTATACACGTCTGCGGCCTTGTGCCAGTCACCGGCACCCACGCCGAGGCAGAAGGGCTCAAGGGTAGAGCTCTGTCCGGGCGCAAGGAAAGGCCAGTTTCTGATAAACATTCTGCCGGCCTTTTCAAAGCCGAGCTGCTTGTATGCGTGGTCCTTATCGTGATGAGCGAGGTAGAAATGTTCCTTCTCGTTATGCACCGCGAAGCAGGTAGCCGCAAGCGGAACGGGATAATTCATAACTATCACGTCTTCGGTATACGTATCGTTATCACCGATGGTGCTGCGGAACTGGATCTTGTTTTCGGTAGTGAAATCGCTTCCCTCCTCCGGGGTAAGGAAAGCCTTCTTAAAATCGGAACCATCCATTATGGGGAAATAGAGAGAATCGTCGCCGCCTTTAACGCTCGTAACGTCGGGATACGTAAGATTAACTACTACGCCCTTCTCGGACTCGTTCTTTACAGTGATGTATGAAGTTATGCGCTTGCCATCCTCTGTAAAGGATATCTTCTCCTCAAGGACTACGTTTGCGCAACCGTCTTTAACGGTATGGGTAATAACAAGGGTATCACCGTCTTTGGCAATAATTGCCGGCTGTCCCACCGCAGAAATTGTTCTTGCGGTCTCAGCATTTGGACGGCTGTCCCAGATATCCGAGGTTCCCTCGTCGAAAACAAAGCTTATCCAGTTTGCAGACTCCTCAACGTACACACGGCCGGTATCCTTGTTCTTAACGCTTACAAGGCATCCGTCTGTGTCGCGGAAGCTAAGATGCAGATGTTCGGATTCAAATATCATAATTACACCTCTCTGTATTTTTCGCCGAATTTACAACACCATTTTAACATTTCATTGTTCATTATTAAATGTCAATTGTTGTCTGCTGTTTGTCGTTTCTTGCCGTCGATACGAATATGGACGGTAAACTACAAGGTTATGATACCACTTTACATTTTCATCGTACATAGCAATTAATTACATTTAATTCCGATTTTTCCCTTCAATTTACAACGTAGTGCAAAAAACGATAAAACCTTGACAATTATTGTTATTTCGATATATAATCTTATGTGGTAGAATTTTGTTATGATTGCACCCAAAAGCAACCGAAACACGCCACCAAAAAAAAGGAGAATCCTTATATGAGCAACGCATCTAACAAGCTTTCGCGCTCCGCAAGAGCATTTTGCGCAGTGCTTGCCGCAATTACTGTCATCGGCACGTCGATGTTCGCAGTATCCTGCCAAAACTATCCACCCGCCGAAACGACTGACGGCGTAACTACCGACACACCAGTTACGGACATCCCCGACGATATATATACTCCTTTGCAGAAGGAGATAGTTTTTGTTACCGAAGAAGGAAGCGGCACGCATGACGGCTCTTCCCCCGAAAACGCAACCACGCTCGCTGAAGGGCTCGGACTTACCAAGCGAGTCGGCGGAACCGTTGTTGTCTGCGGTCCCATAAAGCTTGACCGCGAATACTTCTTCCCAGATAACGATAAGACGGTTACCATCACTTCCGTGTATAACGGCACCGACTACCGAGATTCGGGAGCCAAGCTAATACTTACTAGCGTTACCTCCTTTTACGGCGATTACACACTAAACGGTCTGAGAATCGACTCCTACGCAAATGACCTGCTTCTCTGCTGCCAGTACAATAACATCACCATCGGCGAAGACGTGGTTTGTAAGAAAGGTCCGGGTGTTTCCACCGATATCGCAATTATCTGTGGATATAACGCCCACTCCGCGGCTCACCGCAGCACTCACGAGGTAAGCTGCGTCAAGGATGCCTGCGTGACCGTCAAATCCGGTTCCTGGAAATACATACGCGGCGGCAACCGCAGAATAAACACATCCTCCGCTTTCGGCGAGATAGGCGAGGGCATTACCTTTGTCATCAAAGTTGAGGGAGGCAAGTTTACCGCAACCGACGGAAATGATTTCTGCTCTGCGACCGGCATGAACAGCGTACACGGCAACGTTTATATGGAGATAAGCGGCGGTGAATTCAGAGGTCCCGTTTTTGCGGTCTCCCGAACCGGAAACAATGCAAACAAGTACGACGTATCCGTGACCGGTAACGTAACGCTTAAAATTACCGGAGGTACCTTTAAAAACAACAGCATTACTGCCGCGCAGTCCACCTATGACAAAGCCACCATTACAAGCAAAGCGAACGTTACTTTATGCATCGCCGGAGGAGATTTTCCCTCCGGGAAGGCTACTGTCACGGGTGCATCCACAAACAACTATAAGCTCGTGCTCTCAGACAGTTATTCAGCAAACACCGACATAAAGATGTTCAAAAACGTAGAAAAGGGCAATTCTTACTGCGATGCGATTACCGCGCCCGCTCTCAAGGATAACCTTGTTATATACACTCAACCGCCCTTCCCGGAAACTCCTCCCAAGACCGGAGAGCTTACACCGGAAGAGGAAAAGAAGCTTACCGACGAAGCAAAGACCAAGCTTGAGAGCGCACGACAGCTTGCAGAGGTCACGGGACCCGATAAATACGAACGCCTCCGCACACTGCGCGACAGAGACAACGTATACAATCTTAAGGCCGTTGAATCAGTTCGTCTCTGTTCTCTTCTTACGGGAGAGTATTCCATTAACAAGACCATCACCAACTTCAACATCGCGGGTGCCGGCGGCGGATATATGATCGACTGCGGCGACTTTGTACTTCTCGCGTTCGGAGATAACAACCCTGAAGGCGGTCTCGGAAAACCGTGGCGTGCAAATTCTCTCGGATTTACCACGGATTTTGATTACACAGACGGAATCACTTTCGACGGATTCTATCTGAACGACATAGGCGAATACGACGGAATGGCAAGCGAGTTCCTGCTTTCAGGACACACCGCAGGCGTTGAAGATTCCAAGATACCCACGGGCGGCATAAAGATAGGCGACAAGCTCTACTTCGGATATATGTCCGTGCGCGAGTGGACAAACGAGGATGCAGACGGTATTTGGGACTGCAACTTCGGAGGTCTTGCAATTTCCACTGATATGGGACGTTCTTGGCAGACCCCTTCTGATTTACGTTGGCCCGAGGAAAGCAAATATGCTCAGCTCTACCCCGTTATCGACGGTGACTGGGTATACATATTCGGCGTTCCCGGCGGAAGAAAGGGCGCTTGCAAGATCATGCGCGTGCGTATTGAAGAGATCGAGAACTTCTCCGCTTATGAATACATGGTAGGCAGAGACGAAAACGGCATCGGCATTTTTGAAAAGGGATATGATGCAATGATGTCCGACTTTGCAGCGATTGAAGCAAGCGTCGGCGGTGTCGGTGTTATGTACAACGAATACCTTGAGGAATGGATCGTTACTTACTGCACTCCTCAGGCAGGAAGCATCCGTACCGGAAGTATAGTTATGAGAGTTGCAAAATCCCTTGATGCCGCTTGGTCAGATCCCGTGCTCATTATGTCTCAAGCGACCTACGGTTCCGTTTACGAGCCGCGTATTTGCGCCAGATACGTAAGAGACGGCGGACAGAAGATGATGCTTATCTGCTCTCGCTGGAGCATATATAACTCTCTCGTATTTGAGATAGAACTTTCAAGAGACTGACATACCTAGGATGCGGGCGAGATTCGTCCGCACCCAAAGGCATATTTACGAAATGATATTTACCGCCCCCAAACGCTTATTCCATTCTATTTTTTGGAGAGAAAAATGAAGGATTTCGTAACAAGCAAAAACGGAGCTTTGCGTGTTTGCGTTCTAATTGCTATGCTAATATGCACAGTGGTAACCGCATCTTGCTCCGGAAACACACCCGGCGGTTCCCCAACCACGACTGATCCGATCATAACAACACAGCCTCAAATCACTACCGAAGCCCCGATCACTACCGAGGCTCCGGTTACCACCGAGGCTCCCGTTACTACCGAGGCTCCGGTTACTACTGAGTCTCCGGTTACTACTGAGGCTACCGTTACCACCGAGGCTACCGTTACCACCGAGGCTCCCGTTACTACCGAGACT
>JAZQJQ010000080.1:0-8434 GCA_045541735.1 Eubacteriales bacterium
TCTCTGGCTCATTCCGTGTACCTCGCTGACCTTAACGTCATATCCCTCGGAAAGAACGACTCTTCCGAGCACCTTGCTTGCAAGCAGAGTACCCTGACCGCCTACGCCCACTATAAGTGCGCTTTTCGTGTTCTTCATATCACTTATCCTCCCCGTCCTTGATGGCATTGAATGCACAAAGCTGTTTGCAAACTCCGCATCCCACGCAAAGGGTAGCATCGACCCTTGCCTTGCCGTTCTTCATACTGATGGCAGGGCATCCCAGCTTCATACAAGCCTTGCATCCCCGGCAATCGGTCTCGGAAATAACGAGAGGCTTTTTAGCCTTTACGGATTTAAGCAGAACGCAGGGACGGCGCGAGATGATAACGGAAGGCTCGCTTACCGCAAGCTCCTCCTTGACCGCCTCCGCACAAGCCTTGAGATCGTAAGGATCCACAACGCGTACTCTGTTGATGCCGACTGCACGGCAAAGCGCCTCAAGATCTATCTTTGCAGCAGGCTCACCGCGCAGGTTCATACCCGTTGCGGGATTCTGCTGATGGCCCGTCATACCCGTAATGGAGTTATCGAGGATAATAACGGTGCTGTTAGTTGCATTATAAGCGATATTGATAAGACCCGTTACACCCGAATGGAGGAAGGTAGAGTCGCCGATAACGGCAACGCTCTTCTTTTCCGCATCCTCGCCGCCCGCAAGGTTAAATCCGTGCAGACCCGATACGGAAGCGCCCATACAGAGGGTAGAGTCGATGGCGAAGAGCGGAGCCTGAGCGCCAAGGGTATAGCATCCGATATCGCCGAGTACGGTTATCTTCTGCTTTGCAAGAGTGTAGAACATTCCTCTGTGGGGGCATCCCGCACACATAACGGGGGGGCGCATGGGAATGTCGCCTACGTTTGCATCAACGCATTCCTTTGCTTCCTTGCCGAATGCCTTAGCCACGAACTGCTGTGAAAACTCACCGATAGGTGGGAACATATCCTTGCCGCCGTCAAGCTTTACGCCGAGGTTACGGCAGTGGGTCTCGATAACCGGGTCAAGCTCTTCAACAACGTAGAGCTTTTTGACGGAAGCGGCAAAATCCTTTATAAGCTTTTCGGGCAGAGGATTTACGATGCCGAGCTTGAGTATCTTAACTCCCTCCCCGAACACCTCGCGAACGTACTGATAGCAGGTGCCGGAGGTGATGATGCCGATATCCCCCTCTCCCTCAACACGGTTGAAGGGACAGTTTTCCGCGTACTCCGCAACAGCCGCTGTACGCGCCTCAACGACGGGGTGGCGCTTCTTTGCGTTGCCGGGCATCATTATGTACTTTGCACCGTTCTTTTCATATTTGATATTTTCCCTCGTCTCGCGCTCGCCGAGCTCCACAAGGCTCTGTGCGTGTGCAATTCGGGTACAGAGACGGAGCATAACTGGGGTATCGAACCTTTCGGAAAGCTCAAAAGCCGCCTTTGCAAACTCCTTGCATTCCATACTGTCGGCAGGCTCAAGCATAGGAACCTTGGCAGATACCGCATAATGGCGGCTGTCCTGCTCGTTCTGGGAGGAGTGCATACCGGGGTCATCGGCTACGCAGATGACAAGGCCGCCGTTCACACCCGTATAGGAAAGGGTGAAGAGCGGATCTGCGGCAACGTTCATACCTACGTGCTTCATTGCGCAAGCGGTTCTCGCGCCCGCAAGAGAAGCACCGAACGCAACTTCAAGCGCTACCTTTTCGTTAGGCGCCCACTCGCAGTGCATTTCGGTATAATCCGCGGCATATTCTGTAATTTCTGTGCTGGGGGTTCCGGGGTAAGAGGAGATAACGGTACAGCCCGACTCGTAGATTCCGCGGGCGACCGCCTTGTTTCCTATCATCAGATCTTTCATAATACTATCCTTGGTAAATATATTTGTGTGGGATATGCAAAAAACATTGTATGAAGTATTCTACCACAGCATCTTGCAAATTGCAAGGCAATGAATAACATTAAAAGGGTATTTTAAGGTCATATCACCAAAAAAATGAAGGAAGCGGCAGTTGCAAACAGCGCAACAGCGACCATTGGCACCTTAAAAAACGCAAGAACACAGGCAAGCACACAGCCGGCTGCCGACGCAAGCAAGCTTGATGTTGCAGAAAACACCGCGGGGAATGTAAGCGCGGCAAGCACGGTGTACGGCAGATAATAAAGCATACTGAGAACAAAACGCGAGCGAATCTTTTTCCTTATGAGGGCAAGCGGCAGCATCCTCACAAGATACGTCACCGCCGCCATTACGATAATGTAAACGAACACCGTCATTTTTCCGTCTCCTCTTTTACCGGGCGGATAAGCGCGGTGATCGCCGCACACATGACCGCACTGATTATAACGCGGAAGCCGGAGCCCAAAAAGCCGAACGCGGGAACGTAGAACATAACGCAGGAGAGAGCGGCTGCAAGGCAGACACCGAAGGCTACCGCGCCGTTTTCCCTTGCCGGGGGAACGATAATGGCAAGAAACATTCCGTAAAGCGCGATACCGAGCGCATCGCCCACCGCGCCGGGAAGTATATTACCCGCAAGCGCTCCCGCAAGCGTGCCTAGCGACCAGGAAAAATACGGAACGAGCGCAAGTCCGTACCAATACCGCGGCTCTATCTCCCCTTCTCTTGTAACGCCCACTGCATATATCTCGTCGGTTATGAACACCGAAGCAAGCAGCCTGTGGCGCATATCAAAGCGCGGGGAAAGCTTTTGGGAAAGAGATACCGCCATAAGCGAGTATCGGAGATTTATAACGAACTGCGTAAGCGCAAGCTCCCCTGCGGTGAGTAAGGTAAACAGAAGCGCTCCGCCGGAGGCAACAAACGCATCTCCGATTATCTCTATGCCCGCCGCCTGACCTGCGGAGGTGAGATTGGTCGCGGAAAGTATAAGCGCCGCAAGCGCGGAAAAGCCTTTCGAGGCGGCAAGAATACCAACGCCGAACGAAACGGAAAAATAACCGAGTCCTATCGGAACACCGTCGCGCACTCCGTCAAGAAAATACTTGCCGCACGTGCGTTTATCCGACATTGTGCTTCTCCGCTTCCTCTGCCGCACGAACAAGCGCGGCATAACCTCCCTCAAGCGCCATAAGCTCCGCGTGGCTTCCGCGCTCGGTTATGGCTCCGCGGTCAAGCAAAAAGATAATATCGCATTCGCGTATGGTAGAAAGGCGGTGCGCAATGAACACACAGGTACGTCCGCGGGATATTTCGCCTATCGCCTTCTGTATCTTCTCCTCGGTAACGCTGTCGATACTTGCGGTCGCTTCGTCCAGAACAAGCACACCCGGGTCCGTTGCAACGGCGCGGGCAAACGAAAGGAGCTGGCGCTGCCCCGTGGAATAATTAAGGCCCTGCTCGTACACCCTTGCATCGAGCCCGCCGGATTCACAAACGAACTCCTCTGCCTCCGCCGCGCGGAGCGCGCGGACTATATCCTCATCCGCAAGGGATGCGTGCATATCGATATTATCCCTTATGTTTCCGTCAAACAGAAATACGTTCTGCATAACGGCGGAGATGCCCCGCCTGAGATCGCGCAGCTTCCAATCGCGTATGTCCACACCGTCCACAAGTATCCTGCCCGAATCGGGCAGATAGTAACGGCAAAGCAGGCTGATGACCGTCGTTTTTCCCGCACCCGTAGCACCGACGAACGCCGCACGCGTGCCGGGAGAAAGGCGGAAGCTTACATTTTTAAGTACGGGAGTTTTTCCGTCGTAAGAAAAGCACACGTTATCAAATTCGATCTCGCCCGTAATCTTGCCGCCATGCGTGCCCGTATCGGGCAATTCCCTGCCCTCGGCATCCAAGATCTCTCCGATACGGTCAACGGAAACGAATGCGGACTGCACGCTTGTGTACTTTTCCGCAAGGTCGTTTATGGGTTCAAAGAACTTTTTTACGTAATTTGTAAATGCGTAAAGCACGCCGAGTTTTAAAACGCCATCGCTTATCCTGCCGAAGCTTGCAACGATCAAAAGCGCGATAACGAGGTTGTTTATTACCTCCATCGATGGATGAAGCACGGAATTGAGCATTATCTGAGTTACCGTGCCCTTAAAATACTTTTTGTTGAGCCCGACGAATTCGCTGAGCTTGTTCTTCTGGCGGTTATAGGCTTTAACAATGCCCATACCGCTGATATTTTCGGCAATAAAGCCGTTTATCTGCCCGGTCACCGCCTTAACCCGTTTAAAATTGTTCTTGATAAGCTTTTTGAGGGAGAATGAGATAAGGAATATAACGGGCACACCGGTAAGCGAGAGAAGCGCAAGATACGGATCAAATGCTATCATTACGCCGGCGATACCGATAAGCAGGAAAACATCTTTGAAGAGATTGATAAAAACATCGGAATAGAACTCGTTTACCGTCTCCACGTCGTTAGTAGCGCGCGTAATGAGCCTGCCCGTACCGTTTTCGTCTATCTGGGAAACGGGCATATGAAGTATCTTATCATACACCTGCTCTCTCATAGTATGGAGTATGGACTGAGATATGCTCGCAACGCGCCTTTGCTGCAAAAGCCCGAAGACCGAGCCTGCGATCTCCACAACAAGGTAAATAATACCGAAACCGGCAATGGAATAAAGTCCGCTTTGAACCTTGCCCTCGCGCAGAAAATCGTCTATTATAACGGATGCTACCGCGGGACTTGCAAGCGTTGCGGCATTCGCAAGCAACGCAAACAGCATACAAAGCACGAGCTGACCCGTATAAGGGCGCATAAGGGAGAAAAGACGGGACACCGCGGAGCGTGTGTTTACCTTGATGCTTTCATTTTCACGCCTGTTCATTTTTTCCGCCCTCCTTTGCACTTTCGCTCTGCTTTGCCCAAAGCTCGGCATATTCACCGGCCATAGCCACAAGCTCAGCATGCGTACCGCGTTCGGTTATCTTACCGTCGCGCATATAAAGGATGCAGTCGCAGTCCGCAATAGCGGAAAGCTTTTGGCTTATCATAAGGCATGTCCTGCCCTCAAGCACGGCGCCGAGGCGGCTTTTTATCGTTTCCTCCGTTATGCTGTCGACCGCCGAGAGCGTATCGTCAAGTATAAGCAGCTGAGGAGAGCGTACTATAGCACGGGCAAGGGATATACGCTGCTTCTGTCCGCCGGAAAGATGCGTACCGCGCTCACCGACCTCCGTTTCGTATCCATCGGGGAAAATGTCAGTATCAGACGCGTCTATACACGCGGTATGCGCCGCCGCCTTTACCTCATCTTCACTTGCACCCGAATAGAACGCAATATTGTTCATTATGCTGTCGGAAAACAAAAATCCGTCCTGCGGAACGTAGCCGCAAGCACTCCGCATCGAATACGCCGGCATATCGCATATATCGGTGCCGTCCACGAAAATACTGCCGCGCGGAGCCTCGCAAAGCTTTAAAAGCAGCGCGGCAAGAGTGGTCTTTCCGCATCCAGTCTGTCCCGTAATGCCCACAAAGGAGCCGACGGGAATGTCAAAGCTTACTCCGTCAAGCGCGGGAGTGTCGGAATCCTCGTATGTATAGGTGAGGTTCCTTATGCTTATTCCCTCTTTTATCTCAACAGTTTCGCCGGAAAGCTCACCGACCGGCACGGAAGGTTCGTCAAACACCGCGCGAAGGCGTTTATACGATGCCGTTCCGCGCACCACAAGATTTATGATACGGCTGAGCATTACTATCGGACGGCGCACAAGCTCCAAATAGAACTGATAAGCAACAAGATCGCCGATGGACATAGCGCCGGCAAGCACGAGATTTGCGCCGTAGATAAGGCTTACGGCATAGCTGATGCCAAAGGAAACGGTAACAGCGGGTCCGAGCAAGGAGGATGCGTTTACAAGGGAAAGATTCGCTTCCTTCATTTCGTCGGAAAGCTTGCGGTAATCCTCATTCCACTCGTCCTCGCGCGCAAACGACTTTATGACCTTTGCTCCCATTATGGACTCGTTTACAAAGCCGGAGATACGAGCAAACAGCGCCTGAACACGGGAAAAGCGTGTACGGATCTTGCCTCCGAGTATAACAACGGCGCCGCAGGCTATCGGCAC
The DNA here is from genome assembly GCA_045541735.1 of Eubacteriales bacterium. GTDB lineage: Bacteria > Bacillota > Clostridia > Oscillospirales > CAG-272 > RUG12395. The sequence goes on from JAZQJQ010000080.1 coordinate 6,068, forward strand.
CGGCAAAAGCACGAAAAGCGTCATTCTTTCGTCGATACCGCTTGCCATGGCAACGATGGAAAACAACGCGGTAGCAATACCGCGCACACCCATTGCAAGCACGGGGCCGAGAGTCATCCTTACGGCATTTATATCGTTTATCGCATAAGCAATAAGATCGCCCGTGCGCTGACGGCGGAAATATGCCACCGGCAGGCTTTGAAGCTTCTGAAAATAACTCTCGCGCATTGCGCACTCAAGCCTGCGGGCATTGCTCATGATACACACGCGCCACACAAACTGCGTAGCGAAAACAAGCACGCCGAGCACTGCCACCTCAGCGGCAGCAAGAAGGACCGCGTGCATATCCGCCGCACCCGATTCAACGATGTCTATTGCCGCGCCGAGCGCCTCGGGCACTGCGGTGCTCAATTTGCTGTAAAGAAGCAAAAACGCAACGCCGGGTATGTATATCCATGCGTATTTCTTAAAAAAATTGCCGAACATCTCTGGCTCCCGATGTTAATATAGAATATAATTAATATACTTTAACACATATATTGCGATTTTTCCATACCGACAGAGAAAAATTAACAATTTCGACACGATTTTTAACACTTACTCTATTGCCAGAGGGAATATTGTATGCTAAAATATCTGTCTGAAGAAAGACCGAGGTTAAAACAATGGCTAAAAACTTACTGCTCGTAATGAATCCGTTTTCCGGAATGAAACGGGCAAACCGTTTTTTGACGGACATAATGATACTTTTCTGTTCTTACGGCTGGGACTCGCGCGTGCATATGACACAGTCGAAGGGCGACTGCAGAAAAAAAGTTGCGGAATGCGCGATAGGTGCTGACCTTGTCGTTTGTATAGGCGGCGACGGAACCTTCAACGAATGTGTAGACGGACTGCTCGAATGCGGCGCCACTGCTCCGCTCGGCTATATCCCCTCGGGAAGCACCAATGATTTTGCAAGCAGTCTCAAGCTTTCGAAAAACATAATGAGAGCGGCAAAGGACATAATGGACGGAAAGGCGCGTTTTCTTGACGTAGGCTCCTTCAACGGACGCCATTTTACCTACGTTGCATCCTTCGGAGCCTTTACCAAGGCAAGCTACTCCACCCCGCAGAACGTAAAGAATTCGCTCGGACATCTTGCATACGTGCTTGAGGGAATAAACGACCTCTCGGCCATACGTCCGCACCATCTCCGTTTCAACACGCCCGAAAGGACCGTGGAGGGCGATTACATCTTCGGTGCAGTGTCTAATTCCACCTCCGTTGCTGGTCTGCTTACCATATCCCCGAAAATAGTTGATATGAACGACGGAAGGTTTGAAACGCTGCTTATCCGCCACCCCTCAAACATAGTTGAGCTGAGCGAGATAATACGCGCTCTTACCGCCGCAGATTACAGCTCATATATGCTCGACTTTTTCTCAGCATCCGAAATGACCGTTAATGCAAGCGAACATATGGACTGGACGCTTGACGGCGAGTGGCAGAAGGGTGCATCGTCAATTGAGATATTCAACATCAAGGATGCCATACGCGTAATTACAAATCCCGAAACAAGGCCAATACTCACAAAGTAACAAAAAACATTATGAAAAAACATTTCCGCTTTCTTCTGTCCTCGGAAAGCCCCGTAAAGGGTATGCTTACTGCAGGACAAACGAAAAGGGAACGCTTTGCGCACTTGCCGTGGCTTCTTGTGTTCCCCGTTTATCTTATTTCCTATTTTGCCGTTGAGACGATAGTGCCGACAACGGACTACTGGGTCTCTTACCTGCCGCTTGACGATCATATCCCCTTCGTGGAGCAGTACGTCATCTTCTACGTTATGTGGTACGCGCTCCTTGCCGTGACAGGGCTTTATCTGCTGCTTTTCAACGGCGAAGGGCTTAAAAAATACTGTGCATTTGTCGGCATCGGCTTTTTTGCGGTGCTCATATTCTCCTTATTCTTTCCGAACGGGCAGGATCTGCGCCCCGATCTTGAAGCTCTCGGCAGAGAGAATATTTTCACCCATATTCTCGAGGGCATCTATGCAGCAGACACGAATACAAACGTTATTCCCAGTATGCACGTTATCGGATGCTGCGGCATTATTTTTGCCGCTTGGGAAGCGCGCGAGCTTTATCCCCTGAAGTGGCCCGCGCCCGTTATGACCTTTCTGTGTGTAAACGTCATTCTTTCCACCACTTTTGTAAAGCAGCACTCGATACTCGACACATTCACCGCAATTCCATTCAGCATAATTGTGTATCTGCTTGTTTATAAGGTACTCTTCAAGAAAAAGAAATAGAATTATTAACGGCGGGAGCAAGTACGCCCTACAGAACTGTAACACAGACCGTAGGGCGGGGGCTTGCTCCCGCC
>JAZQJQ010000081.1:0-14191 GCA_045541735.1 Eubacteriales bacterium
CGAGCGAAGCGAAGAATCTTTTTGCGGACTCGCAGCGAAGGCTCTTGCGGCCGGATCATGATCTTAACTTAATGACATTGAATTAAAAGGAAGGTCTTGCTATGACAAACGTATTTATAAACGCAAAAGCCACGGCAGAAAGCATAAAGCCCTTGCACGGCACCGTAAACGGTCCCGTTGCAAACCACGACGGAACAGGCGGCACGGTTGCCGAATTCAAGGAAATGGGCATTCCGTACGTAAGACTGCACGATTCGTCGTTTTTTGCAAATTACGGAGGCGAGCACACCGTTGACATAAGCGGTATATTCCCCGATTTTGACAGAGATACGGACGATAAGGATGCGTACGATTTTTTCTACACCGATTCCTACGTAAAAAGATGCCTCGGCACGGGCGCAAAAATATTATACCGCCTTGGCCAGCGCATAGAGCCGCATCCGAAAAAATACCACGTACACCCACCGAAGGACTTTAATAAATGGGCGCGGATATGCGAACATATCATAAGGCACCTAAACGAAGGCTGGAACGACGGCTTTTCCCACAACATCGAATACTGGGAGATATGGAACGAGCCAGATAACGTCCCCGCCTGCTGGACGGGTACAATGGAGCAGTTCTACGATCTTTTCGAGATAACGGCAAAGCATTTGAAGAGCTGTTTTCCGCATCTTAAAATAGGCGGCCCCGCGTTTGCGGAATGGTCAGTTGACAACGGAGAGGTAGAACGCTTTCTTAAAGAGATGAGGCGCCGCGGCGTACCGATAGATTTTCTTTCTTGGCACACGTATTCACGCGTGCTCGACGATTTCAAAAGGCGCGCAAAGGAGGTACGCCGCCTGCTTGACACCTGCGGCTATCCCGATGCGGAAAGCATACTCGACGAATGGAACTACCTTGTAAACTGGAAGGACGGACTTGCCGAGTCGCGCGTAAACATAATGAAGATGGAGGGCGCGGCAATGGCAAGCGCACTTCTGTGCGAGGCACAGGAGCTGCCCATCAACATAATGACATATTACGATGCGCGCCCCTGCGGATTCTGCGGTCTTTTCAAAGCATATACCTACGAAAAATACAAGACCTGCTATGCATTTACTCTCTTCAACAAGGTATACGGCGAAAAGCACCGTATAAAAGCCGAAAGCGACGATCGCGATATCTACGTGCTTGCTGCAAATGACAAAAGATGCGCAGGTATCATAACCTATTACACCTTCGATGAAGCTGCAGAAAGGAAACAGATAACGCTCGATCTCGGCTCATCTGCAAAGCTTTACCTTCTTGATAAGGATCACGATGCGGAATATCTGGGTGAATTTACCTCAGGCAGCGCAGTTGCACTGGAACCAAACTCCGTGCTCTATTTTGAAACGGAGGAATAAAACGTGAAAAAGATCTATATCATCATTGCCGCAGCGGTAATACTTGCCGCATTAATATGCTTTATCATTTTTGGGAGTACAGCTATGAGAAACGATAATTCAAACGAAACGTCCGCCCCCGTCACCGAATCCCCCGTGCCGGGAGCAAGCTTTATTGAAGTGCCGGAATATACGGGAGAGCAGATGTTTACAAATCCCGTTGCACCGGGAGCCGACCCCTTCGTTTTCAAGGATGATGACGGAACGTACTATCTTTACGCCACAAGCGCAGACGAATACGGATACCGCGTATATTCCTCAAAAAACCTCGTTGAATGGACGGCACACGGCTACTGTCTTTTAAAGGACGACGTATACACCGACCCTAATTCCGCATTTACCAAGTATGCCTTCTGGGCGCCCGAGGTAATGAAATACGGCGGAAAATACTATCTCGTTTACACCGCCCAGCACCGCATCGGAGTCGCGGTATCGGACAGTCCCACAGGCCCGTTTACAAACAAAGCAAAACGCTATCTCATCAACTCCGCAAACGTAATAGACGGAAATTTCTTTATAGACGACGACGGTACGGTATATCTCTATTTCGTTACTCAGCGCAAGGCGGAATTTAACGGCACAAAGGTCGAAGCGGGCAACAACATTTGGGGTTGTGTATTCGATATGGAGGAGCTGAAGATAGACCTCAAGAGCATCACCCTTCTCGTACAGTGGGATGCGGAAATAGAAACGCTTGCACTAAGCGGAGGCGACTGCGTTGAGGGTCCGTTTATGATAAAGAACAACGGCACCTACTATATGACCTTCTCATCAAACAGATACCAGAACCCAAAATACTCCGTTCACTACGCAACAAGCGATAAGCCGCTCGGTACCTTTAAGCGCGATAAGAACAACGTTACACTTATGTGCGACGACCTTGACTATAAGGATAACAAAAACCCGCACCTCTACGGCACGGGCCATCACTGCTTTGTAGAAGCGCCTAACGGCAAGGATCTTCTTATCGTTTACCACGCACACAGAACGGGCAATTCCCCGGCAGGACTAAGCGGCGCAAGCCTCGTATCGCCAAGAAGCGCTTGTCTTGACCTTGCGTGGTTTACGGAGGACGGAAGGCTGCTTGCAGGCACAAAGGAAACCCCCACCGTTCCCACAGCGGTCGCACAGCCTATGTTTGACGGTTCAAGGCTTGAAAGAAACACGCTTCTTACGGGCAAGTTTGAAAAGCTTGAGGACCTTCCCACGGTCTACGTTGCTCAGACAGACGGACTCGATACCAACGAAGGTACAAAGCAAAGACCCGTAAAGACCATAGAAAAGGCGCTTGAAAAGGTTATGCGCGGAGGTACCATCGTGCTGCTGCAAAGCTACGATGCCGGCACCTTGCTTGAATTACCCAAGCGCACCTCTCCAATTATGATAACCGCGGAGCACAATAACGTGATCCTTACCTACAAGTTTGTAAAGATAAACTGCCCCCTATATCTTGATAATATCATCCTCGCCCCGGAGACCGCCAACGGAATATCCGTTATTGAATGCAATTTTAACGACGTTGTGATCGGAATGGGTGTAAGCTGTTTTAACCGTCCGTTCGGCGAAAACGATCACCCCTATCTTGTCGGCGGCAAATGGAAGTATACGGGAGATGACACCGCAAAGGTATACGACGGCTTCAACGCCGTCGACGGCGCGATGATATCCGATAAGGAATATACGCTTACCGTTCTCGGCGGTACTTGGCAGGCGGTAATAAAAGGCAGTGCAGAGCAGACCGAGGAAATTGCCGGCAGTGCCTCAAACGGAACCCTGCTCTTTGGCAAGGATGTGAAAATAAACAGCGGAAAATAACCCGAAGTGTTGACGGAACAAGCATATCGGAGTATAATCATTTTAACTGTCAAAGTCTCTATGGTACATATTATGAAAACCGAAACGAATATGCTTTTTTCACGCAAAGACATAAGAAAAATACTTTTCCCCCTGCTTATCGAGCAGATACTTGCGGTAGCGCTCGGAATGTTCGACTCAATGATGGTCTCAAGTGTCGGTGAGGCGGCAGTGTCGGGAGTTTCTCTTGTCGACTCCATAAGCATACTGCTAATCAACGTTTTTTCCGCTCTTGCAACGGGCGGCGCTGTCGTTTGCTCGCAGTTTTTGGGGCATAAGGATAAGGAAGGCGCGAAAAGTTCGGCAAAGCAGCTTTACTATGCCGTATTTGCCGTTTCAGGAACGTTGATGGCGGTAGCGCTTCTGTTCTCGGACGAAATACTCCGCTTTGTATTCGGAAAAGTGGCTGATGACGTTATGGCATATGCACAAACGTACTTCATCATCACTGCAATATCATACCCCTTTCTCGGACTTTATAACGGCGGTGCGGCGCTTTTCCGCGCAATGGGTAATTCGAAGATATCGCTGTACGTTTCCCTTTCCATGAACCTCCTGAATGTGGGCGGCAACGCTCTTCTTATCTACGTATTCGATATGGAGGTCGCGGGTGCGGCAATATCAACGCTTGCGGCGCGTATTTTCGGCGCCGCAGTTATGCTTGTGCTTTCCCACAGCAGGAAGAACGCGATCTACGTCGATAATATCTTCAGATTCCGTCCGTCCTTCCCGATAATACGCAGGATCTTGCGCATCGGCATCCCCGGCGGAATGGAAAACGGTATGTTCCAGATAGGCAAGCTGATAACGCAAAGCCTTGTGTCAAGTTTTCCCACCGCGATCATCGCCGCAAATTCCGTGGCAAACACGATCGCCTCGTTCCAGTATGCGGCGGGCGGAGCCGTCGGACTTACGCTCATCACCGTTATCGGCAGATGCGCCGGCGCGGGAGAAACGGAGCAGGAAAAGCACTACGCAAAAAGCCTTCTCATCACCGCATACAAGATAATGACGGTCACATCCGTCATGCTGACGTTCTTCCCAAAGCCGATCATCAGCCTTTTCAACCTCTCTCCCGAAGCAACGAACGCAGTGCTCCGCCTTGTACTTATGCATAATCTTGCAACAGTGCTTATCTGGCCGCTTGCATTCACGCTTCCGCACTGCTTCCGTGCCGCAAACGACGTAATGTTCCCGATGGTAACGTCGATCGCTTCAATGTGGATCTTCCGCGTTATCGGAAGCTATGTATTTGCCATTTATTTTGAGCTTGGAATATACGGAGTGTGGATAGCGATGTTCTGCGATTGGCTTTTCCGCGGCTCGCTGTTCTTCATCCGTCTTATAAGCAGCAAATGGCTTTTGAAATACAATAAAACATAAGGAGTAAGATATGAAGATATTATTTTTCGGCGACAGCATCACCGACGCAGGCAGAAACCGCGATGATCTTCAAAAGCAGTCTGCTCTCGGCTACGGCTACGTGCGCGTGATCGGCGACCGGCTTCTCGGTCCTGCACCCGACAAGCACACCGTTATCAATATGGGCATAAGCGGCAACCGCATCGTTGACCTCTATGCGCGCATCAAGGCTCACGTATGGAACCGCGAGCCCGACCTTATAAGCATACTTATAGGTATCAATGATATCTGGCACGAAATATCCCACGGAAACGGTGTTGATCTCGAGCGGTTTGAAAAAGTCTACCGAATGATCATCGAAGACACACAAAAAAGATTCCCGAACATACGCTTTATCTTGTGCGAGCCCTTTGTTCTTGAAGGAACGGCAACCTGCGCGACCGAGGAAATGCCGGACCGTTACGAGCGCTTTAAGGAAGTATACGAATACGCAAAGGTAACGAAGCGACTTGCGGAGGAGTACGGCATCCCATTCCTCCCACTGCAGGAAAAGTTTAACGAAGCCGCAGCAAAGCTCGGTGCAGAGTATTACGCCCCCGACGGAGTTCACCCAAATGTCGGCGGTTCTTCCCTTATCGCAACCGAATGGATGAAGCTGTTTAATGAAAAGATAATATAAAAACGAGGTGGTGTAAAAAACAAAGTTTTTTACACCACCATCTTTGTATTATAAAATATTGTTTTCATCTACAACGTACATCACCGCGCCCCTGTGGTTGCGCTCGTACTGGCGGGTAGCAATTATGTACAGCTTGCCTCCGCTTTCTGCCGCCGCAGGATAGTGGCAGGCAACGGAACCGTCGCCGCCGTCACGCTCACGGTCATAAAGCACGGCGCGCTTTGTAAACCGTATGCTTCCCTTCTCCGTAAAGTACACGGCAAGGCGGGAACGATTCGTTTTATCTATATTCGCAACAAGATAATTTCGTCCGTCGGCAAGGGTGCCGCTGTATATCTTGGAGTTGATATAAGGCAAGTCATTACCCATCATCGTGCTCCAGCTTTCACCCATATCTCGGGAAACGTACACAAGAGGAACACGGCGCCTGTCGTTACGGTTAAACATATAAAGCACGGAATCCAGACAGATGACCGTAGTTTCAGGATGAACAAGGCGGTTTCCGTCCGGCAGATCTCCGTTTTCGGAAACGCGCACAACCCGCCACTCGCCCTCCGGATCGCCGCTGTCGCATATCATCACGGCGGGAGTGTTGGGAAAGGAATCAAGCTCCGCCACCCTGCCGGGGAAAAGCAGCTTGCCGTTAGGCAAAGCGATAACGTTCGTGTTCAGCTTAAATGGGATGGGACGCGACCACAGATGCTCAAACTTTTCGGTATCCACGTTCAATCTGTAAAGCTCCAAGGAATGTATATGGTCGGGTTTTACCATAGTGTTCATAAACATATAGAGCTTGCCGTTATGCTCGCAGTAGACAGGCGGACAGTACAGCAGTTCTCCGCTCGGATCGTCGGCGATCTTTTCAAGCTCCGACCACGTCCTGCCGCCGTCTGTCGAGCGTTTTCCGTTGATGGGAGTGTAGCCTTTAAGCTCGCGCTCAACACAGTTATACCAGGAGGCGTACAGAACTCCCCCAAATTCTATCACCGCCGCCTCATGCAAGAAGGCATACTGCGCATCGGGCAAATGTACCGTGTACTCGCTTGCCTTTATATCTATATCCTCTATCCCGGAGGCGCAGAAATGCATATGCTCCAGCTTATCGGATAGCATAATATCCCAAAAATCGTAAAAGCCGTGTATGGGGATATTTGCGTGCTTTACCTTGAATGCGGTGGGAGAGAGTCCCGTAAATTTGCTGAACGTTTCGGAAAAATATCCGACGTTGCTGAAACCGCAGGAAAGAGCGATATCCGTGATCTTCGCATCATCTTTCATAAGCTCCCGTATCGCCGCTTCAAGCCTCTTTGCCGTACGGTAGTGACCGACGCTCATACCCGTTCTCGCCTTAAAAAAGTGGCAAAGATAATGGTAGCTGACGTTCATCTCCGCCGCTATCTGCTCAAGACTTAGTTCTACCGCAAGATTATCGCCTATATAACGCTTGATACCGTCAAGCAAGGTGCGCTCACTGCCCGCATCGGTCTTTTTACCGCTTCTGATTATCTCAATAATGCGCTCAAGCAGCTCCGCATCCTTGTATTCCGAAGTCTCAAAAGCGGAAATATATTCATCAAGCTTCGCATGGTTCAAGCTGATGCGCGCAAGACAGTCAAAGCCGAAAAAGTCAAACAGCTCGGAAACTATAGACTCCTTTGCCGCCTTTTCCATAAACAATGCCGCAAGATCCGCACAGGTTATCTTGCCGTTGATCTCGTCCATACTGTACCTCCGTCTGTTGGTCTATATTAATAATAACTCATTATTTTCTAAAAAACTATAACAGAATTGTCGTCTTATCCCTAGTTTACGGAGCAAATATATCAGATGTGCACAATTACGAAAACTCCCCTGCGGACGTGTATAAACAAGTCCGCAGGGGCGGTCATTAATTCTTGGGTGCTCTTTTTCTGCAGTTGTAGATATCGAGCTTTTCCTTGACCTTCTCGGGGATCGCACGGTCAACGGGGCAGTGCACGGCATTTGCCATTCTATCGGTGAACGCGGCGATAAACTCAATGTCGCTTATTGTTTGCGCGGGGCTCATTACCGCAGGGGTATCGTAGCGGTTATGGATGGTTGCGGTATTGGGGGGAGCTATACGGGCAAAGGAAAGGGCAGGCACACCGCTATCCGCAAAGGGGGTGGAGTCGCTGGAATAAACGTCCTGGCGGCAGGAGATACCGAATCCCAGCTCGCCGCCCATATATTCGATGTATTTGCAAAGAGCTTCCTCGGTGCTGCAGCAGCCAATGAACTTACCCATGATACAGCCTATCATATCAAGATTGATATTAAGTGCTATCTTTTCAAGCTCGCTCTTATGTGCCTCGCAATATGCCTTTGAGCCGAGCAGACCCCTCTCCTCGCTTCCGCAGAACACAAGGCGGATATTGCGTAGCGGCTTCTTTTCTGCCTTTATAAAATACTCACCAACACCCAAAATACCGACAGAGCCGGACATATTATCATACGAGCCCTGAGAAAGAGACGTGGAATCGTAATGTGCCGTCAGGATAACCGTCTCGTCCGTTTCGCCCTCTATATCCGCGATCACGTTATACGAAGTTCCAACGCTTTCCGTCTGCTCGATGCTTATCTTGGCATTCTCTGCACCGTTTTCAACAAGCTTTACCGCCTGCTTTGCGTTGATATTAACGCCGAGCAGTTTCTTTTTATCCTTGGTCACCATTGCGCGAAGTTCACGCTGATCTATATCCTCATCGGCATAATTGAGGTTTCCGTCGTAGGTAATAAAACCGACTGCACCGTTTTCAACAATATCATTATACAGCCAATAACCCATATAACCGTCGACCATAACTATCTTATCCTTGCAAAGGGAAAGAGAGTATTTATCCGTGCCGCGCAGATAGTAAAGCGGCGCTTCGACCGTGCCGGAGCCGCAACACCCGTAGCCCTTGCAGGTAATGCTCACACCGTCTATTTCAAGAGTTGCGGAGGAGATCTCCGCCATCTGCACGTCAAAGCCCTCAAGCCTTGCCGCCATACCCAGTTCCTCGCAGCGGGCAAGGAGATATTCCGCGCACTTTTTTTCCTGCGCGCTCCCGCCGGTGCGGACGTACGCGGTATCGTCGATTATCTTTTTTACGCTTTTGATATCCATAGCATTCCTCACTTTATTTAATTCTTTTAATAAGCAAAGCAGCGATGAGTCCGATCAGCACTCCCGTAACGGTACCGGAAAGGAGCAAAAACGGCAAATAGTAAGCTATCACGTTTGTTTCAAGCAGGATGCAAGCCATCGTTATCTGCCCTATATTATGGCAAACACCGCCCGCACCGCTTACTCCAACCTCGGAAAAAAGTCCTATTCTACGCAAAAAAAGCATAACGGCAAAGCTGAGCACCGCGCCCGCAAGACTGTACAGAAAGCTTACAAAACTGCCGAACAGCAAAGCAATCAGTATTATTCTGACGGCAGAAACCACGGCAGCTTCCCTTGTGCCCATTTTATAGAGTGTAAACAAAACGGCAATATTGGCAAGACCCATTTTGATTCCGGGAATTGCCGTCAGCGGAGGAATCCTGCTCTCAACGAACGATAGTATCATAGCAAGACAGGCACACATAGAAAGCAGGGCAAGTCTTTTGTTCTTATTCATCTTCGCCTCCTACTGCACTATGTCAGCTCCGCCGTCCGTGCCGCGCACGGTAACGGCAAGCTTATTCGGCAAGCACACTATCGTCTGTCCTCCGTATTTTATCTTGCCCGTGTTTACGCAGACCTTATCGGGACAGTCGGCATATCTCATATATGCCTCGCCGTTTTCGATAACAAGGATATTAGTTCCTCCGTTTAAAGGATATTCCCCATCGATCGAGAGCGGATATGCCGCCGTCTGCACACCGTTTATCTCAACGGTAACGCTCTCGCCTTCATCACGCGAAAGCAGCGTGATGCCCACAGCCAAAGCCGAAACAAAAAGGAGAACGGCTATGAGCAGAATGTCGTAACGAACCGTTTTCCTTACGTTTTTTCCGTTCATAACCGTTCCTCCGTATGGGCAGATATCATCCGCCCGTTATTTTATATCCCATTGGGATAGGAAAAAGCTTTTGGAACGGGCAAACATCCACACGTGAGGCGTATATTATACGTCGAGTGTGGATTTTGTCCCGTAGCAAAAAAGAAATATCATCAGAAAAACTCAGTTTTTTGAGTTTTTCTTACCTCTGTCATCAATCACGCATATCGCAACGTTAGTGACTGCATTTTATCTTTTCTTTTTTGCGTTCCGGACGTTTTTTACATCCCAACTAAAAATGCGCTCCGCAGATAAAGTTGCCCTCATGTATGCACTTAACGGGGCAAACCTCGGCACACTTACCGCAGCCGGTACACTTTTCATAGTCGATGACGGCGAGATTGTCCACTACAGTAATAGCGCCCACCTCGCAACTCTTCTGGCACTTTCCGCATCCGATACAGCCGTTTGTGCAGTATTTGCGGGTGGCAGCACCCTTATCGTGATTGGAGCACTCCACAACGACTCGCGTGGTGTCGTTTACAAGATGGATTATATGATTTGGGCAGGTGCGCGCGCAAAGACCGCAACCGATGCACTTACGGGGATCGATACGTGCAACTCCGTCCTCGATAGTTATAGCCTCCTTGGGGCAGACAGCAACGCAGTCGCCGTATCCAAGGCAAGCGTAGGTACAAAATCTATCGCCCGAATACGCCATATTTGCGATACGGCAGGATTTCTCGCCTACGTATTCATATTTTTTATCAACGGTGTGGCATCTGCCGTTGCATGCAACGTATGCAACCTTTTCTACAACGTCCTCCGCTTCAACGCCGAGAGCGTCCGCAATAGTCTTCGCGGCGCCGTCGCCGCCGGGGATACATAGATTCGTTTTTTCGCACTTGCCCTCGGCAAGCGCCTTTGCGTAAGCATCACAGCCGCTGTAGCCGCAGGCACCGCAGTTGGCGCCGGGAAGCGCATCACGTATTGCCAGATATTTTTCATCCTCTTTTATGCCGAAAAGCACGGATGCTACCGTAAGAAGCACGGCGCATACGATGGCTATCGCGGCAAGAATCAGTACGGGTATCAATATTTCCACAGCTCTACCTCCTTATTTAAGAAGATTTTCCACAACGCCCGAAAAGCCATAAAAGGCAAGGGCAACGATGGAAGCGGAAACGAGAGTTACGGGAAGGCCCTTGAAGCACTTGGGCGCGGGGCAATTCTCGATACGGGAGCGAACACCCGCAAAGAGCACCATAGCCAGCCAAAAACCCGCACCTACACCGAGGGACGAGAAGATAGACTGTACAAAATTGTATCCGTCGGTGATATTGTTCAGAGTAACGCCGAGCACCGCGCAGTTTGTGGTAATAAGCGGGAGATAAACGCCCAGCGCCTTGAAAAGAGAAGGGATAAAGCGCTTGAGAACTATCTCAACAAACTGAACGAGAGCCGCAATAACAAGGATGAACACGATGGTCTGAAGATATTCAAGACCGAGCGGTACAAGCAGATAGGTGTAGATCGGATAAGTAGCAAGCGTGGCAAAAAGCATTACAAAGATAACGGCAATGCCCATACCGCTTGCCTGATCGAACTTTTTGGAAACGCCGAGGAAGGGGCAGATGCCCAAGAATTGCTGGAGAACGTAGTTGTTTACAAGCACTCCTGCCATAAATATGAGTATCAGCTCTTTCATTATTTCGCCACCTCCTCTGTTTTTCCGGTGCACTCCGTCTTATTGCAGATGTGTGCGGTGGGGCAGCCCTCACAGCTGAAGGTCTTGCGCTTTACGCCGCCCTTATTTGCGGTCAGCTTGTTCATCACCGCAATAAGGATACCGAATACAAGGAATCCTCCGGGGGCCTGAGTAAGCACGGGAATGCGGTAGTTTACAAGGAAAGGTATCTCTATGCCCGCAAAGCTTCCTGCGCCGATCACCTCGCGGATCGTTGCCATAAGCAAGAGAGCGACCGAGAATCCGATGCCCATGCCGAGACCGTCGAGCGCGGAATCAACAATACCGTTTTTACGTGCAAACATCTCGGCTCTGCCGAGTATTATACAGTTAACGACAATAAGCGCAAGGTAAACGCCGAGCATATCGTAAACGGAAGGCAGATAAGCCTGAAGCAGCATCTGTACCGCCGTAACGAACGCGGCGATAATTACTATATAGCAGGGAATGCGCACGGTATCGGGAATTATCTTACGCATTGCGGAAATAACAACGTTGGAGCATACAAGGACTACCGTTGCCGCAATACCCATGGAAAGCGCGGAGATAATGCCGTTTGTTACCGCAAGAGTGGGGCAGGTACCGAGCACGAGTATCAGTACGGGGTTTTCCTTAATAATGCCCGCAAGGAAAACGGCAAGCCTTTTATTCTCTTTCATCTCAGTTACCTCCCTTCATAAGCTTGTAGGCTTCAAATGCCTGCTTTATTGCATCTTTATAACCCTTGGTAGATATCGTTGCTCCGGCTACCGTCTCTACCTCGGTATAGGTAGCTTCGGTCTTGCCGTTGTACTTTTCGTAATAATCGGGTTTTGCAACGACGTCGCCGATGTCTTTAGATTCGCTCTGATAGGTTGTAAGGGTGGATATTATCTTACCCTCGCCGTCTATGGCAACCTTTAGAGTGATATATTCTCCGGAGGTATGCCAATCGCCCATAATGCCGTAACCCTTTGCACGCATCTCAATAACGGTCGTGCCGTTCTCTGCGGTAAAGATCTTGATTACATTATTGCTTGCTCCCTCGGGAATGGCTGTTTCGGTAAGCTTTTCGTTCTTATACGCATCATATACGGCAAGCGCCGCAGTTTTTTCGGTATCCTGAGCCTCGCCTATGACCGCTCCGTCCGCAATACCGATAAACGACTCGCCTATCACGGCAACAGCGCCCTTGTCGCTTACGTAGAGAGCATCAACACCCGTAACGTATGCGGTGGCAAACCACTTTTCAAAAGCCACCCCCTCGGTACCGAGAGCAGCATTGCAGTTATCCTGCAGTATCTCTTCGGGCGTGCGGAGATCAACGGTTCCTCCGTTTGCGATGATAAATGAATCAAGCGCTGCCTTGACTGCCTCGCCGTATGCTCTTGAGGTAAGAGTTGCACCGGAAACGAGATAAGGCTCGAAATCCGCACCGCTCATATCCTTATACTTACCGTTAAGTCCCTCAACGAAGGGGAATACGTTTGCATCGTAACTGTCGGTCTCCTGCTCGGCAATTACCTTGGTGCCGACTATCTTACCGTCGGCGCTGATACCGCACATAATAACCAGACCGGAGCTCTTGCCGGTCACGCTCGCGCGGAAAACAAAGCCTCCCTCGGCCTTATAACCCATATTGATGACCTTGGGATATTTATCGTCTATTTCGATCTCTTCAAAATTCTTTCCGTCCGGAAGCACCTCAAGGAGCGCCTCGTTTGCAGCGGCATTCTGAGCAGCCTCTAT
The DNA here is from genome assembly GCA_045541735.1 of Eubacteriales bacterium. Lineage (GTDB taxonomy): Bacteria > Bacillota > Clostridia > Oscillospirales > CAG-272 > RUG12395. The sequence continues at coordinate 12,787 of JAZQJQ010000081.1, forward strand.
AACGGGACCGGTAAACATATTTACAACGGAGAGAAGCAGTGCAACGACAAGACAAATGGCGCCGAGCACTATTGTGGGCATAAATTTTTCTTTAAGCATTCTTATCACCTCCGAGAGGCTTCTTTGCGCACCACTTTTCGATATAGGGAGAGAGGATGTTCATAATAAGTATAGAGAACGATACACCCTCTGGATACGAGCCCCAGAAACGGATGAGCACGGTAATGATACCGCAGCCGAGAGCAAATACGCATTTGCCAAGACGGTTAATGGGGGTAGTTACGTAATCGGTTGCCATAAATACGGCGCCGATGATAAGTCCGCCGCCGAGAAGCTGATATACTGCTGCGGTAACGTCCTGCTTGATGATAAGGGAAAGCACAAATACGGTACCCATAAAGATAACGGGCGTTTCCCAGTGAATGACTCTGCGGATAACGAGATATATAAAGCCGAGAATAAGTGCAACGGCACAGGTCTCACCTATAGCACCGCCGCGGTTGCCGATAAGCATATCGGTAACGGAGGGAAGCGAAGTCTCCCCTGCCTTGATAGCGGCAAGGGGCGTAGCACCCGAAGTAACATCAGCAAAATTCGTAAACGAACCGCCGCCTACCTCCGCGAAGCAGATCAGCATAAAGATTCGGCCGGTGATCGCGGGGTTGGCAAAATTACATCCGATACCTCCAAAGAGGCATTTTACAACAATGATCGCAAAGACCGAACCTATAACGCACTGCCACAGAGCTGTTTTGGCAGGCAAGTTAAGCGCGAGCAGAAGTCCCGTGACCGCGGAGGAAAGATCGCCTGCGGTCTGCGGGCGCTTGCAAATAATGTTAAACAGAGCCTCAGCAAGCACGGCGCTTGCAACGCAGGCAACAACGATAAGAGCCGCCTTTAAACCGAAAAGCACAAACGAAGCTATAGTTGCGGGAAGCAGTGCTATCAGCACGTCGCGCATAATGCTGTGGGTCGTGTCCGTGCTGCGCAGATGCGGAGAAGTGGATATTATAAGCTTTTCCATTTTTCTGTCTCCTTTACTTCGTCAGTGTCGCCTGATGAGCAAGATAATCCTTTAACTCAGCCTTGGCGATGCGGTTGTTTTGGATAAGAGGTCTGTTAGCAGGGCAAACAAACGAGCAGCAGCCGCATTCCATGCAGGAAAGCACCTCTGTTGCCTGCAGCCTTGCCATTTTGTCTTCCTTAACCGGAATGTTAAGGGTCTCGGAGAAGCCTGCGGGGTTAAGGAAGTGAGGACAAGCGGCAACACAGCGTCCGCAGTGTATGCACGCCGTCTCTTTCGCAGGAGCGCTGTCCTTTTTATTAAGGACCGTAACAGCGTTGGTATTCTTCAGAATGGGATCGTCTGTGTTCCAAGCGCAAACACCCATCATAGGACCGCCGT
>JAZQJQ010000082.1:0-12330 GCA_045541735.1 Eubacteriales bacterium
GTGGGAGAAGGGGGACCGCGGAAGCGGTGGATGAGGAGTTAGTGTTGCAAAGAACACCTTATCCGACGCCTACGGCGCTACCTTCCCCTACTGGGGAAGGCAAGAAATTAGTGAATTGCCGCATTTACGGTGGTAAGACAACTTTAGCAAGTGGCGGATAATTCGACGAGCCTATAGGCTCAGCGTATGAAATGCTCCACGGGGGATTGTGCAAACCACCGGCACAGCCGGTGGTTATGATTTTGTTTCCGCAGGACACAACATCGTTTCTGCTCATCGCAAACTGATTCTCTTCAACCTCTTGTACTATGACCTAAAATGTCTTATAATGAAACAGAAAGGTGGTGTAGATATGAAATATAATACGTATTTGTTTGATTTTGACGGTACATTGGTTGATTCAATGCCCACATACATGGGGGTCATGCTAAGGATATTGGACGAAAATAATATAAGTTATGATAATGATATCATAAAGATAATTACTCCATTGGGGTATGTAGGTACCGCCAAGTATTATATTGAACATCTTGGATTAAGTATTACGCCGGACAAGCTTGTTGAAACTATGAATCAATACGCATATAATGAATATTCGCACAATATTCAGGCAAAAACGAATGTAATCGAAATACTGAAAAAGCTGAAGGAACGGGGAGCGGATCTTAATGTTTTGACGGCAAGCCCTCATTCGGTGTTGGACGTATGCTTGAAAAGATTGGGAATATTTGATCTATTTACTAACGTGTGGTCTTGTGACGATTTTGGAACTACCAAAGCCGATACTGAAATTTATAAGATGGCGGCTGAAAGAATCGGGAAGTCAATTGACAAAATACTTTTTCTCGATGACAATTATAATGCTGATAAAACCGCAAGGATGGCAGGAATGAAAGTATGCGGAGTTTACGACAACTCCTCGGCGCAATACATTGATGAAATTAAGGCAGTTTCGAATTATTACATAAATGATTTTTGCGAGCTGCTTGATTTATAAAACTGAGCGGTTTTTGCGTTTTTCACTTTGAAGCTTTTTACCTCTTACCTCTTCATACTTACCTCTCACCTTTTTTATATTGCAGCGCCGCCCGAGACGTGGTAGAATCCAATCGAAAGGCGGTGATATGATGCATCGAAAGTTATGGAATAGAGATTTTACGCTCTTGCTGCAGGGCAATGCGGTCAGCACGATCGGTGACGTTATGTACAGCATCGCAATCGGATATTGGGTATATCAAACAACAGGTTCAAATGCGCTGATGGGCATTATGTCATCCATTTCGATGTTTGTCACAATGTTTCTATCCCCGTTCTGCGGTAGTATCGTGGATAAATGCAACAGAAAATGGCTGATCGTTTGCATTGACGTCGTGCAGGGCGTGGTCATGCTTGCGGTCGGTGTAATGGCATATCTCAACGCATTGAACGTTCCGATAGTGCTAACGGCGGCATTAATTGCGGCGTTTGGAAGCGTTTTTTATTCTCCTTCGATCAGCACACTGATGATAGATATTATTCCGCGTGACGATATGGTGCGCGGCCAATCCATACATTCGGGCATCGTTTCCTTCATCGATCTGGTCGGCTCAGCATTCAGCGGTGCAATGGTGGCATTCTTCGGCGTTCCGATGATCGTGGTGATCAACGGTATCAGCAATTTGTATGCTGCCTGCACGGAGTTTTTTGTACACACTCCGAAAACCGTTAGGCAAAAAGAGGCTGTCACGGCAAAAGGAGTGTTGAAGTATTCGCTGATTGCTGCAAAAACTATTTTTCAAGACGAATGCTTACGAATATTCGCACCCTGCGCCTTGCTGATAAATCTGCTTGCATCAGGCGCATTTACGCTGATGCTTCCTTTTTGTATGGAAAAAGGATTCTCCGTCGATATGTACGGTTATTTAGTTTCCATATATTCGGCAGCTTGCTTGGCGGCCGTTTTGATACTTGGAATCATCAAGTTAAACCCAAAAACTCAGTTTTGGTTTATGAGCATTGGATTTACACTCTCGGTACCTTGTATGATTGCTGCTTATTTCTCTCAAAGCTTCGTTCTGATGTGCATATTCGCATTCGCCGCCGGTTTTTTGAACTGTGTGGGCAATACGGTTTTTAACGCGTCAATGATGTTGGCCTTGCCTGAACAAAACAGAAGCGCAATACTTGGTGTTTTTCGATCCGGAAGTGTAGGCGGGTCCGCGCTTTCTGCCGTGATCTACGGTTTCTTGGGAGAATTGTTCCCTTTGTATATTGTATTCGCGATTGGAAGTGCACTATCCCTTCCGCTTATGGTATTTATGTGTTTCCACCCAAGAATCAAACGGTTTATTCAAAGTAAAAAAACTCTTGGTGAAGAAAACGTCTGATCTTAGTTTTAAACTTTATAAAATTGAGTGGTATCTTTTTCTCAACTCACCTCAAAAATCAACGCGGCCTTTCGAGGTCGCTTTGATTTTGATCCGGACAGGCGGCGGAGGCTTTGTGTGTAACCAATGATTTGTGGGTCCCGCCTAAGTGCGGTTGTGAAGAATGTCGCGGAATGTAAATGACTGCGCATATTTTCTCACTCTGAATATGATCGACGAGCTTTGAAAAACAGAGTAACAGAGGATCAACCCGTTGACACGGCGCGGCAGTTGCGGTAAAATAAGTAAAGAAATAGTAATTCGCCGGTTTTTAGTTGATCGCGCGCGTATGCGTACTTATAAAACCGGTATATTTATGCGGTTTAAAACGAGGGGTACGATGAAAGATTTTGAAATGCTCCATTCGGGAGAACTTTATCTATGCAGTGATGAAGAAGTAGTAAGAGAACAGGAGAGATGCCTTGAGCTGCAGTATGAATTTAATCATACGCGCCCCTCAGAGAAGAGCAGAAGAAACGCGCTGTTAAAGGAGATGTTCGCCGAGATAGGAGAGGATTGCTATATAGAGCCGCCGCTTCATGCAAATTGGGGCGGAAGACACGTGCACTTCGGCAAAGGAGTTTATGCTAACTTCAATCTCACGTTGGTTGACGATACGCATATTTACGTAGGGGACCATACCATGTTCGGTCCTAACGTGATCGTTGCAACTGCGGGTCACCCTATATTACCTCGCCTGCGTGAAAAGGCGTGCCAGTACAATGCAACAATAACGATCGGCAAAAATTGCTGGATAGGCGCCGGTGCGGTTCTCACGCCCGGTGTTACGATAGGTGAAAACACGGTAATAGGTGCGGGGAGCGTAGTTACTAAAGATATACCGGCAAACGTCGTTGCCGTGGGCAACCCGTGCAAAGTTCTTCGAGAGATAAATGATCACGACGAGGAATATTACTTTAAAGACAGAAGGATACCTGAAAAATTCAGAAAATAAATGAGGTAAAAACAATGCTTTTGATCAAAAACGGATATATCAAAACCATGGCCGGCGCTGATATTGAGAACGGATGCGTGCTTATAGGTGATGACGGAAAGATAATATCCGTTGGCACTGATATCGTTTGCGATGATGCCGAGGTTGTGGATGCGGCAGGCCGTCTTGTGACGCCCGGCTGTGTGGAGGCGCATTGCCACATCGGCGTACATAACTCTGCAATGCGTTGGGAGGGAATGGACGTTAACGAGCGCTCAGACCCTCTCACCCCTCAGATGCGCGCTGTTGACGGAATAAATCCTATGGACGAAACATTTATGCTTGCAATTAAGCACGGAGTTACCTCAGCCTGCACGGGTCCCGGCAGTGCAAACGTAATTGGAGGAACCTTTGCGGCAATAAAGCTTGTCGGAAAGCGCGTTGACAATATGATAATAAAAGACCCCGTTGCTATGAAGTGTGCTTTCGGCGAAAACCCAAAAGGAGTATACGGACAGTCCGGCGCTAAGGCTCCCGTTACCCGTATGGCGGTTGCTGCAATGCTTCGCAATATGCTTTTTAAGGCGCGTAAGTATGCTGAAGATAAGGATGCGGGAAAAGAGCCGCCGTTTGATATGAAATTAGAGGCTATGATACCCGTTATCAAGAAGGAGATACCTCTCAAGGCTCACGCACACCGCGCGGATGATATCTTCACCGCCATCAGAATTGCAAAGGAGTTTGACGTTGACCTAACGCTTGACCATTGCACTGACGGCGAACTTATTGCAGACGAGCTTGCAAAGGATGGCTATCCTGCTTTTGTCGGACCTTCTTTCGGAAATAAATCCAAGGTCGAACTTCTTCATAAGAATTTCACAACGCCCGGAGTGCTTCACTCTGCGGGTGTTCCTGTAAGCATTATTACCGATGCACCCGTAACGCCGCTTGAATATTTACCTCTTTGTGCGGGTCTTGCCGTAAGTGCAGGTATGCCGTACGAGGAAGCGTGGAAGGCTGTTACAATAAATCCTGCCGTTCAGACGGGTATAGGAGATAGGGTAGGAAGTCTTGAAGCTGGAAAGGACGGTGACGTTGTTATCTGGAACGATGACCCTTTGAAGGTGGTCGGTACATCTGCGTATATCACTGTTGTTGACGGTAAGATAGTTTACGGCGAATAATACGGAACCATAGTAAAAAAGCTTTATGTTTTACCGTTAGAGAAATGTGCGTATATACTATGACCCTTACCGGAGATAGCGAAAAGACCGTTGAAGATACTTGAGATGGTCGAAAAGCGGAAAACAGGAGGGCTCTATGCGCGTATACAGCGGAGCGTTTGATCTGATATACGATCCAAGCGAGGGGGAGAACAGCGCTTGGTACATAAACGACCACACGATTATTGAAACGGAAAACGGTTGGCATTTGTTCGGCATTACTCACGAAGAGCCCGCAAAACCGCTTGATGAAAGGCTTTGCGCGCACGCGTTTTCCGAGGATGTGTTGAATAAACCGTTTCGCAAGCTTCCTTGTCCGATTTGCGCCGATAAGAGTGAAGGAGAGCTCCATTTCTGGGCACCTCACGTTATTTTGCATAACGGTGTTTATTATATGTATTACTGTGCCGGAAGCTTTGACGGACATGAAAGCTACCGCATACATCTTGCAACGTCGTTTGACCTTGAAAACTGGACGCGCCATCCGGAAAATCCGATGCTTGTTGACGGATACGATGCCCGCGACCCGATGGTACTGCGCGCAGGGGACGAATGGGTAATGTATTATACCTGCAACAGTACTCCGGCAGGCGGTAAGCATTGCGTTGCAGCTGTAACGTCAACTGATCTTGTGCATTGGAAAAACAAGAAAGTTGTATTTGAATCCGATATTTCGGGCACTTGGGGCGGACCGTGCGAATCTCCGTTTGTTGAAAAGGTTGGAGATACGTACTATCTGTTCATCGGCCCTTACGGCGGCTATAATGCCGCGTACTGTGATACCGCGGTATATGCAAGCCGCGATCCATTTGCGTTTGAAGGCGAGCCCGTAGGCAGAATAGCCTCCCATGCCTCGGAGGTGATCAGAATAAACGGCAAGCATTATATAACCCATTGCGGCTGGGGCAAGGGCGGAGTTTACATTGCTCCGCTGTATTTCGAAAAGGAGTGATGATATGAAAAACGAAACAAAGCTTTATAACGTTCTGTTTCCTTTTTGGATGCTTATGCTGTTTCCCGTTACTTGGCTCGTTGTAATTCCGGGTAATTTTATAATAGACAGCCTCGTTCTTATTGCTGCAACGTTTGCTTTGAAGCTTTCGGGAAAGAAGGAGTTTTTTAAAAAGCATATTCTTAGAGTATATCTTTTCGGTATGCTCTCGGATATTGCCGGCGCGGGGCTTATGCTTATTATGATGATGGGCTTTGAGCTTGGGCACATGGGAGACGAGTTGTATATGACTGTTCCTGCGCTGTTGCTTTCCGCCGCGCTTATTTTTGCTTTCAATTACAAGGTGAGCTTCAAGGATTGCGAAAAGGTGCTCAGGCTGAAAATGGCACTGATATTCACTGTTGCGACTGCGCCGTATACTTTCCTTATCCCGTCAAGCTGGCTTTACGGTTAAAGGGAGTTGTTATGCAAGTTGTAAATGATATTCAATATAGTCTTTTCGATAGCTGTAAGCTTGATATTTATCGGCCGGATGGGGAGATAAAATGTGTGTTTTTGTACTTCCACGGAGGAAGTCTGGAAGCAGGGGATAAAAGCGTTGCGGACGTTTTTGCGCCGTTTCTTTGCGAGCGAGGTGTTGCCTTCCTTTCAGCAAATTACAGAATGTATCCCTCCGCAAAATATCCGGATTATATAGTTGATGCTGCAGATGCGGTCAAATGGTCGCTTGAATACGCAAAAGAAAAGCTTGGTTGCGAAAAAATATACGTAGGTGGCAGCTCTGCAGGTGCATATCTTTCTATGATGCTTTGCTTTGATACCTCGTATCTCAAAAATGCGGGTGTAGATGCTTCTATGATCGCAGGATATTTCCACGATGCGGGTCAGCCAACCACTCATTTCCGGATAATGCGCGAAAGGGGATTTGACAGCTTGCGTATATCGGTGGACGGGGCGGCGCCTATGTATTACGTGGGTGCGGAGAAAAACTATCCGCCCATGCGCTTTATCGTTTCCGACAATGATATGAAAAACCGTTACGAGCAAACTATGCTGATGCTTGCGGCAATGAAAAATTACGGCTGCGAGAAAGTCGACAGCGTAATAATGCACGGCAAACATTGTGAATACGTCCGTAAGCTTGACGAAAACGGCGAAACGGTATTCGGTAAAATGATATATGAATTTTTATTTGATGTGGTGATCTGATATGCGAGACGATGAAAAGAAGGTAATTTCAGTCGAGGAAATAGAGAAAAGCATAACAGGTTACCGAATTGATAAGTTAGACATATTTATATTTGTGGTCTTGCCCGCTTTGTGTCTTGTTCCGATCATAATTACGGTTCTGTTAATGCCGAAAGCAATCAAGGACGGCGGGGAGTATGCCGCTTTTGCTTGCGGCCTTGTTATCTTCTTGTTTGCCGTACCTTTTTTGAAAGGCGTTGCAAACGGATTCTGGTTCATCAAGACAGTACGTAAAAAAACCGAACCGATCGAGATCGAGCTGGTCGAAGCAAATGTAAGCTCGGTATCTCAGTGGGAAGAAATCGTGTATTACGGAGGTCATAGCGGACGTAGACGGCATAGGTATGAGACACGTTATGATATGACTTTCCAAGACTACGGAACAGTTCGGTGTGGGTCATATGTTAGAGAGGGTGACAAATTTTACCTCGCAATAAACAAAAAGGACAACTCGATATTTCGAGTATATTCACCTTCTGAGTACAGAATCAAGAGATGAAAGGGTGATACTGGTGCGTGAGGATGATAGAGAGATACTGACGGCAGAGAAGATAAGAAAAGACGGAATGGATCTCGCAAGATTTTCTCTCGGTACAAGCTTGTTGAGTACGTTTCTGCTTTGTTGTATCACGGCGTTCTTCGTCGCAATTATTCCGATAAGTTTTGATATAGGAACGGTGCTCTTTGACATTATTTGGTGTGCTGTGGTAGTTTTTGTTGCATGTATAACCGTGACATCAGTTTTGGACGTACTCATCAAGGTCAAAAAATGGCTTGTTTACCGAAATTACGATTTCGACGTAATTGAAACTGCGGTCAGTATGAAGACAGAGCGTGTTGAGCGGGAGTATTACGGAATTCTTTGGCTTAAATACAGATACAGAGAGCCGGTAAATCACCATTATATGTTCTTTAAGGACTATGGCGAAATTCGGTGTGGTGAACTTGTCAAAGAGGGCGATGTATTTTATCTTGTGATAAGTAAAAAGGATAAAAAGATAATAGACTCGTATTCTGCGATAAGATACAGATTCAAGGGAGTTAAATTGGTTTAAAATCGGAATCAACACACGCTTTGCGTGCTGTGAAATAAAGAATCAAGTAGTTAAAAGGATAGAAAATGAAAAAGACGGTTACTGCATCCATCAGTATGCTTGTATTAATGTTGCTATTCTGCGCTTGTGGCAATGGTCAGGTAAAGGATACCTCGCAACCCGTTGTTGAAACAACAGCGTGCTCTCACAGCTACGGGGAATGGGAGGTCGTGGCCGATGCAACATGCAGCAGTGCAGGAGAAAAAATACGCAAATGTGATTCTTGCGGTGCGGTTGAGGTCGGTATTGTTGATATCAACAACGCGCACAGCGAGGTGATCGATGCGGCTGTTGCACCCTCTTGTACGTCAGACGGACTTAGTGAGGGCAAAAGCTGCTCCGTGTGCGGAGAGGTGTTAGTCGCTCAGAACGTGATAAAGGGCGGTCATACCGAGGTTGTAGATAAGGCTGTAGTACCGACCTGTACTTCGGACGGACTCAGCGAGGGAAAGCACTGTTCCGTATGCGGAGAGGTGTTAGCTGCGCAGTACGTAATAAAGGGAGGACACAGCGAAGTAGTCGTTCCCGCGGTCGCCCCCTCTTGCACGTTGGACGGATTTTCCGAATATAAAAAATGCTCGGTTTGCGGCACTTTTTTAACGGAGCGTACTGTTGTTGCGCGTACAGGTCACGATTACTCTGCTTTGAAAAACGGCGATACGTTAACGGGATACCGCTGTGATAAATGCGGCAACACACATCTGCTTGATGCCGATAGGTGCGAAAAGGTTACTCTCACATTAGGAGCTCTTGAAAAAGGAGCGGAAAAGGAAAGCTCATCTCATCTGCGCAGCGGATTTATTTGGGGAACCGACGTTCGTATATACTTTCCCGATTCCGTTAGTACCGAGGTCTATTTTTACAGTGATACCGCCTTTATCTCTTCGGTAAAAATATCTGAGAGTGTGGTGGCTGCTGTCAGAAATTATGTTCCGGAAGGAGCTTCATCGTTCCGTGTTGTATTTTCACCGCGCATCGGAAACTCGCCGGATGTAGAAGAATTGGCTGATGAGATCGCATTTGAGATCTACGGATCGTTTTCCGAATACGTGAAGGACGTTCCCGAAAATGAGGGTGTTTACAACGTAATGCGCCGCTTTGACCAAATGAAGAACATAACCTACGTTCCGTTAAAGGATATTCCTCAGACGCTTGGTAAATTTAAGGCGGGCGTAAAGCATACGAGCCTTCCGTATAGCTCCACACGCCCCGAGGCTTTGTTTGTTCCCAACAACGTCAGCTTTTATACTTTTTTAACAGCACTTGCCAACCCGAACAGTTATATATACACGGTGGATATCTCTGCGCCTCCGTATAACAATCAGAACGGAAGCACCTATTACGGAGCTGTCTGCAGCACAGCCGCGGCATACGCGCTGGATATCGCGCCAAATTATTCAACGCATCAGTGGGCTGAGATCCCCGGTATGGAAAGAGTGGATTACAGCGACCTGCGTAATCTCCGTCTCGGGGATACGATAGTAGGTTCCGGACACGTGGTAATGATAACGGATATATACCGCACCCCTCAGGGAGAGGTTACTTACATTACTTATTCCGATGCCGCGGGCTCGAACGTAAAAAGCGTAACTTATACACCGTCTGCTTTTTTAGAGCGCTTTACGCTTGATAAACACGTTGGTTGCCGATATACAAAAATATCTGAGATAAAGTATACGGAGATACCGTATCTGAATGCCGGTGAGGATCCGGAGTACAAGGACTTTACGCTTCCTTTAATGCCAAGAAAAGGTGACAGATCCAATTGGCTGTACGGAACCGACGTAGAGATAGATGTTCTCACAAAAGATAAATATACTCACATTGATCTGAAAAAAGACGGAAAAGCATATAAGACCATTTCTCTTTCCGGTAAGTACGTCGTTTTGAAGAAGCTTGAGCCCGGTTATTACACCGCATCTCTAGTAAACGGAAATGAAACAAGCGAGCCTTGCAGCTTTGCGGTGATCGATGCAAATTCTACCGCAATTTCTCTCGGGAACAACGCGAGCGTAAGAGTGGAATTTTCCTCTGTTAATGCGGAGCCTTTGTGGGTTCAGTGGACAGATGCGGAAAACGGAGCCGTTCATATATATGAGCTTACAGATGAGGATAAGAACAACGGGTATGCTATCTGCAGTTATATTCCAGGAAATTACAAGATAAGGGTGGCATTCAAAACGGAGTACGGAGTTCTTCACAGTGAGCTTAGTTCGCTGTTACATGTCGAATGAGGTCCATCTTGTGAAAAAAGTAATAATCATCGGTTGCCCGGGAGGCGGCAAAAGCACCTTTGCGCGTGCGCTTGCGGAGAAGACGGGGCTGCCGCTTTACCACCTTGATATGCTTTATTGGAACACCGATAAAACCACCGTGGACAGGGAAGTGTTCCGCGCCCGCCTTGCAGAAATCATGGAGCAGGATGAGTGGATAATAGACGGCAATTACGCTTCAACGATGCAGTGGCGCATGGAAAACTGCGATACCGTGTTTTTTCTTGATATGCCGCTTGAGACCTGCCTTGAGGGCGTTGAGGCTCGCCGCGGAAAGTCTCGTCCAGATATGCCGTGGGTAGAGAGTGAATTGGATGGGGAGTTTGTCACCTTTATAAGATCCTTCATCTCGGAAAGCCGCCCCGGGATATTAGCTTTGCTTGAAAAACATAACGGCAAAACCATCGTGAAATTCAAAAAACGGGAAGATATTACAAATTATCTGAAAAATTTTCAAAAATCTTGAATTTTTTGCATTTTGCTCTTGCATTTTGTGAATATATGTAGTATCATATACGAGTTGAATTAAATATTCTGTATGACGCATTCGGGAAAGTGCATAAGCCACCGAAGGAGTAACGCTCTCAGGTGCCCGTAAGGGTGGGGACCGGATGCCGACAGAGCTTTGGAGACACCCATTAAGTTGGGGGCCGAAGGTGCAAGCGGAAACGCCAAACTCTCAGGCAAAAGGACAAAGTAAACCTTTTAGGGTATTTTTGTTTTTTTGACGGTTCGCGTTTTCGTGAGCCGTCAAATTTTTATTTTCAGGAGGAAACAATGCAAGCATTTCTCGACAAAGTCGCTGCTATAAACGGCAGCGTCAACGGAGTTGTGTGGGGAATATTCGGCCTGGCGCTGCTTATCGGCACCGGTATCATCGTAACCCTCAGCACAAAGGTATTTCAGATATCGCACATAGGCCTTTGGTGGAAGAACACTATCGGCAGCCTGTTCACCAAAGACGTTATAAGGCACCGCAAGGAAAAGGGCGTTATTTCCCCTTTCCAGGCGCTTTGTACCGCTCTTGCCGCTACTGTCGGCACCGGTAACATTGCAGGTGTTGCCGCTGCTATCTGCATCGGCGGTGCAGGTGCTGTTTTCTGGATGTGGGTCGCTGCGTTTTTCGGAATGATGACAAACTACGCTGAAAACGTTCTTGGTATTTATTTCAGACGTAAGAACAGCTTAGGCGAATGGTCCGGCGGTGCTATGTATTATCTGCAGGACGGTGTTGGCAGCTATTCGTACAAGGATGCCCACGGCGAGGCCACTCTTAAAAAGCCCGGAAGGATTCTTGCGGTCCTCTTCTGCATCTTTACGATGCTCGCATCTTTCGGTATCGGAAGTATGGGTCAGGTAAATAAGATCGTTGCAAACGTAGCGGCTGCATTCGACGTTAAGGCTCTCTCAAGCATTGCCGTATTCGGCGAAGTGTCTCTTTATAATATCATCCTCGGTGTGGCTATTATGATACTTACTGCCGTCATTACTCTCGGCGGTGTTAAGAGAATTGCAAGCGTTGCTGAAAAGATCGTTCCATTTATGGTAGTTCTTTTTGTAGCGGGAAGCCTTGTGATCATCGGTGTCAACTATAATGCCATTATTCCCGCATTCAAGGCTATATTTGCAAATGCATTCGCGCCCGAAGCATTTGTAGGCGGCGGTATCGGCGGCGTTATCATTGCGATGACAAACGGATTCAAGCGCGGCGTGTTCTCGAATGAGGCAGGTCTTGGATCTTCCGTTATGGTACATTCTAACTCCAGCATTAAGGAACCCGTTAAGCAGGGTATGTGGGGTATCTTTGAGGTGTTTGCGGATACTATGGTAGTTTGTACTATGACCGCTCTCGTTGTGCTTACTTCGGGCGGACTTAACGGCGGTGTGTTCAATGCAAAGACCGGCGAGATTGCCGCCGGCTATACGGACGCTACTCTCGTAGGCGGTGCGTTTAACGAGGTCTTCTCTTGGGGAGATATCGGTAGCAAGTTCGTTGCTATCGCCATGTTCCTCTTCGCTTTCACTACCGTACTCGGTTGGTCTCATTACGGAAGCAAGGCTTGGGAATATCTCTTTGGCGCAAAAACCACCTTTATCTTCAGAATCATCCACGTTTGCACCATTATCTTCGGCGCTATTCTTACATCTTCACTTGCTTGGGATATTTCGGATACCTTCAATGGTCTTATGATGATTCCCAA
>JAZQJQ010000083.1:0-6394 GCA_045541735.1 Eubacteriales bacterium
CAAGATGGACAACTACCGTGCTACCGACTACTTCGACGGTAGCTTCTGCATCGCAAATGCAAAGAACTACTACCATCAGGGCACTATCGCTTACACCGAGTCCATGCTTCAGAATCAGTTCAAGTTTGCTGATCTCAAGAAGGGTGCTGACGGTGTATACACCGATGCTGACGGCAACCCCATGGGTATCGCTGTTGATTTCGCACTTCAGGAGTGGCTTGGCGGCAACAGCCTCAAGGCATACGTTGACTCCTACGGCGCTCAGTACTTCAACCTCGAGAAGTGGGATGCCCTCCTCGCGCTTGCTGATGCAAACGGCGTAGCTCCCCTTACCGATGAGTCTTACGGTTACCTCGTATCCGTTATCTCCACCGCAGCTTGGGGTGAGAGCGACGCTGACGCTTTCAACTACTTCGCTGAAGGCTTTAACTACGTAGACAATTACGATTTCGCTAACGTTGGTATCATGAAGACCGGCGACTACGAGATCACCATCGTTCTCGGCAAGTCTCTTGCAGGCTTCAACCTTCTCTACAACCTCTCCGGTAACTGGATCGTTTACGAGCCTTACTATGAGGCAGGTAAGAAGCAGGTTGGCGACACCGAGGCTTGGACCAACTCTTACAACTCTTCCGTTGAGACCACCATGTCCTACGGTCCTTACAAGCTCGTTGAGTATCAGCAGGATAAGTCCATGAAGTTCGTTAAGAACGAGAACTGGTTCGGCTATACCGACGGTAAGCACATCTACACCGATCCCACCGATGGCAAGACCTATCCTATGTACCAGACCACCGCTATCAACTGCCAGGTTGTTGCTGAGGCTGATACCAGAAAGCTTATGTTCCTTAAGGGCGAGCTTATGGGCTACGGTCTCCAGACCGATGACTACGCAGAGTACCGTGATTCTGAGTTCTGCTACGTAACTCCTTCCGAGACCATCTTCTTCTTCATCTTCAACGGTTACCTTGAGGCAATCCAGAAGAGAGAAGCAGCTGAGGGCTTCGACAAGACCAAGTTCGATATCGAAACTCTTACCCTCGTTTCCTTCCGTAAGGCTGTTGCAGTTACTTACGATAAGGAAGCTCTCTGTACCGCAGTATCTCCCGCTCGTTCCGGCGGTTACGGTCTTATCGGTACCAACTACATCTACGATCCCGAGTCCGGTGCTCAGTACCGCGACACCGATCAGGCTAAGAAGGCTCTCTGCGACTTCTACTCTGTAGACGTTACCAAGTTTGCTTCTCTCGACGAGGCTGTAGATTCCATCACCGGTTACGACCCCGTAGCTGCTAAGGCTCTCTACACCGAGGCGTTCAACGAAGCAATCGAAAAGGGCTTCATCACCGATAACGATAAGGACGGCAAGTCCGACCAGGCTATCGAGATCGTATACGCTTCTTCTGCTTCTTCCGCATTCATCACCAAGACTCTTGATTACCTCAATGAGAAGATGAATGAGGTTACCGCAGGCACTCCTTTCGAGGGCAAGATCAAGTTCGTTGAGTCCGCTCCTCTCGGCAATGAGTGGTCCAATGAGATCAAGGCAGGTAATGCGGATACCGTTCTCGGCGGTTGGTCCGGCTCTGCTCTCGATCCCTTCGGTCTTACCGATCTTTACACCAACCCCTCTTACCAGTACGACGCTAAGTGGTTCAACGCTACTACCGTTGATCTTACTCTTGACGTAAACGTTGCTAAGATCGGCGAGGCTAAGGACGTTAAGTCCGTTACCATGAACCTCAAGCAGTGGTCCGATGCTCTTAACGGTACTACCGTTGAGGTTAACGGCGTTGAGTACTGCTTCGGCGACGGTATCGCTGACGTTGACACCCGTCTTGACATTCTCGCTGCAATCGAGACCAAGGTTCTTATGACCTACGACTACATTCCTATGCTTCAGGACGGTAGCATGGCTCTCCTTTCTCAGCAGGTATACTACGTTGTAGAAGAGTACAATCCCATTATGGGCCGTGGCGGCATCCGCTACATGAAGTATAACTACGACGATACTGCTTGGGCAGCTTACGTTGCAGAGAACAACTACGAGCTTAAGTATTAATTTTCAGCCGTTACGGTTGACACTTAATATTAAGTTTTGAGCATAACCACTATCTCGCAAGGGGGTCTTTCGCCCCCTTGCGGGAAAGTTGCGTATTAAATGAGTTTGAATATGCGTGTTGAAATAGAAAAAACGCGCAAAATAATACACGTTCGGTGTGAAAACCGCCGTTACGCGTTCATTGTTTAAGCGGCAGTAATATTACTGCAGGCTTAAATCCGGAGGTTAATTATGGTTAAATACGCTTTGCAAAGAACCGCACTGATGCTGTTCACCTTGTTCATCATCACTCTCATGTGCTTCGTTCTTATCAGGATGCTTCCCCTGCCGCCTCTTCCCATCGGTGACCCTCACACTCCCGTTATTGAGGCACGCCGCGAGGCACTTGGATACAATAAGCCCTATCTCGTACAGTTCGGAATCTTTCTCCGCGATGTGTTTACTAAATGGGACTGGGGTATATGCGACAGCGCAAAGTACTACGGAAAGGACGTAGCAGAGCTGTTCACATCCAAGCTTCCCGCATCTATGATAGTAAATCTGTATTCCATAATCTTCAGTATACCGATAGGAATTGCTCTCGGTATTTTTGCCGCACTTAAAAAGAACACTTGGATCGACCATACTATTTCAACCCTTGTTATGGTATGTATCTCGGTTCCTTCGTTCGTTTACGCCTTCCTTATCCAGTATATCCTTTGCTTCAAGCTTAATTTGTTCCCGCTCGTTATGAAGGGAGGAACGGACTGGTTCTCTTGGCCTATGTTCGTCTCAATGATGCCTCCCGTGCTTTCCCTCGCATTCGGTACTATTGCCGGATTTACCCGTACGACCCGTGCGGAGCTTACCGAGGTGCTGACAAGCGAGTTTATGCTCCTTGCACGCACAAAGGGACTTACCAAGCGCCAGGCTACTGTACGCCACGCTATGAAGAACTGTATGGTAGTCGTTCTTCCCGCTATCTTCGGTTCCTTTATCGGAATCCTTTCCGGATCCCTTATCATCGAGAAGATATTCTCCATCCCCGGAGTAGGTGAGCTTTATCTCTACTCTATCAACGCTCTTGACTATCCTCTGTTTATTCTGCTTACCGTCTTCTACACCGCCATCGGCCTTGCCGCAGGTATAGTAGTTGACATCAGCTACGGCTTTATCGACCCCCGTATCCGTATGGGCTCGAAAAAGTAATGCCGGTGCAGTTTACGAAAGGAGTCATCTAACATGGAAAACAATTACGCGCATATCCCTCAGGAAAAGTTCGCTTTTGCCCAGAAGGACGCCGTTTTACACGATACAAAGTTTGATACCAAGGCTCGCAGCTATTTTGCGGACGCGCTTATCCGTTTCAAAAAGAATAAGTCCTCCGTTGTTGCTGCTTATATCATTCTCTTTCTCATAATCTTTGCGATCGTTGCCCCTATCGTTACCCCTTACAAGATAACCGACAAGGATAATATCTACACTAATTTTCCTCCTTATAATCCCGCTGTTGCTGAGCTCAATATCGGTATTCTCGACGGTTCCGTAACCTATACCTCCGTTAACGAGACCAAGATCGCCGCCCTCAAGGCTATCGGTATTGAGACCGGTATGAATCCCTATATCAAGACCGTGGGAACTACCGAGACCAAGTCGATCTACCGCGGCCAGGAAAGAATAACCACCACTTACAAGGTAAAGGTCAACAGATATTTTGAGCAGGGTGTCCGACATCTTGTTATTTCCACCGACGAATTCGCAAGAATGCAGGAATGGCAGAACGAGACCGGTATCCAGCTGTTTTATCCTGTTGTTGACCTCGCAAAGGTCTACCCCGGAGTTGAGGCGACCGAGCTTCGCCTTGTAGCTAAAAACTCCAATATCTGGTATCAATGTGCAGATACCAAGAACACTCCCGCTTATGATGCAAGCGGAAACTTCATTCCCGCTTACGTTACCGGTGTTACCTATGAGGAACCGGAGTATCAATATAACTCAAAGCGCATTGAAGGTGACGACGGCAGTTACGTTTACTGCACAAAAAAATCCGGATCGGTTGAAGTACGCGTTTGCTACTACAACTATTATCAGTATCTCAAGGGAATGGAGCCCAATTACCTCTTCGGAACCGACGAGTACGGACGCGATCTGTTCGGCGCTATCGGTATAGGTGCCCGTTTCTCCCTTATATTCGCAGTTCTTGTTTCCGCGATAAATCTGACCATCGGCGCTATCTACGGCTCCATTCAGGGTTACTACGGCGGAATGGTCGATATGATCCTTGACCGTATTTCCGATATTCTCTCCGGAGTACCCTTTACAGTTGTTGCGGTTCTTTTCCAGCTGCATCTTGCAAAAAAGGTCGGTATCGTCCCAGCATTCCTTTTCGCGTTCGTTATGACCGGCTGGATAAGTATGGCCGCTCTTACAAGAAAGCAGTTCTACCGCTTCAAGAGCCAGGAATACGTGCTTGCGGCAAAAACTCTCGGCGCGAGCGACAGAAGACTCATGTTCAAGCATATCTTCCCGAACTCCCTCGGAACCATCGTTACAAGCTGTGTGCTTGTTATCCCCGGTGTTATAAATTCCGAGACGTCTCTTACCTATCTCGGAATCATCAACCTTTCTACCTTCGCGGGTACCAGTATAGGTGAGCTTATGTCCCTCGGTCAGACCGCTATGACCGGTTCGCCGCACGCAATGCTGTTCCCGTCGCTGTTCGTATCTCTTCTGCTCATTTCCTTCAACCTGTTCGGTAACGGTCTGAGAGATGCGTTCAACCCGTCTACGAGAGGAGTGGAAGACTAAAATGGAAAAGAAATTATCTGTAAAAGATCTTACTATCTCCTTCCGTACCACCAACGGTAAGGTTCAGGCGGTAAGAGGTATAGATTTTGAACTTAATAAGGGCGAAACTCTTGCCATCGTAGGTGAGTCCGGTTCCGGTAAGTCCGTAACCAGCAAGGCGATCCTCGGTATTCTTGCCGGAAACTCTATCGTAGAGGGAGGCGAGATAATTTACGACGGTAAGGATCTTCTCAAGATCTCCGAGGAGGATTTCCATAAGATCCGCGGAGATAAGATCGCGATGATCTTCCAGGATCCTATGTCCAGCCTTAACCCTATCGTTAAGATAGGCCGTCAGCTTACCGAGGCGATGCTTCTTAAAGGCAAGGCACGTCAGAAGGAAAGCAAGATAAACTTCAATACCACGCTCGCTAAGCTTAACGAGGCAATGGCAGAGGCTATTGCCAAGGGCGATGCGGCAAAGACAAAGCAGCTTGAAGAAAAGTGCAAGGATTTTGATAAGTTCGAATACAAGCACATCGAGCTCGAGTCCGCTTGGAATACCGCTCACGAGGCTGCGATCGAGGCTCATACCGAAGCAGACAGTCTTATATTCGAGATCGAGAAGAACGCGGCAAACGACGTTAAGTACCGTCTTACGGAAATTAAAAAGGATGCGCTTGAGTCGGTTCACGCAAATGTTGTCGATGCAAAAAAGGATGAGCTGGCAAACGCCGCAAACGCACTTCTTTCTACCTATGCCGCACAGAAGAAATCGGGAGATCTTACTCCTCTTCTGCCTCTTCTCACCGTTATCCGCGATATAACCGCGGAGGCTGCCGAATATCCTGCACCCAATTTCTTTGCTCTTGGATATTTTTATACCTTCAGCGGCGGCAAGGAGCTTCCCAAGCTTCCCGTAGACGAGCTGAACGCATATCTGCGCAAGTATCTTGACGATAACTTTATGCTCAGCTTCATTGCCGATGCAAAGCAGGGACTTATGCTCTCCGCTGAGAAGGCATATGCGGCAAAAGCAGTTGCCATCGAGGCTCTCAAGGCAAACAGGGACGTGTTCTGCGCCGATGCTCTCGATAAGAAGATCTGCCTTGAGGCGCACAAAAAGATGAGCGAAGCAGTAAATTCCTCCATCGACCGTCTCGAGCTTATCAAGGACAGCTTTGCATACACCTTTGAGGTCGGCGTTAAGGCCGATATCGAAAAGTACTTCGTTTCCATCGGCAAGAATGCAAAGGAAGAGAAGCGCTACGCAAAGGAGCAGGCGAAGTACGAGCGTATGGTCAGCGCGGGCAAATCCCCCGACTGGAAGGTAAAACCTGCCGCTCTTACCAGTCTAGAGCAGGTAAAGAAGAACATTCTCAACCAGATAGACCGCCTTATCGAGCACTACGAGCGCGCTCTTGAAAACAGAGCAAACCGCGATTTTGATAAAGAGACCGTCGCTATGATAGACTACCTCAAGGAGAACGCTTCCGGCGTTGTTCACAAGGTAACCAAGGATATGGCTAAGCACCGCGCCATCAAGCTGATGGAAGAGGTCGGTAT
>JAZQJQ010000084.1:0-28443 GCA_045541735.1 Eubacteriales bacterium
CGTACTGAACGGAGGTAAAGTAGGTGTTAGAGAAGTCAACCTTCTCAAGACGTGCATCGGTAACGGTAATGCCTGCAGCACCTGCATCGCAGATCTTGCCGGCAGCTACGTTATCGATAATAGCAGCAAACTCAACGTTAACAAACTCAAGTTTTTTGCCGAGCTTATCAGCAACCTTCTGCATGATCTCTACGTCAACACCGGTAATAACGGTGCCCTCGTAGTACTCAAAGGGAGCAAAGTATGCGTTTGTCTGAACGATAAGGGTCTCTTCAGCGCCGCATCCGGTGAATACGAGTGCAGAAGAAAGGATGAAGAGTGCGCAAAGCACAAGGGATATGAGCTTTTTCATAATTTCCTCCATAGCGGATAGTTCCGCAAAATAATTTATTAACAGTGCCTATTATATGGCAGAAAGGTGCATTTGTCAATAGATTTTTGAAAAAACTTTCATGATTTTTGTATATTTATGCAATGTTTTGAATATTATACATTAAGTTAATATGTTGCTGTATAAAAACATATGCTTTATGCGGTAATACCGGTAAGCTTTTCGAACGTAGGAAGCTCAAAGGAGGGGAAAAGAAGCTGCCAGCTTTCGCCGTCTGTCTCGAAATCGAGCGCATAGTGGTACGGCATAGTGATGCTTTCGTCCTCAGCTTCCGTGATCTCGTAACGCGCAAAATCCTCGGCTTTGCGGTTATCATCCCCGCTCCAGCAGGCAAGGGTTATTTCGGTATATACCTTGCGTATTCCGCGAATGGAGGAAAGCGGAATGGCGTACTTTCCGTCGTTTCTTGCAAGATACAGACTGTCTTTGTCTGTAAACAAACTATAGAATTCGGTGAAATATGTCTCTCCGAATTCATCGGTGGTCGGTTCGCATTCCTCACCGTTGTAAATATAATTGAAGGAAAGAATCTCAGTCTTCCCGATCTCGGCGGGAACTCCGAGCGTGCGGAGGAGCTCAGCTGAGATGCTGTCAGAAGCCTTAAACTCAAATTGCTCGGCTTTTTCCTTATCTGCCTTGTTCTTTTTGTGCGCAGCAACGGAGGATATAATACATATGATCAGCGCAAGACAGCCGCCGACAAACAGCAAAGGAGCATTTGTTATAGCCTGAATTAGCCCCACGTTGCCTTTAATTATCTCTGTAAAAAATACTGAGAAGATAATATACGCGATTCCGCCGCTGAGAATGGCGGCGAGGAACAGGGGGACGTTAAAATGGATCTTTATTAATTTGTCAAACTCCTTATCAAGTGTTTTTTCGAGCTTGGCATATAATTCCTCCGGCGGCTTTTCAACTAAGAATTCCTGCCCGTCGGGAATCAGATTTTCGCTGTCTTCGGTGTGATCATAGCAAAGAAAGTGTTTCATTTTGTCTCCTTATAAAGTTGTTTTTTTCGCGCCTATCTCCACCCACGCGGGTTTGAATCCGGCATTGAGTGCAATGTTCCACGAGTGGTAATTGGAAACGCTTGTACCGTAGAAGGGAATATCTCCCATGTCCTCTATCTTGTTTTTAAGCAGAGTTACAAGATGAGTGCCTATTCCTTTTGAACGGTATTCGGGCATTACGTCAATACCTATCTGTATCCAGCCCTTTGCATCTTCGGAGCACCCTGCCATTCCCATTATCTTGTCGCCATCGAGCGCAATGACAACTATACGGTCCGGGCGCTCGGGATAGAAATGGTCGCATATTGCATTAGGAAACCGCTTATCTCCGTAAAACGGATATATCTCCTCGCCGTAATACCATTTTACTTCGGTATCAAGCCTTGCTTCAGCCCTGCGGCAGGGAAGGAACATATGGTGCGACTGTGTAAGAGAGTATGAGTATTTATTCAGTTCTTTTTCGATGGGAAGGAGGTTCGGTATCTCGAAAAGCCAATGCCCCGCCTTGTCTTTTACATATTCCGAGAGAAACGGATGTAAACACGTATCGGCGGTAATAACGGCATTATTTCCGAGCGTTACCATATGAAAAAAGTATTTCTCGGAGCCGTATATCCTGCGCCCATCGATAAGCGCAGATTCGGTTATTATATTCTGCTCGTCAGTAAATGCCTCCGGCGAGCAGTTGTATTCAAGGGATAGTAATTTTAAAAGCTTTTCGGTGTAATTTGGTGTGTTCATTTATTATTCCTTTGTTGCCTTTCAGCCGTGATGATACCCGCAAACAGGGTTCCAACCGCGCAGGATGCAAGGTAAATCAGTAGGAAAACCGCCATTACCAAGCCTTCGCCAAGCCCCATCTCCACATTTTTGCTTAAATACTTATATACCGCAGTGTCAAGCGCTGAAAAATGGTAAGCGCTGAACAAACAGAACGAAATGAGAAACGAGGTAATAACTCCCCTGTAAAATTCTTTAAGAGCATTGGACTTATATACGAAAAAGAGCGCGGCACCGGGGAGAACAGGCATCACGTATACGACGGCAAAAAACAGAATCACGCTGTTTCCGAGAACATCAATGGCGGAAAGGTGAGTTATTAAAGTAAGTGCAAGAAAATAATAAAGGGGAGCCAATAATCCCGCTAATATGAATCGGTTCTTTTTCATAGTTGTCACCTCAATTTTAATGGTAGCATACGCTTTGTGGCTTGTCAATCAATAAATAGTAAACACAATTGTAAATACCAACATGAGAGTTAGTTTCAACGGTGTAGATCTTGCGCTTTTGTGTTAGTGATTTGATACTAAACAGATAATAAAATCGTTCGCTTTCGCTCACGATGAAATCCTCGCGATACTCGGATGAAATCTTCGGCTATGCCTCAGATGAAATTAAATCCCCCCATCGCCGCGGCGATTTCATCCAACGCAGTTGGATTTCATCGTCGAAGACGATTTATCCCACCCGCAAGGGTGGATTTAGTTGAAAAAAGCACTTGCTAATGCAAGTGCTTTTTTCTGGTGCGGGTAACAGGGGTCGAACCTGCACGTCGCAAAACACCAGATCCTAAGTCTGGCGCGTCTGCCAATTCCGCCATACCCGCATATGGGTACGTATTCGTACCCGACTATGATACTACATCTCTACGGTATTGTCAAGGGATTGTGCGGCTTTTTTACGGTATTCGCCTGCGGTCATTCCCGTGAATTTTTTGAAAAGTGTGGAAAAATATTTCGGATTATCGTAGCCGCAACGCGCTGCTACCTTAGCAATAGAAAGTGAAGAAGCGGAAAGGAGTTTTTTCGCATTATCCATTTTTAGCGCGGTTACGTATTCCGAAAAAGAGCAGCCAAGCTCCTTTGACATAATGTGCGAAAGATACCCGGGAGATATCCCTACGTGCCTGGCAACCATTTCGCGCGTTATCGGCATATGAAGATTTGCGAGTATAAACTGTTTTACCGAGTCTGTGTACGATTGCGGCATATATCTAACGGGACGGCTTTCGGATTCCATAAGCATTACGTAATCCGAGGCAAGAGCCGCTGCGGCGGCGAACCGCTCCTCGTTCATTCTCGGCATACAGTGATAAAGCCTGCGCAGTTCATCTGTATCCGCGTGCTTCAGTATAAGCGGCTCGGCCTTAGCGGCACGGCGTAAGAACGATTCAAAACCTTCGGGGGAGGCTTCATTTGTGTCTACGCGCCCGAGATATATGACCGAGCGCTCATCACCTATGCGTTTTAAGGGGATGATCGCCTCACAGAGATCCATATGGCATCTGTAGATCATAGGTCTTCCGGATCTTTCGGATTCTCTGAGCTTTTTATGGTTGCAATCAAAGCAAGCGCGTCGGAATGCGGGAAAACACTCTTGGCGGAGATAAGAACAGATCGAACAGTGCTCATTGTTGCCGGCGTGTATTGCCTGCATCTCAACGCTTTCGCAAACAAAGGTGTGCAAAGATATTGGTATTCCGGTCGTTGCATAAAAATGCTCTGCAAACGATACAAGCAGATCGCGGTCAAAAAAAGTATAGGAGCCGGACTGTAATCCGCGTTCCAGTATCATATCTTCGTTGTTGATCATCTCACACCTCCTATTGGTATGATGGTAACTCCTTTTACGTCAAATGTCAAGAAATAAATTATAAATATCACAATTTTGAACTTGGAGATACATATTTAGGTTTACTGCGCTGTTAATACGGGTGTATAATAAAATAAAAAACATACCGAGGTGTGATATGGATAAAGTTAACCTTTTTAGCAAGCTTACGCTTCTTCCCGCACTTGTTAAGGAAAAAGGCGGAGTTGAGACAGCGGCAGAGAAGTCATTTTTTTCCGTAACTCAGACCGTTGAAAAAAAGTATGACGACACGTTCATCGTGCGGCGTACATATAAAAATGAAAGTGCTGAAAAGAGGGAAGTGCAGTTTATTTTAGACGTTGCGGCAGACTACGATCCGCAAAGATTTACCATACCCTCCGTTTCCTACAACGGAAACCTCCGCAGTGACGGAACCGAGCCGCACGGATGGGAGAAAGACGGTGTAGCGTGGACGTATTCCTCTGACCGTGTTTCTGTTCCCGCTTGCACGGTATTTGAAAATGATGATACCGTAACCGCGCTTTTTGCTTCAACTCTCTCAAAAGCAAATCTCATTTGCTCCGCTTCAGTAATATTTGCGGAAAATGATAAGCGCCACCGCATTTTGTGGCCCGATTCCAATATGCCCCTTGAATATACCGACCACGACGTTTCAAGCGAGGGATATGAGAATTTCATCATCCTTGCGCCAGCAGAGGAATTCGTGACAGAGGTGTACGTTTTCTGTTCAAAGCCTATGTGTAAAAATTACGGCATGGCAACGCTTATTGACCGACTTTGCCTGCTTTTCCCGTTTGAGCGTAAGGCGCACGTCGATGCCGCAACTGCACGTAAGGCAGGTTATGCCCAGATAGAGGCGCATACACGCAAGCTTGAAAACGGTGTGTATATGGTCGGCAATGCATTGCGCGACAGACCTGACGGCGACGGACAGTATATGCTCTACGAGGTATATGAATGCGGTTGGTCGGGTCAGTGCTGCAGCGCCGCCCGCCATTACCTCGAAAAATGGAAGCGTGAAGGAGATAAAAAGTACCTTGAAATGGGACTTTCCTGCCTTGACGCCTGGTGCGATTCGCAATTTGATAACGGACTTTTGCAGATAAACTATGCGCGCTCTATAAATAAGAAGTATCTACCAGCAGACGTATGTAACCTTGGCTGGTTTGCGCATGAGCTGATGCTTGCATCAAAGCTGCTTAAGGGAACCGAGTACGCGCGCCCGAGATACTTTGAATGTGCGGAAAAGACACTCAGGTTCCTTATCGCGGGTTATACCGATGAGGATGCCTTCGGAATGCGCTGGAATATGGACGGAACCAAGGCAACCTCCGGCGGCTCTGCGGGCGGATTTGTGCTTATGGCGCTGTGCCTTGCCTATAAGCTTACGGGTAATAAGGAATACCTTGAGTACGCTATAAAGACAGATGAATTTTACTTCAAGCGCGACCTTGAGGATTTCTGCGTGACTGCGGGAGCACTTGACTGCCGCTGTATCGACAAGGAGGGCGCATATCCCTTTATCGTTTCTGCGCTTGATCTTTATGATTTCACAGGGGACAGAAAGTATCTGGAAAGAGCGGAGAAGGCGGCTTATTATTTTGTTTCCTGGATGTTCTTCTTCGATACGCAGTATGAGGAGGAGACAGAGTTTGATCGCATAGGCTATTATACCTCGGGCGGTACAGCCGTATCCACACAGCACCATGCAATCGACCCTTGGGGTGTTGCAATAGTCCCTGAGTGCATCCGCCTAGCTAAAGAGCTTGATAAGCCGATGTGGCGCGATATCGCGTACAGACTGTGGTGCAATGCCATTATGGCGATCAATCTTGATGAAAACACGCTTTGGCACGGGCATCACCGTCCTTGGGGAATGCAGAGCGAGGCATTCTTCCAGGCACGCTGGGTGCGCAAGGCATACAATTTTGCTCCCCGCGAACGCGCCCGCTTAAATGACCTCTATGCAAACTGGACCGCAACCTACCGCCTCACCACCATCGACAAGGTGCTTGAAGCGGAGGGCAATACGGATTTCTTTGATAAATAAATGAAAAAAGAGGCTGACTTCGATCAGCCTCTTTTAAATTAGTGCCTGTTTATGAATACGCTTGATACAAGCGCCAGGGCAAAATCGCCGTATTCTCTGCGCGCTTCGCCGCCGGTGTAAACGCGCGGCATGCCGTGTTTGTCACAAATGCGGTTGACCGCATTTACACACGCTATAAGATCGTTGTGGGCGTTACTGCGCGCTCTGTCGGTGGATTCTTTGATTTCGCGCGCCTCCTCTGCATCTCTGTCGGCAACGTTTGTTCTTGCGGTCTCCATGATCGTTACAGCGCGAACGTATTCCGCCGCGCTTAATATCATATCGGACACCATTTTGCGCTGTATGTGTGTGCATTTGGGAAGCAGATCGGTTATCTCTTTCATTTGTTCCTCGGTTGCTTTTATTACTTTTTATACCTGTTCCGTTTCAGCTCCTCGCGCAGTACTATGTAGCTTTCCTGGCGAGAGGGAGCGATCTCACCGTTTGACACCGCCTCAAGGATGGCACAGCCTTCCTCTTTTGTGTGGGTGCATTTGGTGTAACGGCATTTTGTGAGCTTTTCTTCAAACTCGGGGAAGGACCAGATAAGCTCGTCCTCTTCCATAAAGTGAAAGTTTTCAAAATCAAGCAGACCGAAGCCGGGGGTATCAGCGAGGTAACAGCTCTTGCCCTCGCCAAGCTCAACGGAAAGCAGGGTGACGGCGCGGGTGGTGTGCCTGCCTCTGCCCGTTTTTGCGCTGACGGATGAGGTACCGAGCTGAAAGCCGGGGAAGAGCATATTCAGACAGCTTGATTTGCCAACTCCCGAAGCGCCTGCAAAGGCGGCTATTTTATTCGGGAGTATCTCGCAGAGCGCTTCGCGAAGCTCAGTTTCTCCCCATTTTTCCTTTGCCGATACGGCAAAGGCGGGAAAGCCTGCAGAGCTGTATATGCGGATAAGCTCTTTTGCCGTATCGGGCGCAAGCTCGCATTTATTAATAATAATGATAGGAGTTACGTTCTGCGCAACGCACGCGCAGGTCAGCTTGTCGATAGCAAGCAGGGAGGGGTCAGGCTTAGCTGCCGCGGCGGTGATAAGCATGTAGTCAAGGTTTGCCATCGGCGGTCGGATGAGCTCGTTTTTGCGGTCAAGCAGCTTTTCCATAAGTATGCCGCGCTCGGCATCTGCCTTACCGTCCTCTGTGATTTCAAGCTTTACTTCGGCATTATCACCTACAAGGGGAGTTTGACCTTTGTGGCGGAAAACTCCTCTTGCAGGGATCTGAATGACCTGGCCTGCGGCTATGGGAGAGCCTTCCTCCGCCTTTTCAACACGGAGCGTGTAGAGGCCGCCGGAACTGCCCGTAATGCGGCAGATAAGGCGCTTTTCGGTTTGATTCATCACTTTACTCCGTGTAATTCGGTCCGCCGCTGATAACGACGTTGATCTTTGTGAGTGTAACGGGTACTCTTTCTCCGGATTTGATGCTCTGTGAAAGAACTGTTCCGGCAGGCTTATCGGAACGGACATAGGTAACGGTACCGATACCCACCTTGCTTCTTACAAGAAGTGAATATGCCTCTGACTCGTCTTTGTTGAGAAGATCTGGTACGTAGGTATATTCGACTGTTTCGCCACTGCTGACGTAAAGAATGATTATATCACCCTTATTTACGGTAACGCCCGATACGGGATGAGTGCTTATTACGCATCCGTCCTCGATGGTTGGGTGTGCCTGTTCGATGATCTTAACTCCGAATCCGAGCGAGCGGAGCTCGATCTCTGCCTCGCGGCTGTCCCAGAGCGTGTAGTCCTTTATAGTTGCCTGCTCCGCGCCGAGGCTGACGGTAAGCACAAGCTTAACGGTTTGCGTTCCTGCGATGCGTCTTTCCTCATAAGGAGAGGGGGACTGAGAGATAACGTATCCCTTTTCGATGCTGTTATCGTGCACTTGAATAATTTCTACAGAATAGTCGGAGCCGAGGTTTTCCACAAATTCGGCAGAGTAAACGGCACCTACGCAGTTAGCTACGCTTACCACTCGTGCATCTCCCTTACCGGAGAAGAAGAGAGTATTCACAACAACGATAGCAGCAACTATAAGACAAAGGAAAAATGCGGAGAGCACACCGAGGATTATCGGAAGCATCGAGCCGCCGCGTTTTCTGATTCGCCTTTTATCCTGAGTAAGATCAACAGGCTTGTTCGGCCGCTTTTTTAACTTTTGCAGGTAGTGCATCATATTTGCAGCAGAATCAAATCTGTCTGCGGGATTCTTTTCCATTGCCGTAAGAATAAAGGTTTCAAGCCCCACCGGGATGTCGTGCTTGATGTCGCGCGGCTTTTTGGGGGCGTTGTTTATCTGCATCAGGGCGATGGATACGGTGTTTTCGCTGTCAAACGGAAGAGTGCCCGTTGCAAGCTCGTAAAGCAGGGCACCTAGGGAATAGATATCGGAGCGTGCATCTACCTTTTTGCCGCTTGCCTGCTCGGGGCTTATATAGTAAACGGTTCCGATAGCCTTGTCCGTTTCCGTGACCGTTTGTGCGCTCGGAAGCTTAGCAATACCGAAATCCGTCACCTTGATGCTTCCGTCATCGAGTATCATAATGTTTTGCGGCTTGATATCGCGGTGTATAACGCCTCTGCTGTGTGCGTGGTCTAGAGCCGCGAGTATCTGCTCGGTGAAATTGCATATTTCACTAAAGCTCAGCTTGCCGTGGTCGGACATATAGCTTTTAAGCGTAATACCTTCAATGTATTCCATTACAATATACTTCAGGTTTTCGCTTACGGAAACGTCAAAGATGTTTACGATATTCTGATGCGAGAGCATTGCTACGGCTTTTGATTCGTTTATAAAGCGTCTCACCGCGCCGTCATCATCAGCAAATTCCTCGCGGAGCATCTTTACTGCTACAGTGCGGTCCATAAGAGTGTCGTGAGCACGGAAAACCACTGCCATTCCGCCGCTTCCGATCACTTCTTCAATCTTATAGCGCCGGTCAAAATGTCTGCCGACGTATTCCTGATATTTTCCCATTATGCTTCCGCCCTTTCTGCAACCGTATTGCAGGTGTCTACCGCTACTGCGGTTATGTTATCGGTTCCGCCTGCCTGATTCGCGAGAGTGACAAAGGTGTTGCATACGTCCTTTGCGCTGATAGTGAAATCGGAAAGGATCTTTTCCATAGCGCTGTCGTCAAGGTGTGCGGTAAGACCGTCCGAGCACAGAAGCGCCCGGCTGTTTTCTGCGATGGCAACGAAGGTGTCGGGCTCTACTTCCGGGGCTATGCCTATGGCGCGGGTGATTATATTTCTCTGGGAATTGTATTTTGCTTCCTGTTCGGATATCTCTCCCATATCAACAAGATACTGCACAAAGGAATGATCCTTCGAAAGACGTCTCAGAGAGCCTTCCTTTGAGCAAAGATAAACACGGCTGTCACCTACGTTTACTCCGTAAAGTATGTCGGAGGTCACGAAGGCGGCGGCAAGGGTCGTGCCCATTCCGTGAAGCTTTTCGTTTTCTTCGGCTGCGGTGTAGACAGCGGTATTAGCTCGCCTTGCGGCGTCTGCCATTGCCGTACCTATCTCCTCTGTGGAAACGGTAAAGCATTTAAGCTCACTGTTATAGCTTTGTTCCGCAAACTTGCGGCATTCCTCGGAAAATACTCTTGCGGCGAGCACGCTTGCCTCGCTGCCTCCCGCGGCACCGCCCATTCCGTCGCAGACCGCAACGAGGGCAAGCCCCGAGCTGATCTCGGCGGCAAAGAAGCAGTCCTGATTTGCAGTGCGCTTTATTCCTTTGTCAGTTGTTCCGTAGATTACCATAGGTGTATCCTTTCGGCTGTTTTATGTGGTCTCGCGCTTGCGGCGAAGCTGTCCGCAGGCGGCATCAATGTCTTTGCCGAGCCTCCTGCGCAGAGTGGCGTTCATTCCGAGGCGCTCAAGCTCTGCACAAAACGCATATGCCCTTGAATCGTCGGGTGTTTCAAAGCTGCGTTCCTTAACGGGGTTAAGGCGGATAAGATTGATGTGAACGGGGGTCTTTCCGGGGAAGTATCTTCTGAGCAGACGTGCAAGCCTTGCGGCATCCTCAAGAGTATCGTTTTTTCCGTAGAGAAGGGTATATTCAAAGCTTATTCGGCGCGAAGTGGAATCAAAATAGTCCTTGCACGCGGTAAGCAGAGTATCAAGCGGATATTTGCGGTTTATAGGCATAACTGCGCTTCTTGCCTCGTCCGTTGCCGCGTGAAGCGATATGGAAAGGGTTATGGGCAGATCTGCCTTTTTTAATTCGTAGATCTTGTCCGCTACGCCGCAGGTGGAAAGCGATATGTGGCGGTAGCCGATATTGAGTCCGTTTTCGTCGTTTACAAGGTGCAAAAATTTCAGCGTGTTATCAAGATTGTCAAGAGGCTCGCCGATGCCCATCATAACGATACCGCCTATTCTTTCGCCGGAATCGCGCTGAGCCATACACACCTGGCCGTATATCTCTGAGGGGGTAAGGTCTCGCACCTTGCCGCCGATGGTGGAGGCACAAAATGCACAGCCCATACGGCATCCCACCTGAGAGGAAACGCAGATCGTGTTTCCATGCGCGTATTTCATAAGCACGCTTTCGACGTATTCACCGTCGGTAAGGCGGAAAAGGTATTTTACAGTTCCGTCAAGCTTTGATACCTGCTTTTGCTCTATTTCGGGCATCCTGTATTCGACGCATTCCGAAAGCCTTTGGCGCAGAACGTTTGAAAAATTGGTGATCTCTTCAAGCCGCTTTCCTGCCGCATAGGCGGAAAAAAGCTGTTTAGCACGGAACTTTGGTTCGCCTATCGAGGTAAAAAACTCTTGCAGCTCCGTTATGTTCATTGAGCCGATGTCCGGATTTTTTACGGCATCTGTCATTTTGCGCCTCCTTTTTTGCGGAAACGGGAAATGAAGAAGCCATCACTTTCGGTTATGTGCGGCAGCAGAGTGAGTGCTCCGTTTTGGGAGCGGAGTTCTCTGCCGTCTGCAGAGGTGATAGTGAAGTCCTCTGCCTCAAACTCGCTGTGCTCGCGGAGAAAACGCTCCGTTACGTCCTCGTTCTCAGCACGGCGGAGCGTGCAGGTGGAATATACCAGCCTGCCGCCCTCTTTGAGATAGGAGACGCTTGCATTCAGTATCTCATATGCCGATTCGGCAAGTCCCTCAACGTCATCCGAACTCTTTCTGCGTACGTCCGGCTTTTTTGAAGCCACACCGAGACCGGAGCAGGGAACGTCGCAAAGCAGATAGTCCACCTTGTTTTTCAGTTTTGCACGCGGTTGCTTTGCATTTTGTAAGCCTGCCTCAAGAACGGTAATCCCGAGGCGCTTTGCCCCGTCCTCAATTAGAGGGAGCTTGGAGCGGTGTATATCAAAGGAATTGATTTTTCCCTTGTTTTGCATATCCATTGCAACGGCAAAGCTTTTTGAACCGGGCGCGGCGCATACGTCGCAGGCGGTCGAGCCGGGAGTTGCACCGAGGATCTGTGCCGCCAGCTGGGATGCCTCGTCCTGTATCATATAAAGTCCGTCATTAAAGGACGGGAGGGACGTCGGAACAACGTCGCCGTCAATAATTATGCCGTTGTCGGCAAAGGGGGTGGGTCTTGCATCAAATTCCGCAAACAGCGGTAATAGCTCGTCCCTCGATATGCGCAGAGTGTTTGCACGAAGGGTGAGGGGAGCCTTTTTACAGAGTGCCTCGAGTATCTTTTCTGCGGTATCATTGCCGTAGTCGCACACAAAGCTTTCGCATATCCACTCAGGGAAGGAATAACGGACGGAAAGATAGGGGATAAGTCCGTCTTCCTTTCTCGGAAGCTCTACGTCGGGGGCGCGCAGGTATGAGCGCAGTACCGCATTGACAAACCCGCGCTCGCCCTTTTGCCTTGCAAGGGCAACGGTCTCGTTAACTGCGGCATGACCGGGGGTGCCCATATAGATTAGCTGATAAAATCCGAGGCGGAGAATATATTTTGTGAATCTCTCGAGCTCGTCTATCGGCCTTGAGGAAAACTTGGAAATATAGTAATCAAGCGTTATGCTTTTTTCCGTCACACCGTAAACAAGCAGGGTGAAAAGAGCCTTGTCTCTGCGGTCTTCGAACAATGCGAGTCCGCTTGAAACGGCAAGGTTGATAAATTTTTTATCTCTTTCCGCATCGCAAAGAAAGCGCAGGGCGGCATCTCTGACTTTATCCTTCATTTTGTCCTTTCGGGGTTTAGTCCCTTCTTCTGGAACTTCCCGCAATGATGAGTAATCTGAGAATCTGTACAAGTGAGGTCGCAAGCGCCGCAACGTATGTGAGCGCGGCGGCCTTCAATACTTTTTTCGAGGCTTTCAGCTCGTTTTCGTTAAAACGCCGCGTATCCTCAAGCGCTTTCAGCGCACGGTTGCTTGCGTTAAATTCAACAGGCAGGGTAACCGCCTGAAACAGCGCCGCAAGTCCGAAAAACGCTATTCCTGCATAGCAGAGCGTGGGAATAGCGAAAAAAAGACCGATAAGAAACAGCGGCATTGCCAGCCGGCTTCCAAAGTTGCATGCGGGGATGATCGCGGCACGTATTTTCATAGGAGTGTATTCCTGCGCATACTGTATGGCATGGCCTGCCTCGTGCGCCGCAACGCCGACAGCCGCGGCGGTATCTGCTCCGTAGACAGAGTCGGAAAGGCGGAGCACGTTATCGCGCGGGTCAAAGTGATCGGTAAGATTTCCGCTGATACGCTCGACTCTCACGTGGTATAATCCGTTGCGGTCAAGTATCATTCTGGCGGCATCCGCTCCGGTTACGGAGTGGTAGAGTTTTGCTTTTGAGTATTTGTTGAATGTGGATGTTACGTTTGCCTGAGCAAGCATCGCAAGTATCATAACGGGGATGACGAGAACGACGTAGGTCCAGTCGATTCCGTAATAAAACATTATTCCTTCTTTCCGCGGAGCACATATCCGCAAAACAGCTTTCTGCCGCGCAGGTAGTCTGCCGCTGCCATTTTTTGCTTACCTTCCGGTACAAGTTCGGAAATACCGAGAACAGTGCCGCTCCCGCAGGCAACAAGCAGGCGCTTGTCAGCTTCGATAACGGTTCCTGCGGGTTTATCGGTGATCTCATTTACTTTGTAAGTCTTTGCTATCTTGATAAGGCTGCCGTTCGGTAAATATGCACGGCACATAGGAGCGGGGGAGAGTGCGCGGATGCGGTTGTGGCAGATCTCGGCGGTCTCCTCAAAGTTGAGCTCCTCTTCGGTTCTGTCTATCTTTGCCGCGTGTGTGGCAAGGCTGTCATCCTGCGGGATCCGTACAAGCTTATTCTCGGCGGCAAGTGCAACAGTCTCGACAAGCAGATCTGCACCCATAGCAGAAAGCACTTCGGAAAGCTCGCCGTACGTCTCGTTTTCTCCGATCTCGTGCTCGCGCTTGAGAAGCATATCGCCCGTGTCTATGCCGTCTGCCATATACATAGTGGTGATCCCGGTTACGGTCTTTCCTTCCATTATAACGCGTTGCATAGGTGCCGCGCCTCTGTATTCCGGAAGCAGGCTTCCGTGCACGTTGATGCATCCGTATTTGGGATGATCAAGTACGTTTACCGGGAGTATCTTACCGAAAGCGACAACGGCGATAAGCTCGGGATCAAGCCGTGAGAGTAGCTCAGCAAATTCCTCGCCGCGCAGAGTCTTGGGCTGGTATACCGGGATACCCAGCTCGTTTGCAGCAACCTTTACGGGCGGCGGAGTGAGGATCATCTTTCTGCCCCTGGGTGCATCCTCTTTTGTGATGCAGGCAACTATATCGTGTCCCGCCGCGTGAAGTGCTCTGAGTGATGGAACTGCAAAGTCGGGCGTGCCCATAAATACTATTCTCATTTTACACCTCAGCCGTCAATAAGTCCGTCTTCGATCATTTCCTCGCGGGTAAGCATATGGAGGGCAACGCCAGTATAAAGAATACCGTCAAGATGATCAAGCTCGTGGCAGAATGCCTTGGCAAGAAGCTCTGTTCCCGTTATTTCGAAAAACTCGCCCTTGCGGTTTTGCGCTCTTACGGTAACGGTCATCGGACGGCTGGTGATGCCCCATTTACCGGGAAGCGAGAGGCATCCCTCATAGCTTTCCTGCGTTTCCTCGGAGGTTTTGATTATCTGGGGATTTATCAGCTCTATAAGACCGCTTTCGTCGGTTTCAATAACAACGATGCGTCTGAGAACGCCCACCTGCGGTCCTGCCAGTCCGCATCCGCCCGCCTTGCGCATCGTGTCTGCCATATCGTCAAGCAGGGTAAGTGTGCGCGGCGTGATCTCATCTACTCTGCGGCATATCTTGCGGAGTGCGGGATCGTCTTCTTTCAGAATGTTCAGTATTGCCATAATAACACCTCTTTATAATGCCCAAAGCAAGCTTCTATATGCCGCTCGGGTTAAAATCCGCGGAAAGGGTAACGCCGTTTTTGCCGCCGTCGCCGAATGAGCAAAGCAATGTGTCGAAAAGAAGACGGGCGCGGCTGTTAAGACGGCATTTTACTACCATCCGCAGTCTGTATTTGTCTGAGATCTTGTATATCGGAGCTTCAAAAGGACCGAAGGCGATCACCTTCACGTCTTTGTATTCACCTTCTATAAATCTGCCGAAGGCACCTGACAGCCTCGCGGCGGCACGGGTAAGCGCATCCTCGTCGTTTGCGGTGAGGGTAAGCAATACAACGTCGCAAAACGGAGGCCAGAGATAGCTCTCGCGGAGCTTTATCTCCTGTTCGTAAAACTCCTCATAATCACCCTTGCAGGCAAGGGTGAGAGCTTCGTTGTCGGGTTTGAATGTCTGTACCACGGCTGTTCCGCCGCGCTGTGCGCGTCCCGCCCTTCCCACCACCTGAGTGATCAGCGAGAATGTGCGCTCGTTTGCTCTGAAGTCTCCGAGCGAGAGGGAAGAATCGGCACTCAGTACACCGACAAGGGTGACCATAGGAAAATCGTGTCCCTTTGCAACCATCTGCGTGCCGAGGAGAATATCCGCTTCGTGTTCGCGAAAACTGCGTATTATTGATGAATATGATTCTTTTGTTGTTACCGTGTCCGCATCCATACGGATGGCGGTCATGTCGGGCAGGATGCGTTCAAGCTCTGCCTCTGCCATTTGCGTTCCGCAACCCATAAAGGTCAGCTTGTCGGAGCCGCAGACGGGACATTTCTTTTGTACGGAGCAGCTGTAGCCGCAGTAGTGGCACAGCAGCTTTCCGTCGTGCTCGGTCTTTTCTCTGTGTCTTGTTAGCGTAACGGAGCAGCTTGGGCACTGCACTGTCTCTCCGCATGACATACATAGCTGAAAGCTGTTATATCCCCTGCGGTTCAAAAATATAATAGCTTGCTCGCCTTGCGGCTTTAACGCCTCCATGCGTTCGAGCAGCTCGCGCGAAAATGGGGAAGTATTTCCGCTTCTCAGCTCGTCGCGCATATCGCACACAAGCACTTCGGGCAGTTTTGCGCCACCGTAGCGTTCCTTCAGTGTTAGCAGCTCGTACTGGCCGTTTTTTGCTTTGTAAAAGCTTTCCACGCTCGGGGTGGCGGAACAAAGAAGCATCAGCGCATTTTCCTTCGCGCATCTGAAACGCGCAATGTCGCGTGCGTGGTATTTGGGATCGGTATCCGATTTGTATGTATGTTCCTGCTCTTCGTCAAGCACTATCATTCCGAGGTTCTTGACCGGTGCAAAAACTGCGCTCCGCGTGCCTATTACCACGTCAACCAGTCCTTCTCGGATGCGCTTGTATGCATCAAAGCGCTCCCCTGCCGAAAGAGAGGAGTGGAGGACGGCAACGCGCTCTCCGTAAAAGGAACAGAATATCGTTACCGTTTGCGGGGTAAGTGATATTTCGGGAACCAGCAGTATAACGGAACGGCCTTTTGAGGTCACTTCGTCTATCATTGCCTTTATTACGCGTGTTTTTCCGCTTCCCGTAACTCCGAAAAGCAGGGAGGCGCACGCCTTTCCCGATTCAAACATTTCCTTGAGCCTTAAATATACGGCCCTTTGACTGTCGCTTAATATGTTTTTCTTTCCGGGGTCTATTTTAATACTTGCGTATGGATTACGGTAGGCTTCCTGCTTTTCTTCGACGGCAAGTCCTTTTTCACACAGGCTCTTTAGCTGTGCGGCGGTCGCCGAGGCCTTTTCGAGAAGGAGACCCTTTTCGCACCCGTCAAGGTCTATGAGAACTTTCAAAAGCTCTTTTTGCTTTGAACCGCGCAGGGCATACGAACCTTCGCCCTCTGCGGCTTCCAAGGCGGCTTCTCTGCTTACGGCAAGATGCACTGTAACTGTAAATTTATCGTTGGAGGCTTCTTTTATCTCGTAATCCCGCTTGAGAAAGCCTTTGCGGCAAAGAGATGCAAGCAACTCGGTCGCACTTTCGCCGAACAGTTCTTTTGCCTTTTGTGCGTTCATTCTGCCAAGGAGGGCAACTTGGTTATATACAGCGCTCTCCGCGGCGCTTTTTCCGCTGTATGGTGCTGAGCACACAAAAAACTCTTTTACCGCAGAAAAGGCAGCGGCGGGCAAAAGCGTGCGCGCCGCCTCTCCCACCGTGCATAAATAAGTTTTTTTCATATAAGCGCAAAGCTCCAGCTGATTTGCATTCAAAGCAAATCGCTCGCTGTTCACGGCAAGTACGGGCTTTGCGTTTTCGTATTCGCAGGTATCAGAAAGGGATACCGCAAGCGCGGTAACACGGCGGTTATTCTTGCCGAAAGGCACGGTAACGAATACACCCGGGCAGACCTCCCCCGTCAGTGCGTCCGGAACGAAATAATCGTAGGGACGGTCAACGTGGTAGGGAACGTCCAGAATGTGTACCTTAACAAATCCGCTCATGTCTCTACGTTATTACTCTTCGGTCTTGTCAATAACGTATTCGCCGCTGTGGATGCGGTTGATTGCAGCCTTAACAGCTTTCTCATCGCTTGCCTCAAGCTTGAGCATAGCAGCGATGGTCTTATCGGTTTCCTTGCTTGCTATTTTGCGCTCGGCTTCGGCTCTTCGCTCGGTATAATCTTCGGTAAGCTCGCGCGCGCACTTTGCGGTGGCAAGAACCAGCTCATAACGGTTGATCTTTCCTTTGGTGAGGTCTTCAATAGAGGGCTTAATCATGATAATTTTCCTTTCAAGAATATGTCAATATGAAAATATGTTTATAAGCTATTATTTACCGAAAAACGTGTTGTATACGTTCGGTGTGCGAGAAACGGAGTTAAGCTCTGCTGCGGTAATGGCGCGGAAGGCATCGACCGTTTCGTCTGCTTTGCCGGTCTCGTTTACTAATATGTAATCGTAGCGGTCTATCTGCTGCAGCTCCTCCTTTGCTCTTTCAAGACGGCGGAGTATCGATTCCTCGCTGTCCCTGCCTCTGTCGCGCAAACGGCGCTCTTGCTCTTCGGCTCCGGGAGGAACTATCATAACGAGTATAGCCTCGGGGTATGCTTTTTTTATCTGAAGTCCGCCTACAACGTCGATCTCAAGCAAAAGATGCTTTCCCGTACCCAGTACTTCAAGCGCGGGCGCTTTCGGAGTGCCGTAGTAATTGCCGACGTATTCTGCATATTCAAGCAGTTCGCCATTTTCTATCATTTTTTCAAATTGCTCGCGGGTCTTGAAGTGGTACTCCACTCCGTCTCGCTCGTTTATTCCGGGAGCGCGCGTGGTGGCGGAAACGGAAAGTGCGTAATCATCTTCGTTTTCCATAAGCATTTTCATTATCGTGCCCTTACCGCTTCCCGCGGGACCGGAAACAACGAAGAGAAGTCCTTTTTTGTTTTTGAAGAAACCCGTTTTCATCAGTTCTCCTCCTCGCCGTCATCATCAGACTGCTTGCCGTTGAGTCTCCACGATATAGTCTCGGGCTGAATAGCGGAGAGAATGACATGTTCGCTGTCTGTTACTATTACAGAGCGCGTTCTTCTGCCGCAGGTAACGTCGATAACTCTGCCTGCGTCGCGTGCATCCTGAACAAGTCTTTTGATCGGAGCGCTGTCCGGACTGACGAGCGCCACGACCCTATCGGATGCAACTACGTTGCCGTAGCCTATGCTGATGAATTTCATAAATGCTCCTATTCGATGTTCTGTATCTGTTCGCGTATCTTTTCAAGCTCGCTCTTTATCTCCACCACCTTGCGGCTGATGGAAAGGTTGGAGCACTTGCTTCCTATGGTATTCGTCTCGCGGTTTATCTCCTGCAAAAGGAAATCAAGTTTCCTTCCCGCGGCACCGCCGTTGTCGAGTATTTCGTAAAATGCGGAGAAGTGGCTTGCTAGTCTTACAAGCTCTTCGTCTATTGCGATCTTATCCGCAAATATTGCACACTCGGTAAGCAAACGGCCTTCGTCCGGTACGATGCCCTCCTCGCCGAGCAGCTTTTTGATGCGCTCTTCGAGTTTCTCTTTACGGGTAAGGGTATCCTGCTCGGACTGAGCGGCAATATCGGGAGTCATCTTTTCGATGCCCGCTATCTTTGCGCGTATATCCTTCTCTATCTTACCACCCTCGGTTGCGCGTGCGGCTATGAACATATCCATAGCTTCGGTGAGCACGGGCAGTATCATCTGCCAATCCTCTTCCTCATCGTGCTCCGCTTTTTCGGTGCGGAAGATGTCTCGGTTTGAGGCAACTCTCATTAGGGTAATGTCGTTTTGGAGGCCGAATTCTTCGCCAAGTTCTCTGAGCGCCGCGATGTATGCACGGGCATACTCCTTGTCGAGAGTAAGCTTTGCGGCGGGGCCTGCGGCGGAGTGGGATTCTATTCCGATGTAGACCTCAACCTTTCCCCTTGTAACTCCTCGAGATGCAATGAAAGCCTTCACTCTCTCCTCAAGAAAGGAATAAATGCGGGGAAGCTTTACCGTGCAGTCGAGAAAACGGTTGTTTACTGAACGGATCTCAACTGTTATGTCGTGCTCCTCGGTGCGCAAAACACCGCGCCCGAAAGCTGTCATACTGTAGATCATGTTAATTCTCCAATTTAGGTATTCATATTATTATATAATAAATAATAGTGCGTTGTCAATATTTGCGGCACGATAATTACTGCTGTTCCGTGGATCTTCTGAATTCGCTCGGGGTTTGACCGGTCAAGCGCTTGAAGGTGTTAGAAAAGTGATAAACGCTTGAAAAAGAAAGAGTTGCGGCGATCTCCTTTATCTCACAGTTTTTGTTGGCAAGCAGCTGCTTTGCGTGCGTCATCTTTCTTTCAAGCATATATTGCTTCGGTGTGGTACCGTATTTGCGTTTGAAAACCGAGGTCGTGTAGTTGCTGTTTAGATGGAATTTTTCCGCAAGCTGTTCGACTGTGAGAGAAAAGTCTTCTCTGTTATCAATGTACATTTTCAGACGCTGCGGCAGATCGATACTTGCTTCTTCTTTATGCAGTCCCTTATCCATCATTGCGATTATCTTGTGCAGGCATATCCCTGTGCGCTCAAGCTTGGATTCAAGCTCACATTGCTCGGAAAAAATGCCGGATATCTCTTCAAGCAACTCTCTTGCATCTATAGGCAGTACAACGACAGGGGAAGTAATAGAGTATGCCTCAAGCAGCTTGGTAATAAGCGTTCCGCGCACGTTTATCCATATCTTACGGTATGGTTCATCGGGGTCGGAATAATATATGTGGGATGTGTTGTTGTTGAGAAAGTAAAAATCCCCGGCGGCAACACTGTATTTGATACCCTCGCACTCTATATACCCCTTTCCTGAATATACATATTCGAATATATAGATTCCGAATCTTTTTGTGCCGGTCCTATATCTTTCTATCCTGTAATTCGGTGTAGGTAATGTGACTCCCAGGCTCTCGACGAAGAGTACATCACCCATCTTATAAGTAAAGGGACTTATGTAGAGCCGATCTGTAGTTGCTGATTCTTTAAAAGATTTTTTTGGGTTTTTGAATGAATTATCAAGCATTTTGGTTCCCTCAAAAAGGATTTTTGTATCAGAAAAAAGATTTTTTGTATTTCCTCGTTGCCAAACATTATTGACTGTTGCTCGAAAAAATGGTATCATAAAAAATGTAAAAAGTAAAGGCGTTACGATGATTTTTTGTAAAAAACGTGACTGCCGAATATAGAGAGAAAGGAAAACACCATGGCAAAAAGAATTTTATGTCTCGTGCTATCGCTTATGTTTGCGCTGGCAGCGCTCGTTTCCTGCGGCGGCGATACCGCAGATACTACGCCTGCGGTTACTACCGACCCCCCCGCGACAGAGCCCGTGACCAC
This sequence comes from Eubacteriales bacterium, assembly GCA_045541735.1. Taxonomy (GTDB): domain Bacteria; phylum Bacillota; class Clostridia; order Oscillospirales; family CAG-272; genus RUG12395. The sequence goes on from JAZQJQ010000084.1 coordinate 20,337, forward strand.
CGAGTACGTTGAAAACCTCGTAGTACCGGAAAACTATTTCCTTAACGGCTATGAGTACACCATCCTCTGCACCGCGCTTATGACCAATCCTCCCACGCCATTTGAGTTTAATGACACCGGTCTTGTGCTTGATGAGGCTGTATACCGCCGTAACACTCTTGTTGAGGATACATACGGTATTTCCATCGAGGTCATCAAGGAGTACACCACCAAGGCAGGCAAGGCTGTTGAGCGTCTTACCGCTAACCGCAGTGCGGGCGATACCCTCTACGATGCGGGTCTTATCGACGTGTTCGGAGTTTGCCAGCTTGCTCACAGCGGTTATCTTGCAGATATGCAGGACGTTCCTTACATAGAGCTTGAAAAGTCCTGGTGGGATCAGAATGCGACAAGAGACACCAGTATCTTCGGCAAAACTTACTTCACCACCGGTGATATCTCCTACCTTGATAAGGAGTACACCTTCGCAACCATTTTCAACAAGAGCATCGCTAAAGAAAAGGGTCTCGGCGATCTCTACGCGCTTGTTAGAGACGGAAAGTGGACTGTTGATGTAATGGCTGATATGTGCAAGCAGGTAAGCGAAGACCTTAACGGTGATGACGTGCTTGATTCCAACGATAAGTACGGTCTTATCACTTGGGACGCAATGCTTACTGCTTCCATTAACGGTTCCGGCAACACTATTGCACACATCGAGGATGATGAGCTCGTTCTCGGTCTTAACAACGAAGAAGTAATTTCTATGGTCGAGAAGTATGTCGGACTTGCTCAGGATAAGTCCGTTATCAACTTCCAGCACACGACCGGCGGCGTTGCTTGGGATAAGATGTATATGCAGGGTCAGGCGCTCTTCCTTCACGAGTATCTCAAGGCGCTTCCTCTCTTCCGCGATACCGAGCTTGAGTACGGTATCCTCCCCATGCCTAAGCTCTCCGAAGATCAGGAAAATTACTACTGCGGCTTTGCAGGCTATCAGACCGCAATGTACTGTATTCCCGTTGACGTATATGATGATGAGATAAGCGGAGTTATTTCCGAGGCAATGGCTTACCACTCCAAGACGCTCGTAACTCCCGCATACTATGACAGAACCCTTATCGGAAGACACGTTCAGGATGCTGAAAGCGAAGAAACTCTTGAGATCATATTTGCTAACAGAATCTACGACCTCGGACTCTTTTATAAGATCGGTACTTACGGTACCCAGCTCGGTTATCTGCTGCGTGATAAGTCCACCGACTTCGTATCTATGTACACGAAATTCGAGAAGGCTGCAAATGCAGACCTTGTAAGGATCAACGGATTTTTCCAGTCCGGTAACGTCGAGTAATTACAAGTGATTAACGCAAAGAACCGCTCGAAAATGCGCTTTTATAGCAGCAAATGTAATGCCTGTATGAGTTAGCATCATATTCGACCGGCCAGATACACTACAGTAAAATCAGAACCATAGCATAAAGAAAAACAGAGCAGATCGGTCATAAAACGATCTGCTCTGTTTTTGTATTTATCTGAAATGCGTAGGTGAATAGTTGTAGCAACGCTTGAAGCTCTGCGAAAAATGCTTTATGGATTTAAAGCCGACTGCACGCGAAATCTCGGTAACTGAGAGGTCGGTCGTCTGTAACAGTTCAAGAGCCTTCAGCACTCTTGCGTTGACAACGTACTGATGCAGAGATTGCCCCGTAGTTGCAAGCATACAACGGTTGATGTAATTCGGATGGTAATTGAATTGCTGGCCTATTACTGCGTTCGAAAGGTCGCTTGCGTAGTTTTCATGAATGTAATCAATAACGCTCAGCACGAGAGACGAACCTACGATACTCGATCTTGCCCCCGACTGACGTGCACATATAAGGAGGATCTTCTGCATAATGGCACTGAGCATGGCGGCATAGTTGCGTTGAGGACTTACGAACTCGTTCTCAAGACAGTGAAAATCATATTCACAGTTATGCATATCCTTGATGAATAGGGGGGAGTTGAATTCGGGCACGTCCGAGAAAGTGATCTTTTCCGGTCTTTGCGATTCGTCAAAGGTGTCTTGCGTGGCAGGTGGCAGACAAAGCGATATCTTGCGTGCACCGAAAGTGTAATCAAAGTTTACTACAAGCACGGAAAAACCTTCGTCTCCGCAAGCTGAAAGCGAATAAACCGAATCCGGTGTCCAAATGAAGCACTGCCCACGTTCGGGACGGTATTCAGTTCCGTCAATTTCAAGCCTTGCATTGCCGGTGAAGAAATACAGCAGGCGGTTGTCGTAAGCGCGCATATTGTGCGTGCTGTAATCGCTGCCCATCTTGAGTATCTTTGCATATCTGACGTATGGCTTGATGTCATCTAACTTCATCGTTGTGGTAGTTGTAGCAGTCAAACTGTCACCTCCTCAAGCTGATTGTATCATAATGTTACCGGAATTTCAACATCCATTACCGAAAAGTCAACTTTTTATACAGTTTGCCAATAAATGATCAAGAAAATGCACAAGGCTGCAACTAAGACTGCGGCAATTACGGCAATTATCGCAGTGCCTCCGCTCTTTTTAGCCGAATCCGATGCGGGGAGCAGCTTGGCAGCGCGAAGAACGCGTACCGTTGGTTTATAAATTATCATAGTCAGTGCGGCGTTAAGAGTCGCTTTAAGGAGGTTGAACGGCAGAAACATAGTCGGAAGCATTGCGGCTATCTGCGCACGGTCGACCTTCATATACAAGGGAGAGATAAGATAGTTCCACAGCATCATCGTAGCACATACGGAAAGCGCACCGGTAACAAGACCGATAACGGCGCCCTTTAAGTTGCGCTTTTTGCCGTAGATGATCGCTGCCGGAACGGAGAATGCAGCGCTTGAAAGAAAATTCATAATACAGCCGATAATGCCTTCGGTGCTTATGGTTACCATTTCCACTATTGCTACGATAAGCGAGATTAGTGCGGCGGCAGCGGGACCGTAAATAAAGCCGCCGATGGTGATGATTATATCCTTAGGCTCGTATTTTAAGAACATAACAACGGGTATCCGCAGTGTAGCAACAAGCAGGAAGGCAAGCGCTGCAAGCATTGCGGTCACGGTAAGCTTTTTGATGGTGTCGGTTGATTTTGTGCGATACGATCTCATAATAAAAAACCTCCGATTTGTCGTTGGGGACAAACGGAGATAAATACGCAAAAAGCGCGATGCGGTCTATCCCATCCGGACTTTAACCGTCGGTCAGGGAATTTCACCCTATCGGGCACTTTCGTGCTTCGCGGACTTTAACCGCCGGTGGGGAATTACACCCCGCCCCAAAGACCAAATATTTTTTCTTTGAAAAATCACCGCATACTTCGTTTCATCCTCGCAAGCACCTCGGCGTATGAAAATACGCCATCGTACTGCTTGCATCGTCGCGCCTCGTCTGCGAAGATTTTTCTTCGAAAAACGAGTGGCGGAAGAAGCATATTTCGTTTCATCCTAGCAAGCACCTCGGCGCATGAAAACAATAAGCGATTTTCTTTATTCTACTACATTCACTTCATATTGTCAATACGCAAAGAATAGAGTCAAAAAAATACATTATCTGCCTTCATAACTTCGACAAGGTTTTAATGAACCTTTTGTTACAATGGTAAACACACTGTCCGCATTGGACGACGGAGGAAGTTATGAACACGGAAAAGGAAAAAATACGCAAGGTTGCCCCCGTGGCGCAACGCAGAAACGTAAGTGCGGCGGGGAAAAGTAATTTGAAAACAAGGGAAAGTGCCGTAATGGGCGGAATGCATGGCATTCGCAGAAACAGAGAAAAAAAGCCTGCCGGCAGTGGCGCAAGGCGTGCACCTGCGCCTCCTCGTTTTCTGCGCGGAGAAATGTTCCGCGCATCTGTAAGGGCGGAAAGGTTCATTACCCTTTCCGCCCCGAAAGGGGTTGCCTTGCTTGGAGTATTTTTGCTTGGCATTCTTTTTGCGCGCGCGCCGCTGGCTTTTTCGGCATATCCGTTAGGTATCGGATTTATATGCGCCTCCGTGCGGTATTTTCCGTTTGCGGCGATGGGCGTTTTTGCGGGTGCTTTGTCCACCGGCATCGGCGGACTTATATACGCATACGTCACTGTAGTACTGACAGCTGCGCGCCTTCTTATATCTCTTTATGGCAAAAAACATGGGCGCGCCTTGTTTTTTGCATCGTCAAACGCGCGTATGTATATGGCGGCGATGGCATCGTTTGCGTGCGGACTGTACGGTATTATACGCAACGGCTACAGATATTATGACTTGTTCGGGAGCTTTATACTTATCACGATATCTCCTCTTTTTACCTATCTTATATCTGCAGGCGGAAGCGGCGAATGTAAAAAAAGCAATGTTTTCAACACAGCGGTCTGCTCGGTATTTGCGGCAAGCTTGCTGTATTCTGTAAAGGATTTTGCGGCGTTAGGTATCAGTTTGTCTGCTGTTGGTGCGGGAATCATTACCGTTTTTGCCGCGCGCAAACGCGGTGCGCTGTACGGTACAGCGGCGGGAACTGTTTTTGGATTTGCGGGCGCGCCTCCGCTTATGCATGTTTTTGCAGTTCTGGGTTTAGTTGTAGGTTTGGTGCGGAGAATGTCGGTCCGTGTTTCGTTGATCATAGCTCTGCCCTTTGCTTGCATTGCGGCATATGCGGTCTCCGGAATAACGGGATCCGCCTCTGCGTTTGCCTGTGTTCTGCTTTCCTCGCTTTTGTATCTTGCGGCAGAATACTTAGGTCTCTTTGATGCGGCGTACGGAGTTTTTGAATGTACCGAAAAGCCGATATCCAAAAAAACAGAGCTCAGCTGTGAAGAACGTTTTGAAGCATTGTCGGAAAGCTTTCGGTCTCTTTCGGAGGTATGCTATGCGCTCTCTGACAGATACAGACGTCCCGATGAAGCGGAGCTTAGAGTATTGTGTGACAGTGTTTGCGATAAATACTGTGCGCGCTGCAGGGCATCCTCTCTTTGCTGGAACCGCGATTATGCATCCACGTCGGATGTAATGGGAAAGGTAGTGTTCCGCCTTTCCGAGGGAAAAAAGATCACACGCGGCAGTATTCCGGCGTTTTTCAGTGCTCGATGCCCCAGCATTGACGGAATAATCAATGAGATAAACAGCGGTTGTGCTGTACTTACAAAAAAATATCTGCAGGGCAGCAGGACGGAAACTTTTGCCATGGATTATGAGGCTATAGCGGCGCTTATAAGCCGTGCGCTTGAGACCAACAGTCTTGAAACGCGGGTTAACAGAAAGCTTACATCTGAGGCGCGTGATGCTTGCGCTCATATGATGGGCGATGCGGCGATAACAGTAATGGGAAAACGTCATCTGCGTATCATAGCAAGCGGCTTTGACCCGAAAAGCAGGGAATACTCGCTGAGCGGAATTAAAAACTCTCTTGAAAAAACCTGCGGATTCCGTCTTTCGGAGCCGAAATGCTCTGTTGAAAACGGAAGGGCATCGCTTGCGCTGAATGCCGTGCGCAGGTACGGAGTGCGGATGTCATTTTTAAGCCGTCCTAAATCTGCGGAAACGGAATGCGGAGACTGCGTTTCCGTTTTTGAAAACCGCGAGGATTATTATTACGCAATGCTTTCCGACGGTATGGGAAGCGGAAACGAGGCGGCGCTTACAAGCAGCGTTTGTTCCGTGTTTTTGAAAAAAATGCTTTCTGCAGGGAACGCAAAGGATATATCCATTGAAATGCTTAACGATCTTGTGCGTACCTCACGCGGCGAATGCAGTGCCACGGTCGATTTGTTCGAGCTTGATATGCTTACGGGAAAAGCCTCGTTTATCAAAAGCGGGGCTGCGCCGTCTTTTGTTAAACGAGGAGGAAGGCTTTTCAGAATACAGTCGAAAACCTTGCCTATAGGAATAGTGCGTGCGGCGGATGCGGAGCAGGTAAGCTATACGGTTGAAGCAGGAGACGTGATTATAATGCAAAGCGACGGGGTCGCTCAAAGCTATGAGGATTGCCCATGGATAGCCAATCTGCTTACGCGCTGCTGGACGGATGACCTCGGAACGATGTGTGCGCGCATACTTGATGCCGCCGAAGCCAACAATGCAGAACGGGACGATAGAAGCGTGTGCATCTTGAAGATCGTTGAAATGAAATAAAAATGGGTTGTAAAAAGCGCAGACCGCAAAAAAAGCATTGAAACCGCGAAGGTCTCAATGCCGCTTAAACAAGGACTGAGGTAAGAAAACTCAAAATCGTGAATTCTTCTGCAAGATTCTTTTTTGCGTTCTGCGCTTTTTTACATCCCATTAGAGGGGGTAAAAGAACTGAGTTCTTTTACCCCCTCTGAGTGTACCTTATTTTGATATTTCGTATGCGGCGGCATAAAGCTTTTGGAGCTTAGCGCGCTTACGGGTGAGAAGCATATTCATAATATCGATATCCTTGCCTGTGAGTGTCTCAAGCTCGCCGGGTTTTACGGTTCCCTTGTATACTCTGTCTATGAGCATCGCAAGGTGGATATCCATAGGAACTATGGTATCGTCACGCTCGCACATAACGATGTTGCTGTTGCCGGAGAGCATGTGCTCGACTGCGGCATGTCCCATTTCGGCTCCCAGCAGACGGTCGCGAAGTGTGGGTGCTCCGCCGCGAACTACGTGTCCGAGGCACGCAAAACGGGTCTCTACGCCCGTTACCTCCGGAATTACCTTTGCAAGATGCTCGCCGTAGCCGGGAAGACCCTCGCTTACCATAATGATAAACTGGCGCTTTCCGTCTTTTCTGCAATCGATAATGTCCCTGAGCATCTGCTCCTCGTCAAAGGGGATCTCGGGGATCGCGATAGCGGTAGCTCCGGTAGCGATGCCGGTGTGAAGTGCAATGTGGCCAGCATTGCGTCCCATTACCTCAACGACGTTGCAACGCGCGTGGCTTTCGCAAGTGTCGCGGAGTCTGTCTACCATTTCAAGTATGGTGTTCATTGCGGTGTCAAAGCCGATGGTATAGTCGGTGCAGGTGATATCGTTGTCGATGGTTCCGGGCAGACCGATACAGGGAATTCCGTGAGCCGTAAGGTCTGCGGCACCTCTCCAGGTTCCGTCGCCTCCGATACAAATAATTCCGTCGATCTCATGCTCGCGGCAGGTGTTAACGGCTTTTTCCATTCCCTCGGGGGTGGTAAATTCCTTGCAACGGTCACTGTAAAGGATCGTTCCTCCGTGGTTGATGATGTTGGAAACGTCGCGTGCGGTAAAGTCCTTGATATCTCCTTCGATAAGTCCTCTGTAGCCGCGGTAGATGCCTGCTACCTTAATACCGCGCTTCAGTGCAGTACGTGCCGCAGAGCGTATAGCGGCGTTCATTCCGGGCGCATCTCCGCCGGAAGTGAGCAGACCGATCTTTCTGATATTCATAATATTATCCTCCTCGCGGAAAAATCCGCCGGTAAAATCATCTGAAGGTTATTATATCCAAAAAATAACAAAAATGCAAGGGGAAAAGCTTTATTCGATATTAATTAGTTCAATTATTTAAAAAGCGGGTATTTATCGCAAAGTTTGCTAACTTCTTGGCGGCAGTAGTCTGCGCTGTTTTCAAAATCGAATGCAGCAAGTCGGATAAGGTGTGCTATAGTCTTCATATCCTCCTCATTAAGCCCGCGTGTGGTGACGGCAGGAGTGCCGATGCGGATGCCGCTGGTAACGAATGGCGAGCGCGGGTCTCCGGGAACGGCATTCTTGTTAACGGTGATGTACACCTCGTCCAGACGGTGCTCAAGCTCTTTTCCGGTAACCTCCGTGTTTCTGAGGTCTACGAGCATAAGGTGGTTGTCCGTACCGCCGGAAACAAGCTCGAAGCCTTCGTCGGTAAGGGCAGAGGCAAGTGCGCTTGCGTTGTTTATTACTCTCTGCTGATAATCCTTGAATTCCGGTCTTAGTGCTTCGCCGAAGCAAACGGCCTTTGCGGCTATGACGTGCTCAAGCGGACCGCCCTGGGTGCCGGGGAATATACCCTTATCTATTGCCTTTGCAAGCTCTTCACGGCAAAGTATCATTCCGCCGCGGGGGCCGCGCAGGGTCTTGTGGGTGGTGGTCGTAACGATGTCGGCGTACGGCACAGGCGAGGGATGAAGTCCTGCAAGTCG
>JAZQJQ010000085.1:0-24310 GCA_045541735.1 Eubacteriales bacterium
GGGTGCCGCATTTACAGTGATAACAGTGTTATGATCAACCGTCTTCGTTGTGTAGTCAACTCCGCTTGCTCCGGTTCCGCCGTTAAGATCGTAGCTTACGGTGAACTGATTGAGTCCGGCATAGGTGTAAGTATACGTTGCGTCTCCGGTTACGGGTGTTGATGCACTTATAGCTGCATTCCAACTGCCGGTTGCAGGATCATATCCGGTGTTAGGGGTTGTTGCGGGGATGGTAGTGCCGAGCGTGGGTGCAGTTGCTACGTCGATCCATACTCCGCTTACCTTTTCCTTCAGCGTGAACCACTTCTCGATGGGCGCGGTTCCGCCTGCGGTCCAGGTTCCGTTTACTACCTGATATGTGATCTTTGCCTGGTACTTATCGGGAATATCGTCGTTATTGCTATCCGTTGCGTAATATACCTTTATTACGTTGTTAGCTGCCACTGCACTTACGGTAAGAGGCAATCCCTCAACAACGTCAAGCACGTAACCGTTAGACTTATCCGTGTAAGCAGAGATAACGGTTTCAAATTCCGCGTTCGCGGTCACGGTAGCGCTATCGTCTTTTACTCCGTCATAATAATACTCTACGGTGTACTGATAGCTTGCCTTTTCCCATTTCGCGATGAGAGTGACGTTCTCTGCAACAGCAGCAAGAACCTTGCTTCCGTCATATACGTCCGTATCTGGCGTTGCAAGCTCCCAGCCCTTGAAGATATACCCCGTGCGTACGGGTTCTGCGGTAATGGGAGTATCAAAGCTCCATACGTGGTGCGTGATATATCTTCCGTCAGCCTGCAGATAATCATCCATTCCGGTCACTTCGTCGGTTCCTGAAGCAAGATCGAACACTATCTCAAAGCCTCTCGGCATAAGAACCGCACGGAGAGTACCCGTGGGAGCATCGTTTATTGGGCTGTAACGAACCGTTGCACCGTAATTGATAAACACGGGAAGTGCTGCGGGATCATCGTCGTTAAGCTGCGCGACCAGTACTTGATACTCGTAAAGATCGCCGTTCCAATACTCGCCCCAAAGTTCAAAACTTGCAGTTCCCTTGCCGTCTGCGCCGGTTACTATGTTGATACCGTCTTCGTCAGCATCATGCTCGTTTATCTTGGCAAATGGAACATTTGAATTAACGACTCTGTAAAGAATCTTCGTAAATACGTTTAATTCTCTGAAGCCTTCGCCGATGGCGCTTGCATCGATCTCGATAGGCTGAACGTACGTAACGGGATCAAATTCAAGCATTATATTTACGTAAGTGCTTGTGGGATCTGATACAAATACTGCGGTGTAATCGTTTGCGTTATAAGTGCTTGCCGGGGTTTTCTCGTTTTGATAAAGCGTGGTATAGTTTACCGCTTTTGCATACACTCTGTAGACCTTTGCCCCATCGAGTCCATCAAAATGGTAAGTATCACCGATTCCAACGGTCTTGGAACCAACAAGATTCTCCGCGTATCCCACTATCTCGAAAAGCTCAACCAATACATCCTCTATTCCGTCGTTATCGGTTGTGGAAACGTTCACGGTACCGGTAATGGTCTGAATAGCTTCCCACTTTGCATAAAGGGTTATATCCTCAGTAAGAAGCTTGCCCTCAGTAGCACGAACGGTAAAATCCGTGTCCGCATACCAGCCGATGAACTTATAGCTGTCGCGGGTAGGAACGTAACCGTCAAAACCGGGAACGTAATAAAGCTCGTTCACAGTTTGGGTTGCATTGCCGTTCACGGTACCGCCGTTTGCGTTAAAGGTCACGTTGTACTTTTCAACGGTGACGACAGCATCAAGCACGCCCTTCTGTGCTGTGCCGTCAAAGTATGCGCCGTTAACCGTACCGCAAAGTTCGCCTTCTGCAACGTCGCCCAAGGTAGCGGTGTAGTTACCGTCGGTATAAACTACCTGCGCGGTCTGCTCAGTTGCCTTTGCAACCGTGCCGTCCTTGTAAGTGAAGGAGGTAACGATTATTCTGTACTTTGCAAGAGTAGTGCCGTCGGGAAGGTGCTTCCAAACGGGATATGTGCCTTTTCCTTCCTTCGTGTCGGGATCGATCTCAACAAAAATTGGAGGAACGTCGCCGCTGAGCTGGTCGATGGTGTGCCAAGCGCCTTCGTAGAATATCTGGATCCTGACGTTAACACTCTCGGGGTACAGCTCTTTCGGAACATTGGGATCCATTTTAACAGTGAAGTCGAGATCAAAATCATCGAAGTTATACTTCAATACTACGTCAACCGTCCAGTTTCCGTCGGCGCCGCGCGTAGCCACCAGACTTTTAACGTCATAGTTATGCTTGGATACCGAAATGGAGAAATCCGAGGTACCGTGCTGACCGGTGAAAACTTCGGTATACGTAGTTGTTTCGGCATCGTTTGCCACCGTTTCGTCCCAGCTCTTTGAAAGACCGTTGGCAACGAACAGTGCTGTACCTGCCTTTTTTTCTGTAAGAGCAAAGCTAACGTCCCCCTTGGTTTCTCCAACCATATCAAGGTGAGCATTATCATCTCTGTGGTTGATAGTAACGTTGACCGTGACGTTTACAGTCTTCTCCCACGTTGCGGTGAGAGTTATGGGAGCGGTAATGCTTTCGGTAACGACTGCGCCGCTGTTTACGGTGCCTCCGCTCCACTGCCAGCCGGTAAAGATGTACCCGTCTCTTACGGGAACCTTATCGGTAGCAATTACCTTATCTCCTACCGCGTAATTTACAGTTCCGGGATCCTCGCCTGCGCTGAACGCACCGTCGCCCGTATCATATCTCACGCTGTAGTGGTATACTATCATTTCGGCATTTGCGCCGTTTACTATAACGTCGGTAGTACCCGCCTTATGCCATTCGTCCTCTCCGATCTTATGCCACAGGTGATATCTGCCGTTACCTACGGGAGCGGAGTAAACGCCCTCTGAAACACGTGCAAGAGGAATAAATACTTCCTTCGTAGTTGCTTCCACTTCACCAAGATAGAAGGAAGCTTGCTCGTTATGTATGTCATCGATATCGGTAAGAACTCCGTCAAGGAGAGTTTTTACGGTAACGCTGTATACGGGAAGAGTGGTGTCGTATATCCATGCATAAACAGACTGTTCCTGGCCGTTTTGGTCTGTATACTTTGCACGGATCTCTATTTCGTATTCCGTGTTGGGAGTAAGTCCTTCAAAAACTATAACGGTTTTTCCACCCTCGTCAACCAGTCTGCCCTCTTTACCCTCAATAAAGTACTCACAACGCGCGAGATCAAGGTCTCCTGTAAGGGTGATAGTCGTAGCCGCTGTGGTGGTCTTCGGCTTTTTGAAAACGAACACGGGCACGGTAGCGGTGGAGCTGGCGTACTGGTGGAATTTACAATTATCTTTACCAACCGTAACCGTAAGAGTTGCATCACCGGGATATGCCTCGGCATTGCCCGCGATCTTACCCACAACTGACTGCCCGTCAGCACTCAGTTCAGCATTGGTCTCCCCTTCGCCGAATGATGCGCCGCTTACCGAGCAAGCTGTACAGGTAATATGAACGATCGCACTTTCGCCAAGAAGATCAAGAATATTTCTGGTATCTCCTTCAAACAAGCCGAGACTTACTTGATTCAGATCTGCAGAAATGTCATCCGTAACAAAACCGTAATATTCGTACCGAGGAAATAATACTCCGCCAACACGCTCGCGGTAACCGGTATGGCTGTCGCTGGCTATCAGGTTGTTTTCTGCATCGTAGACATCAACGGTAACGGTTCCGAGAAGGTCGGAGCTGCTTATATCTGCGCCGTAGACCGCTGCCCACTGATAACCCTTGCCCGACCAAGAAGAACCGGAACTGATCGAATGCTCCCCGTCAGTATCGTTGATACCGTACATATTGTGGGAGTTATACGCATACAGATACGTATCAAGTCCGTTCGTCCATTTGTAGGTAAGCTCATGCGGATTGCCCGCATAGCCCGTAAGGCGTGCCTCGAGCAGCTCGGAAGAGCGCAGATCTTCCTGCGCGCCGCGCTTAAAGCTGACTATCTCTACAGTGGGAGTCGCCGCAACAACAAAGGGCAGCGGAACCGCGCAGATGACCATAACGAGCGCAAGAAACAGATTAAACGCTCTCTTAAACAAATTCTTTTTCATTTTGTCTCTCCTATTCAAGATGAATGATAAACGTTAAACTAACAGAATCTTTGCACCTCATCCGGTAGCGATCAGTTCTTTTGCTATACCGCGCACCGTGCTTTTCAGCTCCACAAGTGCCGAGTGGCATGCAGGCTCATTCAAAAGCCTGACGGGAACCTTCTGCCAATCGCCCTGCATACGCGTACGGTAGGGGTATTCCGTTTCTATAAGTCCCTCTCCGCATGGCGCCAGAATAAGTATCAGATGATACTCGGCGCCCTGCTTTATTTTAAAAGCAAGGTCAAGAGCATCACTGTAGCTGTCTATATGGGAGATCCCCTCTTCTCGCAATACATTGCAGGCAGTATCAAGTCCTCCGCAAACGGCAACTTTTATCCTTTCCATACTCTATCCTCCGTTATTTTTACGTTTCGCATTATATCATATAAAAATTGTGTTTTTTCGCAGTGTGTAAATTTAGCCGATTTTGCGCAAATTTAGCCGTTTTGGTATGTTTCGGTATAGACTTTTCTATTTTGATATGTTAAAATGTAACTAAAGAAGGGAGATGCTTCTATGAAAATTGCTATATGCGACGATAACGACCAGTGCCGCGCTGAAGCGCTTGAGGCAGTGAACGAATATGCCGCAAACAATCCGCTTAACAGCGTGTCGGTATCCGTATTTTCCCACGCAGAGGACGTTATGGAATCGGCAAGAAAAAACGGAGGCTATGACGTTTACCTGCTTGATATAGTAATGCCGCATATAGACGGCATAGACCTCGGCCTTATGCTGAGACGCGACGGATACGGAGGGAAGATAGTTTACCTTACTTCGTCAAGCGAGTTTGCCATAGAATCCTACAAGGTCAGGGCACACGACTATTTAATGAAGCCCCTTGACAAAGCTGCGCTTTTTGCCGTGCTCGACGAACTTGCAGAGAGCATACGCAACGGCAGTGAAAAAAGCATCGTAGTTAAAACAAAGGAAAACAGCATTCGCATCGCCTACAGCAGTATACTGTATGCCGAGCTTGTGCGCCGCTCCGTAAGATACCATCTTACAAACGGCAAGGAAATAGAAAGTACTTCCCTGCGTATTTCGTTCCCCGAGGCGGTGAAGCCGCTTTCTGAGGATGCTGCGTTTGCTCTTTGCGGGCAAAGCACGATCGTAAATATGCGGCACGTAACAATGGTGGAAAACGATGCCGTGGTATTTGATACCGGCTCAAAAATACCGCTTGGCGTAAAAGTGTGCCGCGAGCTTCGCTCCGCGTGGACGGATTTTTGGTTTAAGGAGGGCAAATGATATGACTCTTTTGAAGGATATTTCTATCATTTGGTCGCTTGTACATACACTTATAATGTTTATTCTTCTTTATGAGCCAAAATATGAAAAAAAGAAGAGTATGACCATTACTCTTGCAACGATGATACCGCTTTGTGCCGTTAACCTCGCTCTCACCTTTTTCATCCCCGCAGACAAGTACGGCACACTGATGCTCGCAACTCTGACACTGCCCTCGCTTATCGTGTTTTACATTCTTTCAAAATATAAGGACGGACGCTTTTTCTTTGCATTCTGCCTTGTTGATACAACCTCGCTTGAGATACTGTACGTTTCTCAGATACTGAATTTCTACATCACGCCGGATACGTATATAGTAATGTTCGCAATCAGGCTCATTGCGTTCCCCGTTCTCGAGATACTGATAGCCAAAAAACTGAAAGCAATATTGGCGGACGTTCAGAAGCACACACCGAAGATCTGGTGGACCTTTGCGTTGATAAGCGCGATCTTTTACGTGCTCGTTTCTCTTATGATGAACACCCCCGCGGCGATAACCGAACGCCCCGAGTATCTCCCCGCAATGGCGCTGGTGTTCATCCTTATGCCCGTTATCTACGTGGATATTTTCCACACGATGATACAGATGCAGAAGATGTATGAAACCATAGAGCGCGCCGACATTCTTCAGCTTCAGGTAAACAACATAACCGCAAGAGCCGCGGAATATTCTGATGCAAACGAACGCTTCCGCATAGAAAGGCACAATTTCCGCCACAAAATGCAGACCATAGCCGGACTTGTGGAACGCCACCAATACGAAGCTCTCACAGAGCTTGTAATGGATTACATAAGCGCGATGCAGGCAACTCAAGTAAAACGCTACTGCAAATTCACGGTGCTTGATACGGTGTTCGCTGCGTATCTGCAAAAGGCAGAAAGCAACGGAACGAACGTCACTACGATGCTCGATCTTGCTGACACTCTGCCCGCAAACGAGGCAGAACTCGCCGCCGTTATCGCAAACGCACTCGAAAACGCAATAAATGCGTGTGAAAAGATGCCCGCGGAGGAGCGTTTTATCAAGGTTCAAACTATAAGCGAGCCCTGCTTTATGCTGCAGATACAGAACAGCTTCAACGGCGAAGCGGAATTCGACGATAACGGGATACCCGTCAACCGTGCGGATGGACACGGCTTCGGCACACTCTCCATCGTCGCCTTCTGCGAAAAGCATAATGCTTATTATGAATTCAAGGCAGAAAACAATGTTTTTACACTGAACCTTGTTTTCGGAAACAAAACGTAAAGGTAACGAGACCCTCAGTGTTTTGAAAAAGGTTTCGGCAGAACACAAAAAGACCGTTTGCACCAAAAATCGGTGCAAACGGTCTTTTTTACTTAATCGTAATGTCGGAAACAAGCTCCAAAAGAGCATTGTGTACCGCACTGTTTGTACAGCAAACGTTAAGATTGCGGAAGTAATCGGGGATATTTCCTTGCCAGTCCGTCAGCTTTCCGCCCGCCTCGGTAAGAATTATACTGCCCGCGCAGTAATCCCACGGTTTTAAGTCGGACTCACAGAAAAGCTCATACCTTCCATCCGCTACTGCGCACATGTCGAGCGCGGCAGAGCCGAAACGGCGTATATCAAGGCAGGTATCGAACATCTTCTTGATCATACGCATATTTTCATCCGCGTTATCACGGCGGTAAGGGCTCGTACCGATGACGGCAAGACTTTGTCTGATATCCGCATTTTCGGAAACGGAAAGTCTTCTGCCGTTCAAAAACGCTCCGCATCCGCGTTCCGCCCAATACATCTCGTTATTAAAGGGGTTGTATACCACGCCTATCACCGGTTTGCCCTCAAAAACAAGTCCGAGCGCAACACAGCTCTGATTCAAGCGGCGGATGAGGTTCGTTGTTCCGTCCACGGGGTCGATTATGAACACCGGGCCGTTTTTATCCGGAATAATATCGCTTTCCTCTGACATAACGTCAGCCTCGGGATAGCGCTCACGCAGCTCCTTAATAAGGAATGTCTGCACCGCTATATCAGCCTCGGTAACGAAATCGGCATATCCCTTTTCGCTTACGTGCGTTCTGCCTTCGCCGAGCAATATCTTTCCCGCCTCTCTCACAAGATCAACGAGAGAGGCAATGCTTATATCCATCATTTTATCTTACCACTATGTTAACTATCTTACCGGGGATCACTATTTCCTTAACTACGGTCTTGCCTTCTATTGCCGCAGCGACCTTCTCGTCTGCCTTGGCAAGAGCAAGGACCTCATCCTTTTGCATATCAACGGGAACAAGGATCTTTCCCTTGATCTTACCGTTGATCTGAACTACTATCTCGACTTCATCGTCTGCGGTCTTAGCCTCATCATAGGTGGGCCAGCTTTCGAAAGCTATAGTGTTACCGTGACCCAGCTGCTCCCAGATCTCCTCACCGATATGAGGACAGATGGGAGAGAGCATCTTTATAAGTCCCTCGGCATACTCCTTGGAGCACTTGCCTTCCTTATAAACTGCGTTTACAAAGATCATCATCTGAGAGATAGCGGTATTGAACGCAAGCTTCTCAAAGTCCTCGGTCACCTTCTTAACGGTCTTATGATATACCTTATCAAGGGCGGGAACAGCGCCTTCCACGATATTCTGAGGCTCTGTGAAGAACGTCCAAACACGGTTGAGGAAGCGGCGGGCTCCGTCCACGCCTGCATCGCTCCAGGGTTTGGAGACCTCAAGGGGACCCATGAACATCTCGTAGAGACGGAGTGTATCCGCGCCGTAGTCTCTTACTACGTCGGAGGGATTCACAACGAATTCGGGGAATCTCTTACCCATCTTGATGCCGTTAGCGCCAAGTATCATACCCTGGTGAACCAGCTTCTTGAAGGGTTCCTTGGTAGGAGCGAGACCCTTATTATAAAGGTATCTGTTCCAGATCCTGGAGTACATAAGATGACCGACCGCGTGCTCGGGGCCGCCGATATAGAGATCAACGGGCATCCAGTGCTTGAGAAGCTCTTTGTTTGCGAACTCGTTTTCATTCTTAGGATCGATATATCTGAGGAAGTACCAGGAAGAGCCTGCAGAGCCGGGCATCGTCGATGTCTCTCTCTTGCCCTTGATGCCGTTATTATCGTACATCTTCCATTCCTCGGCATTTTCAAGAGGTGCCTTGCCGCCTACTCCCTTGTAGTTTTCAAGCTCGGGAAGAACGAGAGGAAGCTCCTCGTCGGGAAGAACGTGAACCGTACCGTCCTCACCGTGTACCACGGGAACGGGCTCGCCCCAGTATCTCTGACGTGCGAATATCCACTCTCTGAAGTGGTAGTTTACCGTCCTCTTTGCAACTCCCTGCGCTTCAAGCTTAGATGTGATGGCTTCCTTTGCCTCTTCAACCGTAAGACCCGTGAATTCCTCGGAGTTTACAAGTCTATAGCCCTTACCGAGGTAATCCTGCTTCTCAAACGCCGCCTCGGAAACGTCAACATGACCGAGCTTTTCGTCGCCGTCGATGACCTGGATCATATCAATATTATGAGCTACAGCGTATTCAAAGTCTCTCTGATCGTGGGAAGGAACCGCCATGACCGCGCCGGTACCGTAGCTTGCGAGGACGAAGTCACCGATGAACATTCTGACTTCCTTGCCGTTTACGGGGTTGATACAGGTCACGCCCTTCAATTCACAGCCCGATTTAGTCTTGTTGAGCTCGGTTCTGTCCATATCGTTCTTCTTGAGAGTCTCGTCGATATATGCCTGAACCTCTTCCTTGTTCTCGATGCGGGGCATAAGCGACTTTACGGTCTCGCCGTCGGGTGCAAGCACCATAAAGGTTATACCGTAGATAGTCTCGATACAAGTGGTAAAGATAGAGAACTCGCCGCCGCCTACGATCTGGAATTTGACCTCAACACCGGTAGATTTTCCTATCCAGTTCTTCTGCATCAGCTTGGTGGATTCGGGCCAATCGATCTCCTCAAGACCTTCAAGCAATTCTTCAGCGAACGCGGGCTGATTGATGACCCACTGCTTCATATTCTTTCTGACTACGGGGAAACCGCCTCTCTCGCTCTTGCCGTCGATGACTTCATCGTTGGAGAGCACCGTACCAAGCTCCTCGCACCAGTTTACGGGCATATCGATATACTGTGCGTAGCCGTCGAGGTAGAGTTGCTTGAATATCCACTGAGTCCACTTGTAGAAATCGGGATCGCTGGTTGCGATCATCTTCGACCAGTCGTAGTCAAAGCCAAGCTCGGTCAGCTGCTTTGAGAAGGTCTCGATGTTCTTCTGGGTAAAGCCGTTGGGGTGGTTTCCGGTCGATACCGCGTACTGCTCAGCGGGAAGACCGAAAGAATCGTATCCCATAGGGTGAAGGACGTTGTAGCCCTGCATCCTCTTCATTCTGGAGACTATGTCGGTAGCGGTGTAGCCCTCAGGGTGACCCGCGTGGAGACCTACTCCCGAAGGATAGGGGAACATATCGAGGGCATAGAACTTAGGCTTGGAGAAATCCCAGACGTCGGTCTTGAAGGTCTCGTTCTTTTTCCAGTATTCCTGCCACTTTTTTTCTATTTGTAAGTGCTCGTATCTCATATCATAAAACCTCGTCAGTCTTTATTCTCGCTGTTTTCTTCTGCGGTAACAACGGGGGCAATGTCGATACTTTCTGAATCGCTCCACAGCTTATCAAGATTATAGAAATCCCTTGCCTCGCGGGAGAAGATGTGAACTGCAACAGCACCGTAATCCATAAGGACCCAAGTGCCGTTTCCGTGACCCTCGATGTGGCTGACAGCCACGCCTGCCTCGGTAAGCTTGTGCTCGACCTCGCCCGAAAGTGCGTTGATCTGGGTATTGGAATTACCCGTTGCAAGCACGTAGTAATCCGCAAGAACGGTCTGCTGTTCAACGTACAACAACCTGATATCCTTGGCACGCTTGGAATCAAGCGCCTTTACTGCTATCTCCGCTGTCTCGCGGGGAGAGAGCTCTTTCTTTTCCGTTTCTGACATTTTCATCATCCTTTCAGTTTTCATAGCGCGGTATGTCTATGTTACCCGCACTCTCGCCGCTTACGGGTCTTGAAGATATGCTTTTCGATTCATAAATGCCGAGAAGAACGCTGTCGTTATCATCCGTAAATCTTCTGCCGGAATCAAATATGGAATCGGGGATATCCTCGTAATATACGTTAAGATATTTGTTTACTGTCTCAAGCGCTGCCGCGCGGTTGACGGAATACATCCATGCACCCGATGTAGCTGTCTGGCAGCCTTCGCCTCCCATGGTAAGCATCGTTATCTTGGAGAGATCGATCTCTGCCAGCTGCTTGATATAATACTGCGCATCCGCGACCGTGACGTCGGTAACGGTATTGCCTATCACGCTTTTTGCCACGTTCACGGCTTTTGTAAGGGTCAGACTGCTTTTAAGCTGATTCAGAAGCGCGGAAATAAACATCTTCTGAGCATCAAGCCTTCCGATATCTGCGGTAATATATCCGCTTCGGAAACGGATGAACTGCTCTGCCTGAGAACCGTTAAGAGTCTGCGGCCCTGCCTTCAAGTCAACGTAAAGCTCCTCGCCGGGAGTATCGTCAACGTAATACATATCATACGGTACGTTCATATAAACTCCGCCGATACCGTCGACCACTTCCTTGAATACGTTAAGATACACAAGCGCATAGTAGTCGATCTGTATGCAAAGCGCCGCCTCTATGGATTCTGCCGTTTTTTCCATCGCGTATCTGCACTGCTCCTTGGAGTTGGAATTTGAAGGAGCCTGATACCAGTAATGCGCGTACATAGTGTTTATTCTGCCGCCGATCCCGTCGCACTCTATATAAGTATCGCGGGGAAGCTGAACAACGCTGACGGTCTTATTCTCGACGTCGAGATTCACTAGCATAATAACGTCGGTATTTGCGTTCTTTTTGTCAAGACCCATAACAAGGAAGTTAAAGACCTTCTTGTTTCTTGTAAGAACAACACCGGGAGTGGGAACGTCCTCCGAGCCTGAGGGGGCGGCGGTGGTCGTATCCCCCGGATCCGTGATAGGCGCATTGCCCGTGTCTTCCGGATCCTTCGTCATATTGCTTGTATCAAACGGCGTTCCGGTATCCACGCCCGGTCTGTAAAATACACCGACAGCAAGCAGCGTAACTATAGCGGCCATCGTAACGGCAACGAGTACAAGCAAAACGACCTTCAGATAATCCGGTCTTGCGCTGTTTTGTTTTTCGGGTCCTTTTTTGCCGGCTATTGCCGCAAACACCTTTGTTACGCGCTCCTTAGTACTGATCTTATCTTTGTTTTCGTTTTCCATAACAACCTCTCCGCCGTTATACGCGGCATTCTCTGAGCATTGCGTTCCTTGAACGCACCGTTACTACCGCAAGCGGCTTACCGGATCCGATCAGATCCTTTATCGTCATATCGAAACTGAGAAGCATAGTGCGCGAAAGCGCCGCTTCCCTCTCCTCCGCGTTCTTTGATACGGCAATGCCGTCATCAAAATACTCACGGAGACGCACACAGTCCTCAAACGTCCTTGTATCCTCTATGTAATCGGCAAGATACAGTATCTTGTCGCATATATTCATCTCTTCGGCTCCTGCCGTATGTACGGAAACGGCACGGATCAGCCCGGGGACGGCAAACTGAGGAAATTTATCCGGTATGACCGCCGCAGCAGTAAGACTGTGAAGCAGCTTGGGTGCTGCCAGCGTGTCCGCATCGGGCACTATGCCGTATTTTTTGCAAAGCAGAAGCTGTTCTTCCGTCTTCAGCTCCTTCGTTATGTCGTGAAGCAGCGCGGCGGCACGCATCATACCCGTTTTTTCGGGTGCAAACAGCGCACACAGCTCCTCCGCCTTTTTCTCTACTCCAAGGGTGTGGGAAAAGCGCTTTGCGCTCATCCTTTCCATTACCGCTCGTCTGAGCTCTTCAAGCGCCTTTTCTGAAAATCTTTCGTTATCGGTCATCTTCTGCTCCGTAAAGCGCGTGTGTAATTATGTAATCCGCAACGGCAGACGGCACTCCGTTAAGCGGAAGCCCCTCTCGTACGGCACGGCGTATCTCGTTTGAGGAAACGGACGGCACACACACGTCAAGCTCCGTTATCCTTGCGCCGTATTCCCTGCGGTATCTTTCGGCAATGCCTCTGCCGTTTTCTCCGCGTCCGACGTAACATATTGCCGCGTTTTCAAATATCTCGCGGCTGTTTTTCCAATTTTCCATACCCGCAAGCACGTCGGCACCTACAAGCATATATATCTCCCCTGCCTCTTCTTTCAAACGGCGGAGGGTAAGATAAGTAAAACTCACGCCGCCGCTTTCAAGCTCCATACGGGAAACGCGGCATTTTCCGCCGAAGCGAGGGTCATTTTCAAATGCAAGTCTGCACATTTCGTATCTGTGCTCCTCTCCCTCCGAATAGCCGCCCTTGCAGGGATGCCGGCGCGCGGGCATTATAACAAGCTCATCTGCCGAAACGGCATTCATAAAAGCAAGTGCCGCCTCCGTGTGCCCCTTGTGCGGTGGAGAAAAGCTTCCGCCGAAAAGGGCAATCCTTTTGACCTTGTCTGCCATTTATCTAGCGGACTTTCCCGCGTTTTTAAGGTCAATCTTCTTGTTTTTCTTTGATGGACGGTACAAAACGAATTTGCTTCCCACCGCCTGTACGGCGGCAGCATCGCAAGCCTCGGCAAGCGCGTCGCCTGCTTCCCTTGCACTGAATCCGCTGTTTTCCAGCACTCTTGCTTTTATAAGCTCGCGTGCTTCAAGCGCATTCCCGATCTGATATACCGTTTCCTCCGTAATTCCGCCCTTGCCTATCTGGAATATGGTTTCAAGCTCTACGGCAAGCGAACGGAGATATGCTCTTTCTTTTGAAGTGATCTCTAAAGCTGCCATTATCTTTCCTCCCCGCGAAGTATCTCAAAAAGCTTCGCGGCAAATCTTCTCACCGCTCTGCCTCTGTGGCTGACGGTATGTTTTTCCTCGGCGCTCGCCTCGGCAAACGTCTTGCCGAGATCGGCGGAAAGGAACAAAGGGTCATAACCGAAGCCGCCGTTTCCACGGTATTCGGTAATAACGGTACCGTCGCAACGGTCTCCGCACACAAAGCCTTCTCTGCCGTCGGGAAATTCACACGCAACAGCACAGTAGTAATATGCCGTTCTGTCCTCTTTATCCGCAAGCTCGGAAAGAAGCTTTTCGTTGTTATCGTCATCGCTTCCGCCCGAATATCGCGCGCTGTATATACCGGGCGCACCGCCGAGCGCGTTTACGCATATCCCGCTGTCATCGGCAACGGAGATGTAGCCGAGAGATGCGGCTGCCTTTGCCTTTATCGCGGCATTCTCCTCAAAGGTAGTGCCGTTTTCCTCTATCTCTCCGGTAAAGCCTGCGTCTGCGAGCGTGATAAGCTTCAAAGCGGGCACGGAAGCATTTTCCTCTTTTGACGAAAATTCCGCCAAAATGGTTTCAATTTCCTTTACCTTGTTTCTGTTTTTCGTAGCTATCAGCAGGGTGATTTCCTTATTGTGCATCTTTTCCTCACTCAAACATCGCGGCGACGAATTCCTTTGAATCAAAGGGGCGCATATCCTCCGCCTTTTCGCCTACGCCGATAAATTTTACGGGAATGCCGAGCTCGCGGCTGATGGAAAATATCATTCCGCCCTTTGCTGTACCGTCAAGCTTTGTAAGCACAAGTCCGGTAACTCCGGCGGCATTCGCAAATTCCTTTGCCTGAGAAAGCGCGTTCTGACCCGTCGTTGCATCAAGCACCAGCAAGGTCTCACGGCTGCTGTCCGGAAGCTCGCGCGTAAGCACGCGGTCTATTTTGGAGAGCTCGTCCATAAGGTTCTTTTTGTTCTGCAGTCTGCCTGCGGTATCAACGATAAGGATATCAGCCTTACGGCTCTTTGCCGCCTGCGCCGCATCGAATACTACTGCCGCAGGGTCGGAACCGTCCGACTGCGCTATCATATCCGCACCCGCACGCTTGCACCATACTCCGAGCTGTTCTATTGCCGCCGCGCGGAAGGTATCCGCCGCCGCGACCACGACCTTTTTGCCCTCGCCGACGAAATGGGAGGAGATCTTGCCTATGGTGGTAGTTTTGCCAACACCGTTTACTCCGATAACGAGAACAACGGCGGGAGACTTAGAAAGATCAAGAGGCTCTCCCTCCCCAACAAGGGAGCAGAGTATCTCTTTAAGGGCAACCCTCACGTCCTCGGGGTCCTTTAAGCGTCCGTCCTTTACCTTCTCGCGAAGCTCATCAAGGATATATTCGGTAGTGCCAACACCCACGTCGCAGGTGATAAGCAGCTCCTCCAGCTCGTCAAAGAGATCCTCGTCTATCTTCACAAAGCTGCGGATAACGTTATCTACCTGTCCCATAAAGGCGCTCTTGGTCTTTGCAAGACCCGCCTTCAGTTTATCAAGAAATGCCATCAGAAAAATCTCCGTTCTTGTTGTCGAAATCTCCCACGTTGAGGGAGATGACCTTGGATACGCCCTGCTCGGGCATCGTTACACCGTACATACGGTCTGCCGCCTCCATGGTTCCGCGGCGGTGGGTAATGAGGATGAACTGTGTCTCCTCTGAGAAATTTTTGATATATTCCGCAAAGCGGGCAACGTTTACCTCGTCAAGCGCACTTTCGATCTCGTCGAAAATGCAGAAGGGAGAGGGATTTACCTTGAGCACCGCAAACAGAAGCGCAATGGCAACAAAACTCTGCTCACCGCCCGAAAGGAGGGAGAGGCTCTTTACTATCTTGCCGGGGGGCGCCGCCTTTATGTCGATGCCGCTTTCAAGTATATTCTCGGGATCGGTCAGCAGAAGCTCTGCGTGTCCGCCGCCGAACAGCTCGTTAAATACCTCGCCGAAGAAGCCGTTAACACGTTCAAAGGTATCAATAAAGCGGCGCTTCATTTCTCCTTCTACGGAAGCGATAAAGTCCGTCAGCTTGGTTCTCGCCTCGACAAGATCGTTATACTGAGTTGAAAGCTCGTCGTAGCGCGCCTTTACCTGCGCAAACTCCTCTATTGCGGAAACGTTAACGTTTCCGAGTGCCTTCATCTGATTTTTCAGCTTCTTCTGGAGTGCGACCGTCTCCGGCTTCGTCTCCTCCGTAAGCTTGGGATATCCGAGCGCGACAGCCTGAGAATAAGTAAGCTGATATTCCTCGGCAAGCTGCTCCGTCAGGCGCTCGCGAAGCTCGGTAAGCCTGTGCGCCTTCTCTTCGTTTTTGGTATGTGTGCGGAAGATGAGCTCCTTTTCCGCATTCTTATCCTTAATGCGGCGGTAAAGCTCGTTCTGCCTCTTTTCAAATTCCGTGCCGTCCGCTTCAAGCGCGCTTCTGTTCTCCGCAAGCGCGGTCCGCATATTCATAACGCTCTCTGCATTTTGGCGGTTGAGCTTCCTGCCATCTTCAAGCGAGCGGAGTGTGCTGAGATACTCTCCCCTTCTGCTCTCTCCTATCTCGAGCTCGCGCTCTATCTCATCTGCGCGTTTATCGAGATTAAGCTTTGAAAGCGTAATGTTTTCCGCATCTCTTCTCTTTTCCGCAAGCGCGATAAGTGCGGCGCTTTCCTTTTCCCTGAGCATTTCCTTTTCGTCCTGCTCAGCATTAAGCGCAACGTACTTTTCCTCACGGAGCTTCAGTACGCTGTCGATAGTCTGCTGCTGTTTTTCGGCTTCAGCGCGCAATTTTTCGGCTTCTGCCGCGGCATTTACGCGCATATCGGACATCCTGTCCATATCGGCGCGGAGCTTTTTAAGTATGCTTTGTGCCGATTCAGCCTTTGCCTTCGCTGCCTCCACAGAGCTCTTTTCCGCTCCGCCTAGGGCAAGCATCATCTCTCTGTCCTCCCGCAGTCTTGCGGCGCTGCGCTCGGCTTCGGAGATCTTCTTGGTAAGCTCGCCTGCCTCAGCCGTAAGCTTTTCGTAACGCTCGTTTTCGGCATCCGCTCCCTTACGGAGCTTTTCTATCTGTGCGGGGCGCGAGAGCATTCCGTTTCCGCCTCCGCGCACGGAACCTCCCGTAAAACTTCCGCCCGGGTTGACTACCTGTCCGTCCAGCGTTACCGCCTTTATGCGGTATTTTTGGCTCTTTGCCGCCTCGGTAGCACTCTCAAGATCTGTAAAAATAAGCGTTCTTGCAAGGAAGCGGGAAAGTATATCTCGGTACATCGGATCGCAGTCTACGAGCTCGTCCGCACGTCCGATACAGCCCTTGCACTTCTGAGCCTGAGTCTGCTCGTAAGTCTCCTCCTGCGGTGTAACGGAGCTGACGGGGCAGAACGTAGCACGTCCCGCGTTGTTGTGCTTCAGGTAATAGATGGCATCCCTTGCCGTTTCTTCGTTATCAACTACGATATTCTGTATATTTGCGGCAAGCGCGGTCTCTATCGCAGTATTATGCTCTGGTCTTGCAAAAATAAGCTTTGAAAGCGGTCCGTAGACCTTACCCGCCGTCTTAAAGCTGCCGTTAGCGTAATCCTGCATAACTGTACGCACGGCGGAGCTGTAACCCTCGAAATGCTCCTCCATCTTTTCAAGCGCATCGGCACGCTCCTTCTGCGCGTCGCGGCTTGCGGCGGCACCGTATGCTTCGGTGCTTACCTTTTTTTCCTTTTCCGCAAGAGAAGCTCTCAGTTCTTCAAGCTCGGCTATATCAAGCGCGCATTTTTCCGCGCGCTCCTCGTATTTTTTAACGGTTTTCTCGGCAGCCTCCGCTTCCCTGAAGAAGCGCTCCGCTTCCTCCTCGCGGACCTTTATCTCCTCTGCAGTGGTCTTTTCCGCGTCCTTGTCGGTCTCCAGACCGTTTTCAAGCACGCCGAGGCGCACAGCGCCCTCATTTTGTATCTTTTCAAGCTCAGAAAGCGATTCAAGCAGCTCGCGGATCTCGGTGTTAAGTCCGCCGATACGCTCGTCGGTAAGTCTCTGCTTTTCCGCAAGCATAGCATACTCGGCTTCAAGGCGGGTTATCTCCGCACGGGCGGTCTCGGATGCTTTTTCCGCGTCCTTTATGTCCGCTTCTGTCTTTTGAAGGGCACTCTCGCCGTCTGCCTTTGCTTTATCCGCAAGGGCGATAAGCGCAAGAGTATGCTCTGTTTCGTTTTCGGAAAGCTTGAATTCGGATTCCAGGCGGGCGATAAGTCCGTCCTTTTCCCTTATCTGCTCAAGCAGCTTTTCGGATTCAAGCTTGGTCTTCTGCGCATCCTCGAAAAGCTTATCGTACTGCCTTTCAAGACCCTTTACGGTGTCTTCTGCCATTTCAAGCTCGTGCGCGGAGACGGCAAGCGCCTTGGCGGCTGCTTCCTCCTCGCTGTTCATATTGTCGGTATCGTAAAGCCATACGGAAACGTCTGCGCGCTTCTTTTCCTCGTAAAACTCAAGATACTTGCGCGCCTTTTCCGCATCTCTTTCAAGGGGACCGACACGCGCTTCAAGCTCGGTTATAACGTCGGAAAGACGAAGCATATTTGCCTCAGTCTCGGCAAGCTTTCTTTCGCTGTCGTTTTTGCGGTAGCGGTATTTTGCAATTCCTGCCGCTTCCTCAAAGATATTACGTCTGTCCTCACTCTTTTTTGAAAGTATCTCGGATATCTTACCCTGACCTATGATCGAATATCCGTCTCTGCCGATACCCGTGTTCATAAACAGCTCGTGAATATCACGCAGGCGGCACTGTTTGCGGTTGAGATAATACTCGCTGTCTCCGCTTCTGTAATATCTTCTCGTTACGGATATCTCCTCGTAAGGAGAATCGATGCGGTGCATCGTATCGCTGTTATCGAAGGTAACGGTTACCTCGGCAAAACTCATAGGGCGGCGCGTGTCCGCTCCGCCGAAGATAACGTCCTCCATCTTTGTGCCTCGGATGTTCTTGGAGGACATCTCTCCAAGCACCCAGCGCATAGCATCGGAAATATTTGATTTTCCGCTTCCGTTAGGTCCTATAACGACCGTAGCTCCGCGCTCAAAGTTGAGCAGCGTACGGTTGGGGAAGGATTTGAAGCCGTGCAGTTCAAGTGATTTGAGATACAATTTCCAACCTCCGAGGGTAAAGACTTGTAAGGATGCTTCGCTTATTTGTCAGATAATACTTTAACTTTTATATTATATCCTATAATGTCAGTTTTTTCAATAACCCTCAACGTATTAAATATGAATTTTTCTTTAATTTTCCTTGTATTTTCTTTCCTATGGCCACACATTTTGGATGTTTGCCCGACTCCTACCTCGATCACCGCATCGCCTCCGCACGCCCCGATAGCGGTAAAGGCTTCGCATGCCCGTCTGAGAAAAACGCGGGACATTGCCCTTTCCCCCATATCGGGAGCGCTCGGCCCCGCAACAGCGCGCCTCAGTCCCTCGCTTTCGCAAAGACCTACGCGCAGTACTCTTACGCCGTGCCTGTCGAATATCTCCAGCACGTCCGCCGTGCGCTCGGCTGCACTCTCATCATCAAGCGGAATATACTCCCCGCGCTCGTACATACGGCAAAGCTCGGTATTCGGGAAAACGACAGTAGGATAAACGCGCGCCTCATCCGCACCCATAGCACAGATAAATTCCGCAGTGCTTCTTTCATTTTCTCCGCTTGAACCGGGTAATCCTATCATCATCTGACCCCCGAGGCGCAGACCTCGCTCCTTTATCATACGGCACGCACGCTCCGTGTCAGACACCGTATGCCCTCTCCTGCAAAGCGAAAGAACGGCGTCGTCCGCGCTCTGCACACCAAGCTCCACGGCATTAAAGCCGTAACGGGTGAGCAGATCGAGTATTGCGCCGTTTACGTAATCGGGGCGGGTCGAGCAGCGCAAGCTGCCGACTCCGCCCTTATCGGTATATTCCTTGCCGAGGGCGCAGAGGCTGAGGAAAAGTCCCCTGTCAATGCCCGTAAAAGAACCGCCGAAGAAGGCTATCTCCTTTTCGGCTTCTGCAGGAACGCACGCAAGTATCTCCTCTATCTCCCTGCGCGCGCCCTCAATATCAAAGCTTTTGTGTCCCGATATCTGCCTCTGGTCGCAAAAAACGCAATCGTTGGGACATCCCAAATGAGGAACAAATACGGGAATGTTTACGTGTTTTTTCATAACTGACCGAATAATTGAAGCGCCTCTTTAGCCGCTTGTTGTTCCGCCTCGCGGCGCGATCTGCCGACACCCTTGCCGATGACGTTGCCCGTAAGACGCGCCTCTACCTCGAATATCTTTCTGTGATCGGGACCCGTTTCAGATACCGTTATGTATTCAAGCTTCTCGCCCGCAACGCTTTGCACTATCTGCTGGAGCGCCGTTTTGTAATCTGAGGTAAGAGCGCCGCCCTTTGTCTCTTCTATCCTTTTTTCAAGGAAAGGAACAACGAATCCGCCTACTGTAGCAAGTGCATCCTTGCCCGTTTCCGTTGCATCAAGATACATTGCTGCTATAAGCGCCTCAAACGCATCCGCAAGTATGGATTTTCTTTCACGCCCGTTTGTTGCTTCCTCTCCCTTTCCCAAACGGAGATAAGCGCCAAGACCTATCCCGCGGGCATATATATCAAGTGCATCCTCGCAAACGGCAAAAGCGCGGAGCTTTGTAAGCTCGCCCTCGGGACGGCGGGCAAGATCCCTGAAAAGATACTCGCCAGATATAAGCTGAAGCACCGAATCGCCTAAAAACTCGAGGCGCTCGTTGCACAACGTATGCCATGGGTCTCCCGCAGGCAGCTCGTTTGAAAACGAGGAATGCGTAAGCGCAAGACGTAATTTTTCTTTATCCGCAAACACGTACCCGATCTTTGTTTCAAGCTTGCCGTAATCCTCGGAATGAAGCATATCTATCCTTCCTTCGTGTCGTTTTTACTTTCTTCCGTTTTTTTCACCGCGTAACGCGCCATCTCGGGTATAACGCCCGAGGAAACAACGGTCATCGCCTGCCTTACCGCATTTTTAATTGCGTGCGCATCGGAAGAACCGTGTGCCTTTATTACGGGTTTGGAGATACCAAGCAGAGGCGCTCCCCCGTACTCTGATGCGGAAAACTCGGTCTTCAGCCTTTTAAGCTTAGGTTTCATAACAAGGGCGGATGCTTTCGTTATAACGTCCTGCATCATCGTTTCCTTTAGCCGGGCGAACATATAACTTCCGAGTCCCTCGCAAAGCTTCAATACCACGTTGCCTGAAAAGCCGTCGGCAACCAGCACGTCACAGGGCGAATACGGAACTTCCCTTGCCTCGACGTTACCGATGAAGTTTATATTTTCGTTCTCTGATAGGCACTTATAGGCTTCTACGCGCATCTCACCGCCCTTGGTCGGCTCTGCACCGTTATTTAAAAGTCCGACGCGCGGCGAATGCCTGCCGAGCATCTTTTCCGCGTAAACGGAGCCCATTACGGCGAACTGCACAGCATCATCCGCACTTATCTCCGGATTTGCACCCGCATCAAGCAGCAAAAACGGCGGTGTAAAGGGCAGTACCGTTCCGATGGCGGCACGGCGCACTCCCTTTATTTTTCTTACTATCAGCGTTGCTCCCGCAACGAGCGCACCGGTGTTACCTGCCGAAACAAAGGCATCTCCCTTGCCCTCGGCAAGCATCTTCAGACCGAGCGCCATGGAGGAATCTTTCTTTTCTCGCATAACGCTGAGCGCGCTGTCCTCCATATCGATGACCTGAGGCGCGTGGCAGATCTCCAATCTTGAGAGATCAAGACCGCAATCCCTTGCCACAGTGTCTATTATCTCCGCGTTGCCGCACACGGCGATATCCGCGGGGAACGCTTGCGCCGCCTCGATCGCGCCGCGGATAAGCTCCTCCGGAGCATTGTCGCCGCTCATTACGTCGATTACTATCTTCATAATCATTTAAGCACGGCTTGCCAGCTCTTCGGCAATTCCGTCAACTATCTCGATCGCTCGGGCGGCAAGAGCTTCGTTCTTTGCCTTTTTTCCGCCCTTTACCCTCTTATCAAGGGGTGCTATTATTCCGAAATTCACGTTCATCGGATCAAATCTGCCGTTAGAGCCGCGGCTTACGTAACAGCCGAGCGCTCCTATTGCAGTCTTATCGGTTAAGTCGGGGCATTTTTCCCCTCTAAGCATAAAAGCGGCATCCATACCTGCAAGCATACCGCTTGCGGCAGATTCGATATATCCCTCAACACTCGTCATCTGACCTGCAAACCAAAGCGGTCTGCCATCGGTAACACGGTAATGCTTATCAAGGAGTCCGGGGGAATTGAGGTAGGTATTGCGGTGCATAACACCGAAGCGGAAAAACTCCGCATTTTCAAGTCCCGGTATCATACGGAACACTCTCTTCTGCTCGGGGATGGCAAGATGTGTCTGAAATCCGACCATATTGTACATAGTGCCGTTCTTGTCGTCCCGTCTCAGCTGAACTACGGCATAGTACTCCTTGCCCGTTTTGGGATCGGGAAGACCAACAGGCTTCAAGGGTCCGAAACGAAGCGTATCCTCACCCCTCGACGCCATTACCTCAACGGGCATACAGCCCTCGAAAACGTTCGGCTTCTTCTGCGCCTCGCTGTCAAACTCATGAAGCTCGGCAGTGCGCGCACCGAGAAGCTCGCGAAGAAAAGCAAGATACTCGTCCTTCTCCATCGGGCAATTGATGTAATCCGCATCGCCCTTGCCGTAGCGCGAGGCAAAGAAAGCCTTTTCCATATCTACGGTGGAAAAATCGACGATGGGCGCAGCAGCATCAAAGAAGTTGAGAGTAGACGCGCCGAACTCACCCGATATCCAACGGGCAAGCGGATCGCTTGTAAGCGGTCCCGTTGCAATGATAAGCGGATTTTCGCTTATTCCGTCCGTCTTTTCCTCGGATATTATGTCAATATTGGGGTTGGTCTTCAGCTTTTCGGTTATATAATCGGAAAAGCCGAAGCGGTCCACCGCAAGCGCTCCGCCCGCGGGAACACGGCACGCATACGCCGCTTCCATAACTATGGAGCCGAGGCGACGCATCTCTTCTTTTAAGAGTCCGACGGCGTTTGAAAGGCTGTCGGAGCGCAGGGAGTTGGAGCACACAAGCTCCGCAAAGCCGCCGTAGGTGTGTGCAGGAGTGCGTTTTTCCGGCTTCATTTCGTAAAGGCGCACGTGAGCGCCGTATTTTGCCGCCTGCCACGCCGCCTCCGCACCCGCAAGGCCTGCGCCGTAAATATCTATGGTATTACTCATTTATCTCAGGTATCTGCTCGGGAAGAGGCTCGGATGCGACGTAACCGCACGCCTTATCTCCGCACACGAGACGGTTCTTTGACTTATTTACAAACAGAGTTTTTCCGCAATCGGGGCATTTTTCGGCGGTGGGAAGCAACCATGAGGAGAATTGGCAATCGGGATAGTTCTCACAGCTGTAGAATGCAGAACGGCGCTTTCCGCCGAAGCGCATTACCACCTTGCCTCCGCAATCGGGGCAAACGATGCCCGTATCTTTGGTCTTCTGCTTGGTATATTTGCACTTAGGATAGTTGGCGCAAGCGTAGAATTCGCCGAACTTGCCCGTACGGAGCACAACGTCTCCGCCGCAAAGCTCGCACTTCATTCCTTCAACCGGGGAGGGTTTTTCCTTGGGTTCCGCCTCCTTGCCGTCCTTACCGAGCTGCTTTGTATTCTTGCATTCGGGGTAGTTGGGACAAGCGGCAAATTTGCCGTAGCGTCCGTTTTTAACTATCATACGGGCGCCGCATTTATCGCAGATTATATCGGTCTCCTCGGGGGCAAGCTCCACCTCGTATTTTTCGATGGATGCAAATGCCTCCTCAAGCCATACCTTGAATTCGTCATAAAACTCGCCGAGAACCTTCTGCATGGATTCGTTTCCGGCCTCGATACCGTCAAGGTCGCTCTCCATACGCGCGGTAAACTCGTAATCCATGATCTTGGGGAAGTTCTCCTCCATTATCTTGGTGGTAAGCTCGCCGAGATTGGTGGGGCGTAAGCTCTTACCCTCGCGTTTTACGTAGCCGCGCTGAAGAATGGTGGAGATAATGGGAGTGTAGGTACTGGGTCTGCCGATACCCATCTCCTCAAAGAACTTGATAAGGGAAGCCTCGGTAAATCTTGCGGGAGGCTCGGTAAAGTGCTGTACCTCGTTTATCTCGGAAGGAGTAAGTGTCTCTCCCTCGGTGAGCTGGGGCAGGGTGGTCACGAACTCCTGCTCTCTCTGATTTTTCTTCGTTTCGTCCGCACTTTCCTCATAAAGAGCAAGGAAGCCGGGGAATTCAACGGTATAACCCGTTGCACGGAAGCTGTGGGTTCCGCATGCAAACTCCGCGTTTACGGTGTTCATGACTGCGCTTTCCATACTGCTTGCAACGAAACGCTCCCAGATAAGCTTATAGAGCTTAAACTGGTCGGGGGTAAGATATTTCTTTATGGACGCGGGCTCGATGCGCACGTCGGTAGGACGGATAGCCTCATGTGCATCCTGAGTATTCGTTGTATTTGCTTTAAACGCGTGCGGCTTTGCGGGACGGTAATTCTCGCCGTACTTTTCCTCAACGTACGCAAAAACAGCCTTCTGCGCCTCTTCGGAAATGCGGAGAGAGTCGGTACGCATATAGGTGATAAGACCGTGCGTTCCGCCGTTCTCGTGTCCGATATTGATACCCTCGTAAAGCTCCTGCGCGACCTTCATTATCTTCTGCGAATTGAAGCCGAGCTTCTTTGAAGCTTCCTGCTGCATCGTCGAGGTCGTAAAGGGAGGAAGGGGATTTCTCTGCTTAACGGTCTTCTTTACCGAGGTAACGGTAAAGGTCTGACCCGAAACCGCGTCATAGACCGCCTTTGCGTCCTTTTCGTTCTTAAGCTCGTTCTTTTTGCCGTTTTTACCGTAATAATGAGCAGT
>JAZQJQ010000086.1:0-61783 GCA_045541735.1 Eubacteriales bacterium
TATCCATAGGTGCCGATATGCACGATATCCATACTCCGCGCGAGAGAATGTCCATATCCTCCTGCGAGAGGATATGGAAGGTGCTTCTTACCCTTCTCCTGCCTTAAAAATTCTTCCGCCTAATTTCGTTGCAGGCCACAAGGCACGACCTCAGCGTATGAAAATACGCTATCGCCCGGACGCAGCTTCTTTCTTCGTCTGTAAAACAATTTTACGTCGTCAGGAATACCGTGGATCTTAATTTCATAAAATCAAGAGCTCGGTAAATCATAAAAAACCGCCCTGCGCAGTTCCTTCGCTGCGGCGCACCACAAGATCCTTCGCTTCGTTCGAGGATGACCGGTGGCGCGCCGCAATGAAAACTCTGCGGCAGGGCGGTTTTTGTTGGGAGAGAGCGGGAAGGCAATAAACGACAAAAAGGGAGCAATTATCGGTATTGACAGCTGAAACTCTTTAGAGGGAAAATAAAAAATAGATAACTTTAAGATAGGATATTTTGGAGGGTCAAATGAAAAAAACGGAATACGCATCTCCCCGTCTTGAATTTGTATCTTTTGCAGAGACCGTAAAAACACTTGCTCAAAATTCGGATACCGGTGCGGAAGGTTCGAAAGTCCTTCTCAGCTGGCTTATAGGTTAAGGAGGAAGAGAAATGAAGAGGCTCGCCGCGAACAGGATCTTTGCACTTTTGCTTACTTTCGTAATGCTTATCGGTATAATTCCGTATGCCGGAGCTGTTAACGTAAGCGCCGCTATCCCCGAGGAGAGTGAGGAAACGGGTATAGTACAAGGCGAAAACGATGCGGTAGTTTTCCATACGGGAAGCACCAATTTCGGTTATTATGATGACCGCTTTGCCGGAAATATGGTAAACGGCACGGGAAATGCCGAGGGCAAAGCCTTTGACAGAATAATCGTTGTTTTTACAAAGGCGCGCACGATGGGCAGTGCTTCAATAGATTTTACAGGAGAAACGAATAACTGGGCCGGCGGAGAAAAGCTGGTGTTCACAAGCAAGGTCTACGTTACCAATCTTGCATACACCTGGGAAATTAACGGAAGCGGTTCAAGTGCCGTTAAAAACAATGGCACATTCGTTACTCAAGCGAACAAGTCCTATGACTATACGAATGCCGGTAAGCTGTATCTCGGTCAAAAGATAACAAGCTATACCGATGATAAAAAGATCACACTCGGCTGTAATCTCACCTTTGATTTTATACATATTGACCTTTCCACAAACTCGCCGACGAATCCTCATATCGATTGCAACGGCTATAGCCTGAAAATAGGCAAGCACGTGAATTTTACATACGATTCCGATGCCACCGACCTTTCTAAATTTACAATTATAAACAGCCGCTTCAACAGCGATGCCGCATCAGTACAAACGATAGAGATCCTTACGGGCGATTATCAGGCGATACTTCCGTATCCCTGCGTTGCCGATTCAACTGCAACGCTTAACGGAACGCTTAACGTAATTATAGGCAGCGGCCTTGTAAACGGCGAGCCGAGCGTTAACGTAGTTGGCTCTCAGCTTGATACCGTGCCTGCTTTTTATACGCGCTTTGCCGTTCTGGCAAACACGGATATGGCGGCAACTACTACCGTAAACTATAAGCTTGACGGAGTCTCACTTGCCAAAAACTTCTATCTCTTCTACGGCCGCCGCCTCAGCGCGGCAGGCGCGGGAACGGCGCCCGTTGCGGCAGGCGTTGTGAATCTTACGGTCAAGGATTCAACAATGCCGCTTTTCGGTTCTGCTCTGTCCTCAGGTGCAACGCTTCCCAATTACGTGCCCAAGCAGGATGAGCTTGGTTTTACATTAAATGCAACGCTTATTAACGTAAAGAAGGCAGACGGAAGTGCGCTTGATATAAACGTAGACGGCTTTTCCTCCGATTTCTTTACGTCCAACGTGTATGCAGACCTTGGCGAGAGCACGGTTTCCGGTTACGACACGCTTAGCTCCGTACCCAAGGAGACTTGCAGCCACCTTGCGAACACTGAGGGAAGCACACTTGAATATAACACCGTTAACGGCGTTCCTACCGTGACCTGTTCCGTTGACGGATGCAGCTTCAAGCGTGAGTACAGAACTGACGCAAACGGTAAGGCAGTCATTTACCTTGATTCTCTCAAGGGCAGCGATACCGCCCTCGGCGACCGTCTCGGCAACGCCGCACAGTCCTTTGACAACGCGTTCTCCATCCTTTCCGAGTTTGCGGGCGGCGGAACCGTGGTGCTTGTTGACGGATTCAATAACCGCAATTACGGAAACGGTACGGAGATGCCTTCGAATGCGGGCGGAAGGGTTACTATCACCTCGGATACCACTGCGATTCTGCCGAGCGGTCAGGGCGTAAATTACCGCGAGACCTCGGGCGCGTGCTATATGGTATACCGCAATCTGTGGCTGTATAACAGTGTGGCATTTGATAATATGGTGTTCTCGATAAGAACAAATGAAGCCGCAATATATCTCAACAACCGCAGCTTTACCGTGAATGAAAGCTGTGAAGCATACCGCTACGGCGGAAGCGCTGCTGCAACGGGAAGAATAGGCTTGAACACGGATGCTGACGTTCCCTCCACGCTTTCCGTAGTTTCCGGCTTTGCCCCCTCCGCCATTGAAGATAACGGAGATGCAAATATTAATGGCAGAAACAGTATAGGCAGTCAGGTAATAGACCTTCAGGCGGGTGCCTTTAAGAACGTTCAAATAGGCAACAGAACCGGAACGAGCCTTGAAACCGAGGCAGACCGTGCGGCCTACGGAAGCTGTTACGTCAACGTAGGTGCGGGCGCGGATATTGCCGTAATAAACGCAATTACTCAGTATTCAGATATAGAGCCGTACTTCTGCTTCGGCGAGGGCGTAGAGTACGAAATATTTACTGACGGCGAAAGCATTGCCGCAAGCGGAATGACCGTATATCTCGGAAACGAGATAGTGCATACGGAAACCGAGCCTGGCTCCGGAATCTACACCGCAAGCGATTCCGGCATAAGCTACAATAACGAAAAGCACGTTGCCGTTATCAACACCTCGCTGTTTACCGAGGCGGACCCCAAGTTTGCAGTTAAGCTTTATGACGGTGCGGTTCCTGCAGTGCGTGTGACCTCGCAAATAGCTTCCAATTGTGATGAAAACGGAATCGTCGGCTTTGGATTTATGTTTGCAAGTTCCGAAAATGCTTCTAAGATCAGATATATCAGCGAATTTCACGAGGATAACCTCGGCAGATCCGTTGCGTATGACGGAGAGGGCGATAAACCCGTAAATTATTACAGCTATGCCGCAGGCGACGAGCTTGCTTCCTTCAGCGGTATTCTCAAGTACGATCAAACTCTGCAGATGTCCTACGGCGACGCAGATTTTGTTGCACGCCCCTATGCGGTCTATTCCGAAGAAGGCACCCGTGTAACCTATTTCGGTGCCGAAGAGACTGTTAATCTGCAGAAGCTCTGTCTCGATCTTATAGATGCCGGCGGAGAGGATGCGGTGCTTGCGCAAAAGGTAATAAATCTTATTATCGGCACGCCCCCCGCAACTCCCGATATCGACGATGCTGAAAAGACCGACACCTTTGACGAAAACAACGTGGTGCTTTCCTTCGGTGCTATTTCCGACGTGCATATCAGCGTGCATACGCAGGAAAACAAGCAGAAGTATCCCAAGGCGCTTGAGTCGCTGCTTGATATCTCCGGCGGAGATATTGACGCGCTCGTTATTGCAGGTGATATAATACACAATCTCTCAAGCGGAGATAATACCGCAAATTCGGAGATGAGGACCTTTGCAAGCATTACGAAGGAATATACCGCGGACACCTCGATAGGCACGAACGTGCTTATCAGCACCGGTAATCACGATACACGCTCCTATAATTCCTCCCAGAGTGCAATGCTTGAAACGTATTTCGGCGAAGAGTACTACCTGAGCGATTTTGAAACCAATGCCGCAAAGGGCTACCGCCATTCGATAGTAAACGGCTACCACTTCCTCATTCTCGATGCAATTTCAAGATCGGGTATGGCGTACGGCGAATTTGACGATACCGTTCTTGAGTGGGTGGATAAAAAGCTCGAGCAGATAACCTCGCAGTCTCCCGATAAATACGTCTTTATAATAACTCACGCAGGCGTTACGGATACTACATACGGTACAGAGGATGAGTATGAGCAGGGAAGCGAGAGATGGCGTTCCAGCACGCTTGCGCCTATACTTGAAAAGTATCCTCAGGTTATGGTGTTCAGCGGACATACGCACACTCCCATATTCGACGAGCGCAGCATAATGCAGGACAGCTTCACCTCTGTAAACTGCGGTGCGGTTGCGAACACGTCGCTTGAGCTTGACGTTTACTACAACCACGTGAATGACGAAAACCCCGTTCTCGACAACACTTACATTTCAACAGGACATTACGTTCAGGTAGATGCAAGCGGAAATGTCCGTATTACAAGGATTCTCTTCCCCTGCTATGACGAGACGGTCGAGATCAATCAAGAGTATCAGACCATAAAGAGCCCTTGGGAGCTTACTTATCCCAAGGCAGATGATTCTCATCTCAATTCCTACCGCCGCGATCTCCGCGAGGCGGCAAATGCCGCACCCATATTTGAGGGCGAGCTTGCGGCAGAGTATACGGGAAATGCCTACGACGTAACGCTTACGGTTCCCGCCGCAACGGATGACGATTTCGTTCACCATTACAGAATAACCGTAACCAATTCCGAGAACGGTGAAACAATCAGCGAGTATTTAATGCTTTCCGATTTCATCTGCCGTGCGCAGGTCGAGGATATGCTGGATACCTTGGAGTTCAGGGTTCCTCTTGCTAAGGTAAATTGCTTGATAACCGTTGCCGCGGTCGACTCCTGGGGTGCGGAAAGCGGCACTCTTACCGTAACTGCCGACCTAAGTACAGTAGAGGAATAAACGAAAAAGATCTGCCGAACCTAAAATAAGACCCGCCCTGCCGCAACGGTGACTATGCGGCAGGGCGGGTTTTTCTTCATATTTCTATGCTTTTTACTATTTCGTATATCCTATCGGATATTTCGTCTATGCCTTCCGAAGCATCAACGAATTCGATCCGCTGTTTGGGGCGAGCAGCTTTTACCCTTGTCAGTACGTCGATATATTTTTCCCTTGCCTTTACAAGCATTTCGGTATTCTGCTCGTATATCTCCGCTTCGGTGCTTCTGCCCATCACGCGGCTGTGGCTTACCTTGGGGTCGATATCAAGGAAGATGCACACGTCGGGTGTGCGGATATCGGGGCAGTTGAAGTTGGCGTCAAACACCCAGTCGAAAAGCTCGGGTGTGCCCTGATAAACGAGCGAGGAGTAGTAATATCTTGTGCAGATAACGTCCGAGCCTCGGGCAAGCAGAGCTTCGATGCCAAGCTTTTCGTCCTTATTGTGCATTATCCTGTCCGTAAGGAAAAGTCCTGCGATCGCGGAATCGGGCATTTTAGTTTTTCCTTTAAGCACGGAAGCAAGCAGCGCGCCTGCACGCGTGGGGGTGTGGCTTGCCTTGCAGGTCGGCTCGCTTGTAATAAAAGCATATCCGCCGTCCGCGGCTATTCTTTTTTTGAGTATCTTTACCTGTGTGGTCTTTCCGCAGCCGTCAATACCCTCGATAACGATAAATCTGCCGCGCTTTGTGCTGTTTTCGGTCTGCCCGTTACACATACTCAGCCCTCGATCTTGAATTTTGTTCCCTCGGGAGTGTCAATAAGAGTAATACCCTCGCTTGCAAGCTGATTTCGGATGGCATCAGCTTCGGCGTAGTTCTTTGCCTTTTTTGCTTCCTTGCGCTTTTCGATCATCTCAAGAATGTAAGCGGTACGTGGGTCGGCATTGTCTGCTGCTTTTTCCTCTTCCTTTGACTGTTTTTCCTTCAAACGGTCTGCAGCGCCTATAAGGTCAAGGGCAAGCACGCGGTCAAAGTCTGCTATAAGCGCTAATTTTGCCTTGCCGCTGATGTCTGCTTTAAGGGTGTCGTAAAGCGCTGTGACTGCAAGGGAAGTGTTGATATCGTTTGCAAGCGCCGCCATAAACGCCTCGCGGCACTTCTCGGCGCCTTCGCCTCCTGCCTCGCCCTCGTCCTTGATCGCGGCAACGCGAGAGACCAGCTTTTCGTAAGCGGCTACTGCGTTGTCAAGGTTCTCGTAGGTAAAGGTAAGGGATTTGCGGTAGTGAGAGCCAAGGCAGAAGAAGCGGTATGCAAGCGGGTCGTAGCCCTTGCTCTCCAGCAGAGATACTGTAAGGAACTCGCCCTTGGACTTGCTCATCTTTCCGCTTGCATCGTTAAGATGGAGCACGTGGAACCAATAGTTGCACCACTTGTGTCCCACGAATGCCTCGCTCTGCGCTATCTCGTTGGTGTGATGGGGGAATGCGTTGTCGATTCCGCCGCAGTGTACGTCAAGGTATTCGCCGAGGTGCTTCATAGAGATGCAGGAGCACTCGATATGCCAGCCGGGATAACCTACACCCCAAGGGCTGTTCCATTTAAGCTCCTGATCCTCGAACTTGGATTTTGTAAACCAAAGCACAAAGTCGGTCTTGTTTCTCTTTGCGTTATCCTTTTCAACACCCTCACGCACGCCCTCTGCAAGGTCTTCCTCGCGGAAATCGTTGAAAACGTAGTAGTTTTCAAGCTTTGAGGTGTCAAAATATACGTTGCCCTCGGAAATATACGCATAGCCTTTTTCAAGCAGGCTTTCAATTACCTTGATGAACTCGTCGATGCAGGAGGTTGCGGGGACGACGGTCTCGGGGCATTTGATGTTGAGCTTGCGGCAGTCCTCGAAGAATGCGTCGGTGTAGAACTTTGCTATCTCGAGCACAGTCTTCTTCTCGCGCTTTGCGCCCTTGAGCATCTTATCCTCGCCCTCGTCGGCGTCGCTTGTAAGGTGGCCGACGTCCGTGATGTTCATAACGCGGTGCACGTCGTAGCCGAAATAGCCGAACGTGCGCTCCAGCACGTCCTCCATAATATACGTGCGCAGATTACCGATGTGCGCGAAATGATAAACGGTAGGTCCGCAGGTATACATACTTACCTTGCCGGGCTCGTTTGGAACGAAAACGTCCTTTTCTCTTGTCAGTGAATTATATAAACGGATATCCATTTTACTCGTCCTTTCCGGTGGTTTCTGTTTCGTGAATCTTCTTTTCAAGCTCGTATAAGCG
Organism: Eubacteriales bacterium; assembly: GCA_045541735.1. Taxonomy (GTDB): domain Bacteria; phylum Bacillota; class Clostridia; order Oscillospirales; family CAG-272; genus RUG12395. The sequence continues at coordinate 7,212 of JAZQJQ010000086.1, forward strand.
GTGCTCAAGACGGCATATCTCCTGCATTACTGGGTCGGGGATATGTATCTGGTCAAGGTCGGGCACGCGCTTGTTGTTTACGGATACGACCTTGGCGGGGATTCCTACGGCGGTGGAATTGGAGGGAACGGCGTGAAGCACGACAGCGTTTGCAGCTATCTTTGCATTATCGCCTACGGTAAAGGGGCCAAGGACCTTTGCGCCTGCACCTACCATAACGTTGTTGCCGAGGGTGGGATGGCGCTTGCCCGTGTCCTTGCCCGTGCCGCCGAGGGTAGCACCCTGATAGATGGTACAGTCGTCGCCTATTTCCGCCGTTTCGCCGATAACAACTCCGCAGCCGTGGTCGATAAACAGGCGTCTGCCTATCTTTGCGGCAGGGTGTATCTCAACGCCGGTAACGAATTTTGCCGCTTGGCTTACCGCACGCGCGGCAAGCGTATAGCCATTTTTGTGTAATGCGTGCGCGGCGCGGTGGGCAAGTACGGCGTGAAAACCCGAGTAGAGAAGCAGGACCTCAAGATCCGAGCCTGCGGCGGGGTCACGCTCTCTTACGGTGTTAACGTCCTCTTTTATCTCCTTTGCCGCTTTTTTTGCGGTACGGTAAGCAAGATCAGCGGCTTTTCTGCCCTGCTTTTCGACCGTGTTTGAAAAATTGTAAAGCTCCCTTGCGGTCTTTCTGTACAGCTTTGCGGCTTCGTTTATGAAATCCATATAAAAACTCCGAGTAGTACTTTTAATACTTAATTATACTCAATATTCTCCGCGTTGTCAATCTATGCTGTGCTTTTTTTTGAAGCGAGGCGCAAACGGCGGAATTGTGCGAAACGTTCCTTCTCTTTTGTCAAGAATTCTAATAATAATGTCCATTAGGTAATATTGACAAGTCAAAAAGTTTTATAGTAAACTATATTGTATAAAGATAATGGTTCCCGAAGTGTCGGGAAAACGGAATTATTATTTTAAGGAAAGGAAACAACTATGACAAAGCGCGCGCTATCATTGCTTTTGGCAGCTCTTATGCTGTCCACTACTTTTATGTTTGCTGCTTGCGGCGGTGATACCCCAAGCACCACCACTCCCGCAGCGATCGACGGTAGCACTCCCGCTCCCGGTGCTGATGCCACAAATCCGCCCGAGGATACGACCGCAGGCCTTGATATTCCCGATGAGAATATGGACGGCTACGAATTTCTTATGTACGAGGTGCAGTTCGGAACCGATGTGGTTTCTTTTGACTTCGTATATGCTGAAGAAGGCGGCACCGTGCTTGATGAAGCAAAGTATAAGAGAAACTCTCTCGTAGAGGAGAAGTTCAACATAGTGTTGGCTACGGATACGGCAAAGGCGACCTCCACCACCGGTTCGGCTGAGGGCTACAGCAAAATGCTGCAGGCAAAGAACACAAACACCGCTACGTATGATCTGATAGTTATGCCAGCATACGATCAGACTAAGCTTGCTGAAAACGGCGGTCTTTATAACCTTTTGTCTGTTCCTTATCTTGATACTTCATCCGAATACTGGGATCAGAGCGGAGTAAAGGAGCTGACCATCAAGGATACTCTCTTCTTCCTTGCGGGAGACTTCTCTATCAACTCTTTCTCTGCCGTAGTTGCAATTGCTTTTAACAAGGAACTCGCAAAGGAGAGGGGAATAAACGATCTTTACACACTTGCAAACGAGGGTAAGTGGACCTTTGATAAGTTCCAGGAATATACCAGACTTGTTTCCGAAGATCTCAACGGTGACGATAAGTTCACAAATCTGGATCTTTACGGTGCACTCTGCTGGGACGATGCTATCTACGCTATAGTTCACTCCGCAAATTCAAGGTGTGCGTACGTTGACGATAACGGCGACCTTGTTCTCGGTCTCGGCTCCGAGGCTGCTTACACCGCATACAACAATTTTGTAAACTTCTCTAAGGAAGATTGCTTCCTCCGTTATCAGGTCAAGTTCAAGGAAGACGGAACCTGGACAGACAGCTCCGGATCCAAGTACGGACTGGAAATGTTCTCCAACAGCCAGGGACTCTTCTTCCTCAGCACCGTCGGCTCTATTTCCAACAACTTCCGTGATATGGACGTGGACTACGGTATCATTCCTATGTTCAAGGCAAACTCCGGTGTTGATAAATACTACAGCTCTGTTGCTCCTTACTCCGCACGCTTCCTCGGACTTCCCGTTCATCAGAACGATATAGAGGTGACCGGCAAGGTGCTTGAGAGCATCGGTTACTTCTCCACCAGCACCATCGTTCCCGCGTACTATGATAAGACCCTTAACGGCTCCGTTGTCCGTGACGAGGAAAGCTCCCCTATGCTTGATCTCATTTTTGAGACCAGAGTATTCGACCTTGGTTACTTCTATCAGCCCGGCAACATCAACAAGGAGCTTATTTACCAATTCCGTAAAGCTAACGCGGACTGGATGTCCACCTACGCTAAGAAGGAAAAGACCGCTAACGTGTACCTCAAGAAAATCAACACGTCTCTCTCCAAGCTCGCCGATGAATGGGCAGCTGAGTAATTACATAAGGCAAACCGGCTCCGCAACAGCGGAGCCGGGTTTTTTGATGAATGAGGAATAATGAAGATTCAAAACCGCCCGGCGGGATCCTTAGGCCTCTTTACCTCCCCAAGGATGATATGCACGGGCGGTTTTTTGACTTGATCATTCATTATTCATTCCTGCGGGCGCGCCTCTCTCGGAAAATAAACATCAAGGTAATAATTTTAAACTTTTTTATCAAAAAAGTTACCGTGAATTGTTCCGTTTTCATAAAAAACTACTCAATGTTTTGTCGCAGTATACGAAAAACTGCGGCTGTAATTATGTAATCTTGACAATGAATTGTTTTTGTAGTACAATATATGCGTAAATAAATGCGAATTTTTCGGATCTTTACCGGGAAATTCGATTTGTATTTTATTATGAAAGGAAAAAACTATGAAGAAGCGTGCTTTATCATTGCTTTTGGCAGTTCTTATGCTGTCCACCACTCTCCTTTTTGCTGCTTGCGGCGGCGAAAGCGGAAACACCACCACCCCTGCAGTGACCGATCCTTCCAATCCCGGTGGAGACGTTACCGATCCTCCTGCTGACACCACTGCTCCTTTTGCTATCGAAGATGAAGACCTCGAAGAGTATGAGTTTATGGTATACGAAGTGTACCTTGACAACTTCTTTTCTTCCGGTGACTTTACCTATACCGAGGGCTCCGGCTCTGTGCTTGATGAGGCTAAGTACAAGAGAAATTCCCTTGTAGAAGAAAAGTTCAACATTACCATTACCTCCGAGATCATCAAGGGTACAAATACCACCGGTTCTCCTCAGGGTTACAGCAAAATGCTGCAGGCAAAGAACGCAGGCGACCCGACCTACGACCTCGTTGTACTCCCTGCATACGACCAGACCAAGCTTGCAGAGAACGGCGCTCTTTATGATATGAAGGCTGTTCCTCACCTCGACTTCACCGCTTCCTACTGGGATCAGTCTGTTGTTGAGGACCTTACCATTAAGGACACTCTCTTCTTCCTTGTAGGTGACTATTCCATCGACGGTATCGATGCTTGCGTTGCTGTCATATTCAACAAGGAGCTTGCTAAAGAAAAGGGCATCAACGATCTCTACACTCTTGTAGAGAACGGCGCTTGGACCTTTGATAAGTTCGCTGAATACACCAGAATGATCTCCCAGGACCTCAACGGTGACGATAAGTTCACCAATATGGACCTTTACGGTGCTCTTTCTTGGGACGATGCTATCTACGCTGTAGTTCATTCCGCCGGTGAGAAGTGTGCTTACATTGATGATAACGGCGACCTTGTTCTCGGTCTCGGTACCGAGGCGGTATACGATGCTTTCAGCAATTACGTAAACCTCTTCAAGGAAGACTGCGCTCTCCGTTATCAGGTCAAGTTTGCCGATAACGGCACTTGGAAGGACGACTCCGCATCTCTCTACGGCCGCGAGATGTTCGCAAACAGCCAGGGTCTCTTCTACATAGGCACCATCGCAACTGCATCCAGCTCCTTCCGTGATATGGACGTTGACTACGGTATCCTTCCTATGTTCAAGGCTAACAGCTCCGTAGACAGCTACTACGGTTCCGTTGCTCCTTACTCTGCACGTTTCCTCGGTGCTCCTCTCCATCAGAATGACGTAGAGATCCTCGGTAAGGTTCTCGAGACCATCTCCTACTTCTCCTCCAGCACCATCATTCCCGCATATTACGATAAGACCCTCAACGGTACCGTTGTTCGTGACGAGGAAAGCTCTCCTATGCTTGACATTATCCGTCAGAACCGTGTATACGACCTTGGTTACTTCTATCAGCCCGCTAACATCAACAAGAACCTCATTTATCAGTTCCGTGCTTCCAACGCAGACTGGATGTCCACCTACGCTAAGATGGAAAAGACCGCTAACGTTTACCTCAAGAAGACCAACACTGCTCTCTCCAAGCTCGCCGACGAATGGGCAGCTGACAAGCAGTAATTACTTAATAAAAAATAAGGTCCGCATCAGCGGGGCCGATTTTTTTAATGAATGATGAATAATGAAGAATTAAGGTTGAAAACCGCCCGGCGTGATCCTTCGGTCGCTTCGCTTCCTCAAGGATGACGTGCACGGGCGGTTTTCTTCATTATCTTTTAATTTTTATCTGCGGGCATGTTATCCGCCCGTTGCAGGGATGGGTGTTAAAAGTTATAAATTCCGCTCTGCGGAACGATACGATTGCGTTAGCAATCATAGTTGCGCATGTACGCGCGCTTATTCCTTGCGGCCCTTGGAAACGAGAACGTTTGTGAGGATGCCGAGGATGAGTGCGCAGGCGATAGCGGTGATGGTTACTTTGCCGATCGCCATCTTCATTCCTCCGATACCCGTGATAAGGATAACGGAAGCGGTGAAGAGGTTTGCGTGATCCTCAAGATTTACCTTCTGGATCATCTTGAGTCCGGATACTGCGATAAATCCGTAAAGGGTAACGCAGACGCCGCCCATTACGCATCCGGGAATGGAATCAAGGAATGCAACGAAGGGGGAAATGAACGATATTACCAGTGCCATGATAGCGGTAGTGGTAATGGTCACAACGGAAGCATTGCCCGTAATAGCAACGCATCCTACAGACTCGCCGTAGGTGGTGTTAGGGCAGCCGCCGAAGATCGCGCCTACGAACGAGCCGATACCGTCGCCGAGGAGCGTGCGGTGGAGCCCGGGTTCTTCAAGAAGATCGCTCTCGATAATGGAGGAGAGGTTCTTGTGGTCGGCAATGTGCTCTGCGAATACAACGAAAGCAACGGGAATGTACGCAACAGCGATGGTTGTAAGGTAGGATGCTTCAAAATCCTTAAAGCCCTTGAAGCCTTCGGCAAATGTGAAATCGGGAACAGCAAGGAAGGTCTTGAGAGAAACGCCGCCGTCAACAAGCGCCTTGAAGGGCGCAAAGTCGATTATCATAAGCGCGGGGTTTTTGGTAAGAACGCCGATAACGGTGAACACGAGTGCAACTGCGTAGCCGGCAAGAATTCCGATAATAAAGGGAATAAGCTTTGCCATCTTTTTACCGTATACGGAGCAGATGATAACGACAGCCAGCGTAACGAGTGCGCAGATAAGAGATACGCAGCTGTTAGCGCTCATAATAAATGCGCCGTTTGCATCCTGCGGACCGTAGGAGAACACGTCCTTGATTGCCGCGCCCGCAAGGGAGAGACCGATAAGCGCGACTGTGGGACCGATAACTACGGGGGGCATAAGCTTGTTTATCCAGTTAACGCCCGCAAGCTTAACGACAAGGGCGATAATTACGTAAACAAGTCCGGCAAACAGTGCTCCGATAAGCAGGCCGAGATAGCCGAGGGACATGGATGCGGCACCTGCAAACGCCGCAGACATAGAACCGATAAATGCGAAAGAGGAGCCGAGGAAAACGGGGCTTTTAAACTTGGTGAAAAGCTGGTAAACTACGGTTCCCGCTCCTGCTCCGAAAAGCGCCGCGGAAGCGGACATTCCGTTACCCACTATCGCGGGTACGGCAATGGTTGCCGCCATAATGGCAAGAAGCTGTTGGACTGCAAAAACGATAAGCTGTCCGAACTTGGGTCTGTCTTTAACGTTGTAGATAAGTTTCATACTTCCTCCAAACAAAAATTTTTACAGAACCATTCTACCATTATAAAAAACGCAAGTAAATCATTTTTCGACAGGTTTTGACGTTTCTCCCTTTTGCACAAAATCCGTGATGTATTTTTTATGCGTTAAGCCTCATAACTGAATGAAATTTTATAAAACCCTTGAAAAAGGGGGGGACATATATTATAATGTTTAGATGTATAGGTAAAATTATGCCCTTAGGAGGATTTTTAAATGTTTTCTTATTTTCTTAACGAAGCTGCAACAGATACCGCAAATATGGGAGCAATGGGCGGTATGAGCACCATTATTATGCTTGTCGTTATTTTTGTTGCAATGTATTTCATCGTTATTCGTCCCCAGAAAAAGCAGGAGAAGGAAAAGGCGCAGATGCTCAACGCTCTTCAGGTCGGCGACGAGATAACCACTATCGGCGGAATAATCGGCAAGGTCATCAGCATCAAAGAAGAGACCTGCATGATCGAGACCGGCAAGGACAAGACCAGAATCCGTATTCTTAAGTCTTCCGTTGCACGTGTTGACGTAAAAGCTGAAGATTCTATAGGTTAAAGGGAGCCTCCCTCATTGAGGGAGGGGGACCGCTTGCGGTGGAAGGAGTAATCGATTTAATGTAATTTGTTTTAGAAAACAAAAATGTTAACAGATTACAAGCAACTGCGGACTCCTTCAGTCGCCTACGGCGCCAGCTCCCTCAAGGAGGGAGCCTGACGTTATTATAATCATTTTCCTGCCCCTTACCGAATATAATGTACAAACCATTATTTCGGGAGGGGAAGATGACAAAAACAAAAAAGAGAGGCACTGACCTGCCGCCCGCGGCGGATGTGCTTATCCGTATGTCACTTGCGTTTGTTTCCACGGCTGTTTTTGCCGTAATTTCCGTGCTTGCTGTAACGGCCGCGGTTTACGCAACGGATGATCCCGGTGCGCACGTTTCCGTTGGTGCGTACTGCGCACTCGCGCTTACCGCCGCAGCGTGCGGCACGTTCTCTGCGCTCTATTGCCGCAGATCGGCTTTTACCTGTGCTCTCTCAACCTCCGGTACTGCCGTTTGCGTTATGCTTGCTTTTGCCGCCATATCGGGCGGTGTTGCACCGATATGTGTAACGGTGTATGCGGGTTTTATGCTCGTTTCCGTGCTGTTTGCGTGGATCTTTTCGCGCGATCAAGGAAAAAAACACAAAAGAAAAAGATAAATTTGCCGCATTGCGGCTATATAAAAGGATGTATTAACTATGAGATGGATGTCACTTAACGAGGTGCGCGAAAAGTACCTTTCCTTTTTTGAATCCAAGAACCACCTGCGCCTGCCCAGCTATTCTCTCGTTCCCCGTAACGATAACAGCCTTCTTCTGATAAACTCCGGTATGGCACCTATGAAAAAGTTTTTCACCGGCGAGGAGGAGCCTCCGCGCCGCCGCGTGACCACCTGCCAGAAGTGTATCCGCACGCCTGATATCGACCGCGTTGGTATCACCGCGCGCCACGGAACCTTCTTTGAGATGCTTGGTAACTTCTCATTTGGCGATTACTTTAAGGTAGAGGCTATCACTTGGGCGTGGGAGTTCCTTACCGAGTGTATGGAGATCCCCGCAGAGCTTCTTTACCCCTCTATTTTCGAGAATGACGAGGAAGCGTTTGAGATATGGACCAAGGTTGTCGGTGTTCCTGCAGAAAAGGTCATACGTATGGGACGCGAGGACAACTTCTGGGAGCACGGCTCCGGCCCCTGCGGTCCCTGCTCCGAGATATACTTCGACCGCGGTATCAAGTACGGATGCGGTTCTCCCGACTGCAAGCCCGGCTGTGACTGTGACCGCTTTATGGAGATCTGGAACAACGTATTCTCCCAGTTCAACAACGACGGCAACGGCAATTACACCGACCTCGTTCAGAAGAACATTGATACCGGCATGGGTCTGGAGCGTCTTGCCTGCGTACTGCAGGGCGTAGACAATCTCTTTGAGGTCGATACCGTAAGAAACATTCTGGATACCGTATGCTCTTACGCAGGTAAGAAGTACGGCGAAAACGAGAAGAACGATATCTCCATCCGCGTTGTTACCGACCATATCCGCGGAGCTTCCTTTATGATAAGCGACGGCATCCTCCCCTCTAACGAGGGAAGAGGCTACGTATTACGCCGTATTCTCCGCCGTGCCGCACGCCACGGCCGTCTGCTCGGCATTGAGCGCGCATTTCTTGCCGATCTCTGCGACGTTATGATCAATCAGAACGCAGGCGCATACCCCGAGCTTGAGGAGCGCCGCGAGTACATCAAGAAGGTCATTGCAATGGAGGAGGAGCGCTTCAACGCGAAGATAGACTCCGGCCTCTCTATCCTTAACAAGCTTATCTCCGATACCAAGGCTTCCGGCGGAAACGCACTTCCTGCCGCAGGAGTATTCGAGCTTCACGATGCTTTCGGATTCCCCATCGACATCACCCGCGAGATAGTGGCGGATGCCGGTCTTTCCGTTGACGAGGAGGGCTTTACCGCTCTTATGAACGAGCAGCGCGCACGTGCACGTGCCGCTCGCGCAAATATCGGCGGCTGGTCAGAAAGCTCCAAGTCCTATCTTGCCGATCTTCCCAAGACCGAGTTTTGCGGTTATTCCTCCGCAAAGACCGATGCAAAGGTCCTTTGCATTATCGCAGGCGACGATAAGCTTGATATGGTGACCGAGGGCGAGTTCACCGTAGTGCTTGACAAAACCTCCTTCTACGGAGAGGGCGGCGGTCAGGTAGGTGATACCGGTAAGCTTTATAACGATAATTTCACTGCCGAGGTCATCGACACCAAGAAGACCGACGGCATATACCTCCACCTCTGCCGTGCCGTTTCCGGCACTCTCAGCGCCGGGGACACCCTCACTGCTGAAATAGATGCAGACCGCCGTGCCGCTATCGCGCGTAACCACACCACCTGCCATCTGCTTCAGGCGGCTCTGCGCCGTGTGCTAGGCACACACGTTGAGCAGGCAGGCTCCTACGTAGACGCTGAGCGTGTACGCTTCGACTTTACCCACTTTGCCGCTGTTACTCCCGACGAGCTCAAGCAGATCGAAGAGCTTGTAAACGGTGAGATCCTCCGCGGCGAGGCAGTCGTTACCACCGAGACCGATATAGAAAGCGCAAAGAAGGCCGGTGCCATGGCGCTGTTCGGCGAAAAGTACGGCAGCACTGTCCGTATGGTAAAAGCAGGAGATTTCTCTACCGAGCTTTGCGGCGGCACTCACCTTGATAACACCGCAAAGGCAGGCCTCTTTAAAATAGTTTCCGAGTCATCCGTTGCCGCAGGTGTACGCCGTATCGAGGGTACTACCGGCCTTGGCATTCTTGCCGAGCTTAATGCAAAAGATGATATTCTCGTTGCAGCCGCAAAGGAATTAAAGGCTACTTCCGTAAACGATCTTGTACGCCGTATCAATGCCCTTCAGGCAGAGATCAAGGAAGCAAAGCGCGAGCTTGAGTCTGCAAACGAAAAGCTTTCTGCCGCTAAGCTTGACGGCATTCTTGCAAACAAGAAGCAGGTCGGCTCCGTTTGTCTCATCGCGGCTGAGATAGATATGAAGCCAAATGCCGCACGCGCACTGTGCGACAAGATAAAAGCCGAGCACAGCGACTGCGTTGCACTCTTTGCCGCAGTTTCCGACGGCAAGCTCAACTTTGCAGCCGCTTGCGGTCCCGATGCCGTTAAGGCGGGCGCACATGCAGGCAATCTCTGCAAGCAGGTAAGCGTTATCTGCGGCGGTAACGGCGGCGGACGCCCCGATTCCGCTATGTCCGGCGGTAAGGATCTCGCCAAAGTCAAGGATGCTCTTATCGCAGCTGAGTCTATTCTTGCAGGAATGTTGAAATAATTAAAAAACTATGACCTCTGCGTAGGGCGGGGGCTTGCTCCCGCCGCAAAAAACGGTGGGAGACAAGCCACGCCCTACAGTTTTATATGAAAGGGAATTGGTATGGTTCATCTCGATAACAGTTGGGACGAGCTTCTCGAAGACGAGTTCCAAAAGGAATATTATCTGCAGCTGCGGGAGTTTTTAAAAGCGGAATATGCAAACCCATCTTTTCCCGTTTATCCCAAAATGAACGATATCTTCAATGCGCTCCGCCTCACGGATTATCACGCGGTTAGGGCGGTTATAATCGGGCAGGATCCCTATCACGGGGAAAACCAGGCGCACGGACTTTCCTTTTCTGTAAAGGACGGTGTGCCTCCGCCGCCGAGCCTTGTTAATATCTTCAAGGAATATTGTGCCGATCTTGGTTATCCTATGCCTAAAACGGGTGATCTTACCCCTTGGGCAAAAAACGGGGTGCTGATGCTAAATGCCGTGCTTACGGTGCGCGGCGGCGCGGCGGCAAGCCATCGCGGTAAAGGGTGGGAAATATTTACCGACCGCGTTATAGAGCTGTTAAACGAGAGAAGGGAGCCGATAGTGTTCCTCTTGTGGGGAGGCTTTGCAAAGAAAAAGGCAGAGCTCATCACAAACCCTGCGCATCATATCCTCACCGCCGCACACCCATCACCCTTGTCTGCCTACAACGGATTTTTCGGCTGCAGGCATTTTTCAAGAGCTTCCGAACTTTCCGGCGGAATAGATTGGCGCCTGCCTTGATAATTTACCCGTATACATCGTTGCAGGGCACAAGGCACAATCTCGCCGTACGCAAGTACGGCATCGTCTGCGCCTTATGTCCGCGCCTCGTCTACGGAAAAATTCTCTGCGGCAGGTATGTCTTAAAACAAAACCAGCCAAATGCGGGATCATTCTCTTCGCTCAAGGATGACACGCATTTGGCGTTTTTTTATTTTACACGGATTTTACACGGGAGTGATGACCGATTTTACAATCCTGCGCTACAATATCGATATAATGCAAAAGAATGGAAAATATCGTGTAAAGAGGTTATTTTAATGGACATTTTTAACGTACTTACGCTCATTGGCGGATTGTGTTTGTTTCTTTTCGGAATGAATCTGATGGGCGATGCGCTGGAGCGAAGCGCAGGCAGTAAGCTTGAAATAATGATAGGCAAGCTGACCTCGGGCAAAATTGCGGGTCTTCTCACCGGTCTCGGCGTTACCGCCGTTATCCAAAGCTCTTCAGCAACAACCGTAATGGTCGTCGGCTTTGTAAACTCCAAGCTGATGACCTTAAAGCAAGCTATCCACGTTATAATGGGTGCAAATATCGGCACCACCGTTACTGCTTGGATCCTCAGTCTCAGCGGTATTTCGGGCAGTAATATGTTCCTGAAGCTTCTGAAGCCTTCTTCTTTTACACCCGTTCTTGCGCTTATCGGTATCGTGCTCTTTATGTTCACAAAGAGCAACAAGAAAAAGGACATCGGTATGGTGCTTCTCGGCTTTGCAACTCTTATGTTCGGTATGGAAACGATGACCGGTGCAGTTGCAGGGCTCAGAGACGTTCCTGCGTTTGGAGAACTGTTTATTATGTTTAAGAATCCTATCTTAGGTGTACTTGCCGGTGCGATTCTTACTGCCATTATTCAGTCCAGCTCCGCATCCGTCGGTATTTTGCAGGCACTTGCGGCTACGGGTGCCGTTTCCTACGGCGCGGCAATCCCGATCATTATGGGACAGAATATCGGTACTTGTGTAACAGCAATGATTTCTTCTGTTGGTACAACAAAGAACGCAAGACGTGCGGCGCTTGTGCATTTGTCCTTTAATATCATAGGAACTGTTGTGTGTCTCATTGTATTCTCGCTCGTCAATGTGCTGTTTGCGCCGGTTCTGTTAAACGAAGCTGCTTCTTTTGCGGGTATTGCAACGGCACACTCCATCTTTAATATTGTATGCACCTTGCTCCTGCTACCTATGTCGGGCCTCCTTGAAAAGCTGGCATATAAACTCGTTCCCGATTCAAAGTTGCCCGAAAAAACGTCCGAGCTTGATGAAAGACTGCTTGCTACGCCTGCGATCGCACTCGAATGCGCACACAACCTCACATGCGATATGGCGAAGATCGCTACCGATGCACTCAGAAGCAGCGTGGAATGTCTCGGTACTTATGACAAAGCCAAAGCAGAGGCTATACGCGAAGCGGAAGATAAGACCGACCATCTCGAGGACGTTATCGGCACCTATCTCGTTAAGCTGAGTATGAAGCAACTGAATGAAACCGAAGGTGCAATGGCATCAATGCTACTGAAAGCCATAGGCGACTTTGAGCGTATATCCGACCACGCTGTAAACATCCTTGAATCCGCAGAAGAAATGCGCGAAAAAGGCATCGTGTTCTCAGATGCCGCAAAAGCAGAAATGGATTCGCTTTGTGCGGCAACGCTTGAGATAGTAAGTATCTCATTTAACGCTTTTTCGGAGGATGATCCGGACAGAGCTAATCTCGTTGAACCGCTTGAACAGGTCATAGACAGAATGAAGGAGCTTCTCCGCAGCCGTCATATCGACCGCTTGCGTATAGGTGAATGCGGTATTGAAGCAGGCTTTGTTTGGAGTGATCTTATTACCAACATGGAAAGAGTGTCCGACCACTGCTCCAATATTGCGGGATGCGTTATAGATTCTAAAAACAAGAATATGAATCTCCACGAATCGCTTAAACTGATAAGAAGCGACAGCGATTTCTACAGAGAGAAGTATACGGAATATACCAAAAAGTATCTTTCCTTTGTTTGATGTGTAACTTGCATTGCAATTGACCGAATAATATACTATAATTTAGAAGAAGCCGTATCAAAAGCATTATAAGGGGGATCAACTATGATCTGGTGTGTTGATGATGACAATACCATCCGTGAAATTGAGGTCTATACACTCACGCAGACGGGTTTTGAAGCCCGTGGCTTTGCCGATGGTGTTTCTATGCTTGAAGCATTAAAAACCGAAAAACCGGAGCTTATCATCCTCGATATTATGATGCCGGAAATGGATGGACTTCAGGTTCTTTCTAAGCTTCGTAGCGAAGCGGCTTATAAAGATATTCCGGTAATTATGGCAACTGCCAAAGGCACCGAGATGGATAAGATAGGCGGCCTTAATTTGGGTGCTGACGATTACCTTGTAAAGCCCTTCGGCGTTATGGAGATGGTTGCCCGTGTAAAAGCGGTGCTTCGCCGTACCGCAAAGGAAGAAGCAACGGGCGGTATTACGGTAGGCAATATCACGTTAAAGGAAACCGAGCATAAGGTCATCGCAGACGGTGAAAAGGTTGAGCTTACCCATAAAGAATTTGAGATGCTCAGGCTTTTTATGCAGAATCCGAACATGGTGTTTTCAAGAGATAAGCTGATGAGCGAGATCTGGGGCACGGACTACGTCGGCGAGACCCGTACCGTTGATATGCATATCAAGACCCTTCGCCAAAAGCTGGGGAACTCCGGCGCTCAGATAAAGACCGTTATCGGGGTCGGGTATAGGTTGGAGACGGAAGTATGACAAAAAAGATCTTTCGCTCTATATTTACCGTGGCGCTTGTGGTGCTTCTCGCCAGTATCGGTATAGCAACAAGCTTTCTGTATACATATTTTAATACCTCGCAGATAGAACAGCTGAAGGCAGAGCTTTCCCTCGTTGCCGATACGGTCAATGAGGTGGGAGTAGAGTATTTTGAAAGCTTTGATTCTACCGCATTCCGTTTTACCGTGGTCGATTCCAACGGAACGGTCCTCTACGATACTCAGGCAAAAGCAAGCGAGATGGAAAACCACTTGGGCCGCGAGGAGATATCGGAAGCATTTAGCTGCGGATTCGGCAGCAGCATAAGAAACTCATACACTCTGGCGGAAAAGACCTATTACGAGGCGGTGCTCCTTGAAAACGGCGATGTGCTTCGTATATCGGTTAGCAGACTTACGATAGGTGCTTTGATGATCGGAATGATGCCTGCAATTGCTGCCATCGTTCTGTTTGCGTGTGCTGTTGCCGTCATACTGTCGCATACTATGGCAAGAAAAGTGACCGAGCCTTTGATGCAGCTTGATCTTGAACACCCCGCGGAAAACAGTACGTACGAAGAGCTTGCGCCGATACTTACAAAGCTGCACAAGCAGCATAAGCAGATAAAGTCTCAGATGGAGGACCTTCGCAGAAGATCGGAGGAGTTCGAGCAGATCGTTTCTTCGATGAACGAGGGTCTTGTTCTTCTTGACGAACACGGTATGGTGCTCAGCATGAATACGGCGGCGAAGAAGATATTTGGCGTTAAAAAAGATGTAAAAGGCGGCGATTTTCTGCTTGTTGACCGCACAAGCAAAATGAGCAAGGCGATCTGGAATGCCCTTGACGGCGGACACGGCGGATATACCGAAGAAAGAAACGGAAGTGAATACCAATTTACGGTAAATGCCATTGCATCGGAGGGCAAGGTTCTCGGCGCTGTTATTCTTGCGTTTGATATCAGCGACCGCGCCTTTGCGGAGCGCAACCGCAGGGAGTTCACCGCAAACGTTACCCATGAGCTGAAAACTCCGCTTCAATCCATCATCGGAAGTGCGGAGCTTCTTGAAAACGGACTTGTAAAGCCCGAGGATACCGGCAGATTCGTTGGTAATATCCGCAAAGAAGCAATAAGGCTTGTAAATCTTATAAACGATATAATCCGGCTTTCTCAAATGGATGAAAACAACGAGCCTGCGACCGAAACGGTTGAACTTACGGAAGTTGCCAAAGAGGTCGTTGAGGTTCTCGCGGCGTCAGCGGCAAAGAGGAACGTTGCGCTTAACGTCGAAGGCGAACCTCAAACCGTTTTCGGTGTGCGCCGTTATATCTACGAGATCATTTATAATCTTTGCGATAACGCTATCCGCTATAACGTGGACGGCGGTAAGGTTGAGATCGGGATCGGCAGGGATAACGGCCGTGCGGTCATTTCCGTAAAAGACACCGGTATCGGTATCGCCCCCGAACATCAAAACCGTATCTTTGAAAGATTTTATCGGGTAGATAAGAGCCATTCCAAGGAAACGGGCGGCACCGGACTCGGATTATCTATCGTAAAGCATGCTGTTCAGTACCACGGCGGAAAAGTGCTGCTTGAAAGTGAGCAGGGTAAGGGCACGCATATAAAGGTAGTTTTTTAAATATAAAAACCGGTAGGGGCGGATTCCATATCCGCCCGTTGCCTTCTCCGGCGGGAGAAGGGGGGACCGCTTGCGGTGGATGAGGCGTTCGCGGGAGGCAAGCTCCTCTCCTACGGTTTACACCGTCACCAAATCGTAGGGGAGTCCCGTCTTTCAATAAAATCAAAAACCGTGCCGAAATCCTCCGCTCGAGGACTGCAACGGCACGGTTTTCTACCTTATATCTTATCTTTATCTTTTATCTTCCCCTCGTGATGAGCCCCTTCCCCACCATTTAGCCATTTGGGGAATTTTTTGTTTTCTTTGGGAGAAACTGCGTTGATCCATAAATTTCCGTCAGCAACCACAGATTGTGACGAAAGGGGAAACTCGAAATCAATATCGCCTTCGATCGTATCAACATCATCAAATGCGAAATGAGAGAATATTTCCTCTATGCTATCCAAACGAATCAGAGTGTCCTGCGTATCCTTGGTTAATTCTACGTAGTTCTTATATGCTACAACAAAAAAACGGTTGCCGTTTTTCAGATGAATTGAGATCTCCGGCTCATGATCATAAAAGATCAACTGCCGAACATTATCAACAAAGAGATCTTTGCTGTATTTCATGTAACCACTTCCATAGAGTAGATATGTAATGCGGACCGAATTCCCGCATTGTAGGGGCGTGCATTGCACGTCCGCATATCAAGATAAAGAAACAGCGGACGACCGATGGTCGCCCCTACGATCATCTCGCGCCTGCAAGGGTCGTAACGCCCTCCTTGAGGCATTCGCAGAAATATGCAACGTCATCCTCGGAATAATCCGCAGATAGGCTTATGCGCACGGTCTTTTCAGCTTTTTCGGGGGTAAGACCGAAGGATGTGAGAGAAGAGGAAGGGTGCTTTGCATGGCTGGAGCAGGCAGAGCCTGCGGAAACGAATATGCCTTTAGCCGAGAGAAAATGTACAAGCGTTTCGCTTCTCACGCGGCTGTTCGTGATACTTAGAATGTGCGGTGCGCGCACGGGCGGAAGATTAAAGGATATCTCCTTCATATCGCCAAGCGCAGTTATTATCTGTTCGGTAAGAGAGCGGCATTTCCGGGCGGACTCTGCAAGCTTTGCGGCATTTTCCGTGACCGCACCGCCAAACGAGGCAATACCGACGGTATTCTCCGTGCCGCTTCTAAGTCCCGATTCCTGTCCGCCTCCGAAGATAACGGGTGAAAGGCGGCGCTGTTTTTCCGCTTCTGACGTAAACCAAAGCGCGCCCACGCCCTTCATACCGCCAACCTTGTGCGCGCTTACGGAAACGGCATCACAGCCGAGGCGGTGTACGTTTAGCGGTATCTTCAAAAAAGCCTGAATTGCATCGCAGTGCAAAAAAGCCTGCGGTGCCTTTTTTCTTGCCATTTTAAATGCAGATGCTGCGTCGTAAACTGCTCCCGTTTCGTTATTAACGTGCATAAGGCTTACTATCGCGGTGTTTGCATCAAGCGCGACTTCAAGCTGCGCCATATCAAGCTGTCCGCCCCGTGTGGAGATGCGCACGGCTCGCCAGCCATCATTTTCCAGTACCCGTACTTGATTTTCAATAGACGGGTGCTCGCTGTCCGTGATTATAACCGTAGGTGTGCCGCGGAAATTTTTGGCTCTTGCGGCACCGAGGACGGCAAGATTATTCGCTTCGCTTCCGCAGCCGCAAAAAACGAGTCTCCCCTTTGTTTTGTCGCTTCCGAGAGCGGAGAGCACGGCACTTCTTGCGGCATTCAGTTCTTTTTCCGCGGCAAGCCCCACACTGTGCAGTGAGGATGGGTTACCGTATACGTCCATAACGCGGATAGCGGCTTCTTTTGCGCCTTTACACAGCGGAGTTGTTGCGCTGTTGTCAAAATAGAGTTCTTTCATCTTACATAAAGCGGAATTCCGCAAGAACGAGAGCGACCTTGTCGATATGCTCCTCAAATTTTTCGGGAGTAGCGGTGAAGGTAAACACGTAAACTGTCTCACCCTTTACGCAAAATACCTGCATTATCTTATATTCCGCAGTACCGGCTTTTGCGGTATAGGTGTACTGCTTAGCCTCAACACCGTCTAGTGCGGTGGTCTTTACCTCGGGCTCGGACATCTCCGCAAAAAGCGCGGAATAGTCGCTCTTTACTTTTTCCCAGTACTGTTCGGCTGTCATAGCTTCGCTTAATGCGTAGCTGGTCATTGACATATTGGAACGGTCCTTTTCGCTGAAATAAGCGGAGGAAACGCCAGTAGACATATCAACCGTCCAGTTCTTAGGTACGTAGAAGTAGAAGTCGCAAACTTCGTTGCTTGCAAGCTTCATTCCGCTCGGTGCATTGTCACCTGCTCCGCACGCGGTAAGTGAGAGTATCGCAAAAAGAGTAAGAATAAGCGCAGTTATCTTTTTCATTGTTTTTTCCTCTTTATTTATTATTTGTGTTTAAAACTTCGGTAGCGGCACCGATTATGCCGCATTTGCCACTTTCGTAGGTAAGTCCGCCCTGCAGAAATACGCGGTAAGGTGGACGGAGCGGTCCGTCGGCGGAAAGCTCGATTGATGAGCCTCCGACAAACGCGCCTGCCGCCATAATTACCTGATCGTCATATCCGGGCATATCCCACGGCTCGGGAGTAAGGAATGAGTCGATGGGGGAGTTTGCCTGTATTCCGCGGCAGAATGCGCAAAGTGCATCCGCGCTCTCAAGCTCGATTATCTGGATAATATCGTGGCGGAGCTCTCCTGCCTCGGGGGAAACGCCGTAGCCGAGTGCGGAAAATACGTAAGCTGCAAGCTGTGCGGTCTTTATTGCCTCCGCTACTACGTGCGGTGCAAAGAAAAGTCCGCGGAAGATGTTTTTGTTCTGCCCAAGCGTTGCGCCGACCTCGCCGCCGATGCCGGGTACGGTAAGGCGGTAGGATGCAAGCTCCACGGCGCGCTTTGTGCCCGCAAGGTATCCGCCAGCATCAGCCATTCCGCCGCCGGGGTTTTTGATAAGCGAGCCGACAAGCAGGTCTGCGCGGTAAGGCTCGGTCTCTTCGACAAATTCGCCGTAGCAGTTATCCACCATAACGAAAGCGCCGCATCTTGCGTGCACAAAGTCGGCAAGACGGTTTATCTCATCGGACGTAAGCGTGCGTCTGCCTGCATAGCCGCGGCTCCTTTGCACGTACACTACCTTAACGGACTTGTCCTCGGCAAGAGTTTTTTCAATCGTTTCGTAATCAAATTCCTCTCGCCCGTCTTCTGTCTTGAAGTCGATTTGTTTATACGCGATGCCGTAATCGGGAAGGGAGCCCTCGCCGTCCCTTTTTTCCGTAACGCTTTTTAGGGTATCGTAAAGCTCGCCCGTAACGGAAAGGAGCGTGTCACCCGGACGGAGCAGACCGAAAAGACCGATGGTCAGCGCGTGTGTGCCGTTTGCAATGCTGTGGCGCACCACTGCAGCTTCCGTACCGAATACCTCGGCATACACCTCGTCAATAAGCTCTCTGCCTCTGTCGTTATAGCCGTAGCCGTCGCTTGCCGCAAAGTGGGTAGCGCTTATACGCGCGTTTTTAAAGGCGGTAAGCACCTTTCTTGTGTTCCTTTCGGATATACGTGCTATCTCGCGGAATGCCGGAGCAAGTTTTTCTTCGGCTTCCGCGCAAAGCCTTTCTATGCGCTCGGTGTTCATTTGTTGCCTCCGACGTAAGCGCAAAGGATAATAACGATACCCTCGGCATCGGAGATATATGCAGTCTCCGCAGAGGTGTGCAGGTACTTGGCAGGTACGGAAATACCGCCTACGGCACATCCTGCGCCCGTGGTCTGCAGGGAAACAGCCTCGCTTGCCGTGTGGCAGTTTATCTCAAGCTGATATGCCGTTTTGGATCCTTTCGCCGTGTTTTCCAGCGTTGCCGCAAGTTCTCTGTCGCATACCGTTGCGGCATCCTTCAGCTTGATTGCCGCTCCCGCTCCCGCCTTGCAGTTTTCCTCGGGGCAGATGCCGATATTTATCGCTATATGGGGGCATACGTTATAAACTGCCGCACACGCACCCTTGAAGCCTACGGTCTGCCGTCCCGTGAAGGTAAAGTATATATCGTCCTTATTATCCTTGATAAGGGATGCAGTCTTAATAAGGATCGCGCATGCAAGGCGTCCGTCGATCGCGGTGCCGCATATCTTGTTGCCGTGCTTTACTATGCGGTGCACGGGTGCAAAGAAATCCCCTGCGTTCACCTTCTTTTCCGCATCGGCAGAGCTCTTTGCGCCTATATCAACGTGCATACGGCGCACGTTGAGGTTGGCGCTGTCCTCGGGGATAAGTATACCCTTTACTCCGTTTTCAAATTCTACCTCGCCGTAAGCGGCGGAGGTGAGGTCGCATTCTCCGCAGGTATCGAAGCGGATAAGCCCGTTCTTTTCGATATAAGTGGCAACAAAGCCGCTTTCATCCGAGTGCGCGGAGAGCATTATCTTTTTTCTGTCCTCGCCGTTACCCTTTTTAAGGCAGATAAGATTGCCTACGGGGTCGGAGAACACCTCGTCGCAATAAGGGGCGATAAGGGTTTTTATAAGTGCGTTTATCTTTGCTTCGCCCGTTGCAAGGGCGGTAACCGAAAGCAGTTTTTTTAGTGTTGTGTACATAATTCACCTCAATAGTTATCTATCATATCGGCATTTTCTGCGATAGCGCAGGAAAGCTTGAATACGGAATCATAATCCCTGCTTCCGATAACGCATACCGCGCTGTGTATGTAGCGGGAGGGGGTGGAAAGTGCAAGCGTGCGTATTCCGCCCGCTGCACGGTGTACCGCGCCCGCATCGTTTCCGCCGGAAACGAATTTTTTAAGCTGTACGGGGATATCCTTATCTGCGGCAAGGTCGAAAACGAATTCTCTGAAGCCTCTGTCATATACCGTGCTCTTGTCCATAAAGGATATGGCACCACCTTCGCCCGTAATTGCCACCTTAGAGCTTTCGGGTACCCCTGCAATGTCAGATGCGGCGGTACTCTCGAGTATCACGGCGTAATCGGGTCTCAGTCTTTCGCACGCAACGTTTGCTCCGCTGTTTCCTATCTCCTCGCGCACCGTAAATGCAAGCACAAGATTGACCGGCAGCTCGTCCCACTTTGCGTGGTACTCGCGCGCAAGGCACAGCATAACTGCACAGCCTATGCGGTCGTCAATTGCCTTTGCGGCAAGCTTTTTGCCGTTTTCTCCGAAGTATTCAAAGGAGGGATCGAAGGTGCCGAAGCATCCCGTTTCGATAATTCCCTCAAGCTGTGCTTTGTCCGTTGCACCTACGTCGATAAACATATCGTCGGGTCTCGGGAGTTGTTTTCTCTCGTCTGAGGAGAGCATATGCACGGGTTTGGTGCTGATAATGCCCTTTACGTCTCTGTTATCAAGCGTGCGTACGGTAACGCGCCTGCCCATAAGCACCGTGGGCATTATGCCGCCGATATTGGAGAAGTAAAGCAGTCCCTCGTCGCTTACTCCCGTGATAAGAAACCCTACCTCATCCATATGCGCAAAAAACGCAAGAGTCTTCTTTTTTGGGTCGTTTCCGATATAGGCAAACAGATTGCCGAGACGGTCTGTTTCATACCCTATGCCGATGCCGTCAAGCTCGGCACTTATCATTTCTTTTATTTCCTCTTCATAACCCGAGGGACCGACGGCAAGGCAAAGCCTTTTAAAAAGCTCGGTATCGGGAGTGAGGCTTTTTGTATCGATGATCGTTCTCATTCACTCACCTCTCTCCGCAAATTCCTTGATAAGAACAGCGGCGTTCGTAAGGTCGTTGATATCAACTATCTCCTCTGCGGTGTGCATACCCGAGAGAGGAATACCCATAAGCACACATGGAACGCCGACTCCCGAGATGTTCAGCACGTCCGTATCCGTGCCTGTTCTGCCGGCGTAGGCTATCTTCTGCACGGGGATATTTAGGCAGTCCGCTATCTCCTTTATACGGGCAGTTAAGTATTTGTCGCACACTGGGCTTGCCGTAAGGCTGGGACCCTTTCCGCGCTTGACCGTTTTATCCTCTCGGATGCCGGGAAATGCGGCAAATTCCGCATCAAGCACTATTGCAATATCGGGGGCAATGTCAAAGCCTCCCGTTCTGCCGCCAACACATCCTACCTCTTCTCTTGCGGCGAGGTGGAGAAACACATCGTATTTAAGCTTTTTTCTGTCCGTTGCGGCAAGTCCCGCGATAGCTGCGGCACAGCTTGCCTTGTTATCAAAGCCGTGTCCGCTTACTGCATCGAACATCAGGTCACAGCATTCGCTTGCAAAGCCGCAAAGCGTGCCGGCTCTTACGACCTCGTTTGCTTCATTGCCGAGCGAGGTATCAAGCAGCAGGGAAGAGAGCTCGGGCGCTCCGCCTGCCTTCGTTCTGTCCTGCAAGTGGGGCGGAGTGGAAGCAAAGTATGCGGGTACGGTACGCGTGCCGTATACGTTTATTTTTGCCGCAGGCAGAATGCGCGTGTCTATACCGCCGACGTTTGTAACTGCAAGAAAGCCGTCCTCCAGCACCTTTGTTACCATAAATCCCACTTCGTCAAAATGCGTGTCGATAAGCAGCTTAGGTGCGTTCGGTATTTCACTTTTTATGCCGAAGATATGTCCTCCGCAGGTCTCCTTGCGGTAAAAATCAAAATATTCGCCGATAAGCTCGCACAGCTTATCGCCCGCATCTCCCTCCATTCCCGAAACAGAAGGGATCTTACAGAGGGAAAACAGCAGTTTTTTTAATTCTGTGTTGTTAAGTTCCATATTTACTCCTGTATGTTGTTGGGCGAACGCAATTCGCCCTTACTGTCAAAGGTTTTGTATCAACTCTTTGAAGTGGCGTCCGCGCACCTCGAAATTTGGGAAGGCATCAAAGCTTGCGCAAGCCGGGGAAAGGATAACTCTGTCGCCTTCCCTTGCAAGAGCGCTTGCGGCATATACCGCCTTGTCAAATTCCGGCTCGCTGAGTATTACAAGTCCGCTTGTTTTGGTAAGGGGGCAGTTTTCAAGCGCTGCAGCTATCTTGGGACCTGCCTCGCCCGTAAGTACCACGGCTTTTGCTTTCAGATTAAGGTTTTCAGCAAGCGGGTCAAAGGGAATGTTTTTATCCGAACCGCCGCAGATAAGTATGCTGTTTTTATCCTTAAAGGTGGAAAGAGCCGCCGCCGTGCGCGTGGGACTTGAATCTATAGAGCTGTTGTAGTAACGCACGCCGTCCCTTTCGCGGACAAGCTCGAGGCGGTGTTCAACTCCGCCGAAGACGGGCGCTATGCTTGCCATCGCTTTTTTCACCGTTTCGGGACTGTATCCGCAGGCGATGGTTGCGGCACACGCCGCCATATAGTTTTCGCGGTTATGCTTGCCGGGGAGAAGAATATCCTTTTCTTCAAACAGCGCAAACGGCTTTTTTCCTTCGGCTTCGTAATATATCACGCCGTCCTCAAGCCAGATACGGTCGTCACCCTTATCGGGGCGCTTATCGGAGGAAAACAGCGTTACGCTCGTGCGGGATCCTTCGCTCGAGGATGACAGCGCCTCGGCAAGGGAAGCGCAAATTGCGTTCTCCGCGTTGGTTACAAGGGTCCTGCACTCGCTGTGGCGGAAGATATTCGTTTTTGCCGCAACGTATTCGTCCATATCGGTATGCCAGTTAAGGTGATTGGGCGAAAGATTTGTTATAACTGCAACGTCAGTACTGCGCTGCGCGCTCTGAAGCTGAAAGCTGGAAAGCTCGCATACGGCGATATCACCCTCGCAAAGCTCTTTTGTCAGCGGAATGAGCGGAATTCCGATATTACCGCCGATAAAGGCGTGCCTTTTTTCGTTTTCAAGCTTTGCTGACTCGCCTATAAGCAGGTGCGTAAGCGTTGTAGTAGTGGTCTTTCCGTCGCTTCCCGTGATACCAACGGTAAAAGCGGGACATATCTCCATAAATAGCTCTGCCTCGCAGGTTATAACAGCGCCTTTTTCTTTTGCGTTTGCGAATGCGGGAATATCGGGCCGCAGACCCGGTGCGCGGAATATTACCGCCTCGTTAAGATCGTTCAGATACTCTGTGCCGCAAATAAGTGTGCCGCCCGCTTTTTCAAGCTCGGCTATCTTTGGGGAAAGCTTATCTCTTTCCTTTGCGTCGCGCAGGGTGATATTGCCGCCGAGCGAAATGAGATACTCGGCAAGCGGTACGTTCGATACACCCATACCGACTATGGCACAGCCGCCGTTTTTTGCGGCTTCAAGCAGTTTTTTTCCCTTCTCGGTCACTTCTGCCTCCGGTAAGATACAGTATAATATTATATTATACTATTATACTTTGATTACCGCAATAGTGCGGACGCAAAATTTATAAAAAAGTCATAATTTCAGGGCGGCTCGAGTATAAATGTAGCGAATATGAGCTTTATTGAAGTGTTTTTTATATCCGTCGGTCTTGCGGCGGATGCGTTTGCCGGTGCTTTGGTACGCGGCCTTAATATGAGACGGGTGAGTGTTTTATCCGCAGCGGCGACGGCAGCTGTGTTCGGCATTTTTCAAGGGATAATGCCGCTCTTCGGATATCTTGCGGGAAACGCATTTTCGGAGTACGTGGGCGCGTGGAATAATTACGTTGCCGCCGCGCTGCTCGCTGCTATCGGATTGAATATGATAAAGAACTCGTTTGCCTCGGAGAATGAGGAAACGGACCTCGGCACAGGCTCGCTTTTTGCCGTCGGATTTGCAACAAGCGTGGATGCCTGCGCCGCAGGTATCAGCTTTGCATTAAACGGCGCAGTGCGCGTTTTGCCTGCGTGTTGTGTTATCGCGCTTACCACGTTTATTATTTCCCTCGCCGGAGTTATGCTCGGCTCGAAGCTCGGTGAAAAATATAACCGCCGTGCGGAGCGTGCGGGAGGCGGGATATTGATAGCAATGGGTGTCCGCTTTTTGCTGTCTTGAGCGGGGAGCGAGCCGAGGGGGAGCCTTGGGAAGAGCTTGAGCATATAACGAAAACCGCCTGCCGGGATCCTTCGCTTCGCTCGAGGATGACGGGAAAGGCGGTTTTTCTGATTATATCTTTTTTACATAGACCCGTTTATTTAGTTTTTCCGCTGTGTCTATCATATTTTTAGTGCCTCTGGAGTGTCCGTCCCAAAATGCAATTACCGCATCAGCATCGTTTGCCATTTGTAAATTACGCTTTGGCCCCGCTCCCTTGCCGTATCTTGCCCATTCTGCGGGATATAATTGGATTTCATATCCGTTCGATTTTGCATAATCTTCTGCCATTGCATCAACGCCGGAGCAATGCCCCGATAAGATGATTACTTTATGACCTTTATTTATTTCTGCAAGACAATTATCAACAAATTTGATAAAAACATTCTTGTCATTATATTCTCTGCATCCGCAGATTGCGATATTAAGTTCTGTCATAGTCGTCCTCTAAAATTCTAAATTGGAATTATTTAATTATATTTCCGCTTCGGAATTATGTCAAGAGCAACTGCCAATATAATGAATGTAATAGAAGTATATCGGGGGTGCACTATGAAGCTGAGGAAGCAAGAATACGGAGACCGCAATATGGTTGGAAAGACTATTGAACGCCTGCGCAAGGAAAAGGGGATAAAGCAAAAGGATTTCATTTCGCGTATGCAGACGATGGGCTGTGATATTAATCCGACAAGTTTTTCAAAGCTTGAGGGGCAAGTGCGCGCCGCGACGGACAGGGAATTGTATTTTGCGGCAAAGATTCTCGGCGTGAAGGTAGACGAGCTCTTTAACGATTGATTAAAGTTTGTAATTTGTAATATAATAGAAAACCGCCTGCAGGATCCTTCGCTTCGCTCGAGGATGACGGACAGGCGGTTTTTACCTTAATTATTCTTTTACGTTATTCATCATTCATTATTCATTAGCATCTCCGCTCGGAGATGCATTTTAAGCTCTTGCGGCGAATACGGCGCCGATCAGTTCCGCGGCACCGAGGGCGGATAGTATCTTTGCGCAAGCGGCAAGTGAAGCGCCGGAGGTAAGGATATCGTCGCATATTATGTATCGCTTGCCCGTCGCGGCAACGCCGTCGCTCGGCAAAAGGGTATTTGCCGCGTTTTTGGTCCTCTCCTTGCGGGTAAGTCCCTTTTGCTCGCGTGCATCGGGCGTGCGGCAGAATACTTCCTCCCACTCAAGACCGAGTTCCGTTGCAACAAGGCGGCTTATCTCACGAGCGTGGTCAAAACCGTAATCTCTTACCGATGCATCCTTGCGCGGAACGTATGTTACGGTAAAGCCTTCAAGCGGGTAAGCCATTCTTTTGAGTGATGCCGCCATCTCACGTGCGGCGAAAAGGCGGTAGGAACGTACGTTTCTGCGCTTCATTGTAAACAGAAGCGCAAGCTCGGGAGCGCTTTTTCGGTCGGGATAATAGGGGCACACCTTAGAAACGCGGTACATCCCGGCGCGCACAAGCTCTTCGCTTACACAGGTGCAATGCATCATTTCTTTGCCGCAATGCCTGCACGGGCGCAGCTTTGCCGCCGCAAATTCCTTGTGGCAGCTTTCGCAGAATGCACCGTAGCGGGATGGTATAGGCGTTTTGCAAGATACGCATAACGGAGGAAACAGCAGATCCGCAAGTGCGTTGATGCGCGATCTCAGTTTATCTGTCTTCATTCAGGGCGTGTCCGAGCACCTCGGCGGCGGCAGAGGCAAGCTCACCCGTGAGGTAGCCGTATTCGGAGTATTTTTCCTTTAAAAGATCACCGGCGGCACCGTGCAGATATGCGGCGCACGCGGCGGCATCGAATGCGCTCTTTCCTTGGGCAAGTATGCCTGCGCACATGCCCGCAAGCACGTCTCCGCTTCCACCCTTGGCAAGACCGGGGTTGCCCGTGGCATTAAGGCACACGCGCCC
Source organism: Eubacteriales bacterium (assembly GCA_045541735.1). Lineage (GTDB taxonomy): Bacteria > Bacillota > Clostridia > Oscillospirales > CAG-272 > RUG12395. The sequence goes on from JAZQJQ010000086.1 coordinate 33,352, forward strand.
GTCGGGGGCGGCTGTTACGGTGTCCGCGCCCTTTAAAAGAAGCACAGTGTTCTTTTCGGCGGCAAAAGTCTTTGCAATTGAATAACGGCTCGCGCCTATCTCCTCGGTGCCGTATCCCGTAAGTCGGGAGAACTCCTTTGGGTGCGGCGTGATGATCATATCGCGGTCTGCCTTTTCAAATCCAATAACGGAGAGTGCGTTTATCGCATCCGCGTCAAGCACAAGGCGTGTATTCTCTGCATTGCAAAGCTCGCGCACCAGGCTCTGAGTTCCTTCATTGTTTCCGAGTCCGCATCCGCAAAGCACGGCGGATGCACCTTTGATGCGGGAAATTATTTTATCTTTATCTGCCTCGCTCCAAACGGAGGAGTCGGGTACTTCGGTATATATCGCTTCCGGAAACGCGGAGGCACAGCAGGCTATAACGCTTTTTGGCGCAACAAGCTCGCAAAGTCCGGGCCCCATTCTGAGAGCTCCGGAAAGAGCAAGCCTTGCAGCTCCGGGCATCGCATCGGAGCCGCATATAAGTACGCACCGGCCATAGGTCCCCTTGTGGCTGTCCGCGCTTCGCTTGATAAATACCTTTCTGATGGCTTCCTTGTCGCATACCGTGTCGGTAAAGCTGTATTCCGCTTCAATGGAGCGGTAATCCATACCGATATCGCATACCTCTATCCTTCCGCAGTAAGCGCGTGCGGGAAGCAGGTAGATGCCGCGCATAGGGTAGGACATACATACCGTCATATCTGCGATGAACGCGGTGCCTTCTACCGTGCCGTGCAGAGGATCGATCCCGGAGGGGCAGTCGATAGATACCTTGTATGCTCCGCTCTCAGCTGCAGTGCGCATAGGCTCGCTAAGCTCCTCAGGGAGAGCCCCGTGAAATCCCGTGCCGAATACCGCATCTATAATAACGTCGCAGTCCGATATTGCTTTTTCGAATCTTTCTCCCATATCCAGGGGAAGCATCTTACATCCTGCCGAGCGAGCCTTGTGCATAAAATGGCTTGCCGCATCCGTGCGCTTCTTTTTGGGAAGGTAATTAAAAACGGTAACGTCCCATCCCTGCAGGCGCAGTTCCTCGGCGATGACGTATCCGTCGCCGCCGTTGTTGCCGGTACCGCACAAAATAACGGCACGCCCGCCTGTGATCTTCCCCTCAATAGCCGAAACGGCGCAAAGACCCGCGTTGTACATAAGGGTCCTTTCGCCGTTTTGCTGAAGCTTTGCCTGATCGGCATCTATTTTTCTCATTAATTCGGGCGTTATTGCGTACATAGCTTAAAGCCTTCCTTCGAGTTTCATTACGTAGGCGCGCAGAAGCGCCGCCTGAGTTTTTGCATCCTCTATCTTTCCGTCGCAAACGAGCTTTACCGCATCCTCAAGGGGCATTCTGAGCGATGTAAGAAATTCGCCGTCGTCGAGACTTGTTTCTCCAAAAGTAAGTCCCTTTGCAAGATACATCGTTATGCGCTCGTCAACGTATGCCGGGGTTGTATATATATCGCCGAGGCAGATCATTTCTTTGCACACGGCGCCCGTTTCCTCTTTTAGCTCCTTTTTGGCGCGTAAGAGACGGTCATCATCCTTGCTTTCCAGCTTCCCTGCGGGTATTTCCAGCATTACGCGCCCTGCGGGGTAGCGGTACTGGCGCACAAGGATCACATTGCCGTCCCCGTCTATGGGAACAACGCATACGGCACCGAGATGGCGTACAACGTCCCAATGTGCGTGCTTTCCGTCGGGAAGCTCTACTTCCTCGCTGTACACGCGGATTATGGCTCCGTCGTATTTTTCCTCGGCGTGAACGCCCTTTACCTCAAGGCCGTCGTCATTCCATAAAGCGGAATAATCCTTCGCCATTACTTTGCTCCTTTTGCGGCTTTTTCCGTTTCGTATTTTTCAAGTGCGATACGGAGTTTTTTCTTTTTTATAAGCTTGGGTACAACGATTATTGCCGCAACGGCAAGTATACATACGGCAAAGATGATATAGTCAAGCACTATGGAAACGTCCTTCATGCCGATAAGCTCGAAAAGCATACTGGTGGTCCTCGCCTTGGAGAGGGGGGAAGTCTTTATAGCTGTTTCTCCGGTGTATTCACTTACGGTCTTTCCTTCGGAAACGATCTTCACTCCGTTTATGGAGAGCGTTTTATCGGAAACAAGAGCCGCCGCCGGGGATGAGATATCAAGGGTAGTGTAAGAAACGACAAGCTTGTTTGATGCGTGTACGGAGTTATTTGCCTTTAGGGTACCGCCCGTAAGACGTATCTCTCTGCCTGCAATTGCCGTTTCCTTGGAGTTTATCTCAATGCTTCCGCCCGTCTGGCTGAAGGTCGCATAGGGGGAACTGATGCCGATACCCTCGGAGTTGATCATGTAGGTGCCGGATTCGATTATGACCTTCTTATCGTCCATATTGATGGGGTTGAGGAAGCCTACCTCTCCGCCGTTCAATATAAGCGTGCCCTCACCGCGGAAATATGCTTCGCCTTCTATATCGAGCGCTGCATAGGAGGCGGTGATGGTGTTCGTACCCTCAAGAACTACGGTAGCGCCGTTAGGTATACGGAGACCGTAGCGGTCCTTGGTGTTTACGGTGAAGTTGGTAAGCGTGAGCGTGTCGGTCTTGTTGTTCCAGTAAAAGCCGTCGCCGCTGGTATTCTTTCTTACGTCAAGCAGATTAACGGTGGAGGTGAATTCTCCCGCGCTTACGAAAACGGGAAGCGCGCAGAGAAGAAGTGCGCAAAGCAGAAGCACGGAAAGTGCCTTGAAAGAGAAATTGCGGTTTTTCATTATCTTTACCTATCCTTCGTAGTTGGGAATCTTGTTTTTTTCTATATCGTAATAGAATTTACTTGTGTTCATACCTGCGTAGAATTCGCTTGTTTGTGCATGCTGACGGACTACTCCGTTCATTTTGAACATAAGCGGAAGGTATTTGCCCTCTGCTATTATGTAGTGCTCGAGCAGGGGAACTCCGACGTTTTTGAGCGATATCTCAAGATTACCCGTCGTTTGTATATCCTCAAGCGACGGAATGGCAACTCCGCTCGGATGGTTATGAGCAATAACGGCAATTGCCGCCTTGCGTACCATACACGGCTCTATGATCATACGCGGAGTTATGTGCGCGGAGCTGACTGTACCGGAAAACACCTTAACCGTGTCGATTATCCTCATACTGTTATCGAGCATCGTAAGATAAACGACCTCGTTCGTTTCGCCGAGGAATTTAGCAACGTACATCTTGCCCAGAGTATCTGCGGTCTCGGCAGAGTTTTCGGGCACTTCGCTCTCAGCGTAATATCTCCCGGCAAGCTGAGGTATAAGCTTCAATAGAGTTACGGCGTGCTCGCCTATTCCGTCTACCTCCATAAGGGCAACCGGATCGGCATCAAGTACTCCCGCAATATTTCCGAATCGGTCAAGAAGCGCGTGCGCAAGCTCGTTCGTGTCCTTTTGCGGTATTGCATAAAACAGTAAAAGCTCAAGTACGTTATGCTCCGCAAAGCTTTTGAGTCCCTCGGACATAAATCTTGCCTTCACTCTGCTTCTGTGGTCCTTGTGTGGATTCATCCTATTCTCTCCGTTTGGGATTTTAACTTATGTATTTTACCATAATATACGGCGTATGTCAATCTATATCAGCAGTTCGGTTACGGCATATATTGAGGTAACGGTATTTCCGATAAGGTCTGCGGGCGCCTTGAAGCCTGCATCGCCGGGATCAAACGCAGCAGCGCGCAAGGTCACGCTCAACACGTTTTTCCCGTTTGTGTCCGCATGGATGGAAAAACCGCAGCTTTCCGCTGTCTGCATAGCCACAAGCATAGGCACTTGAGCACTTGTGAAGCACGAAGATATAAGGGAAGCCTGCGTGCACGCGCTGAGGCTTGCTTCAAGATCCGATGCCATTTCTGCGGAGAACGCTATAGTTGTGCCCAAGCGGTCCTCTTTAAGGCAGACGTTTATATCATCCTTTGCGCCCTTGCAGTATGCCGCAATGATAGCTGTTGCACAGCAAAGCAAGGCATTGCGCTTTTGCACCGCACAGCCTACGGTGCTTACGTTGGAAACGGTTTTTAGTGTTTTACCGTTCTTTTGCACGGCTTTTGATGCTATATCTGTCCAGGTCTGTACTGTTTGCGCGTTCAAAAGTGCTTCTGCGTTTCCGTATAACGGCGAAAAGCAGGCGGTAAGCATTCTTCTGCCGTCAAGCTCTGTCGGCAGACTGCTTTTCTCTTCCTCCGAATTGCGCACAAGTGCGAATACGTATACGGTAGCTCCGCATAGGCTCTGTCTGTCCGCAAGCAGGGTGTAGTGTTTGCAGTTGCGGTGCATATCAAGCTTTGCAATGGCAAAGGGATCGTTTTTAAAAGATTCTTCCAAATCCGCGATAAGCTTACCGTCAAGCTCCGCTTTTCCGCGGTCTATCCATTTAACGGTGAGAGGCTCGGTGTACGCTGTTCTGTTTGCAAACAGAACGCGCATGCCCGGATCGCAGATCACGCACGGCAGTGTGCAGGATATATCTCCGTAAAAAGAAAACATAGCCACCTCACTTCCCGCATTTTTGTGGATCGCGCTCGAATATGTAGTCAAGTGAGACGCAATAGTGGTCGGCAAGCGCAAGGAGGTGGCTGAGAGGAATGTTTTGGAACCCGCGCTCATAACGTGAATATACCGTTTGCTTGATCCCAAGAAGATCGGCAACGTCCTGCTGCTTCATATCGTGATCCTCGCGTAGGTCGCGTAGTCTGCGTATGTACATTTTATTACTCTCCGTAGTATTAATCGGTACTATGGAAAAGTATAACCTAAAACGCGTTGTAAATCATCACGTAGTACTTATAAGTACTGGCGTTGGTAAAGAAAAACTGCACGCTGCGGATAATTCGAATCCGCAGCGTGCAAACTTTTGCGTATTATTTACTTGCAGTGACGTGCGCGAACGTTGATAGCGCGGATCTTTGCCACATCGACCTTGGGGTTGCGGTCCATATCAAGCAGACCGTTTACCTCCTGGAATACGTCGGTAAGCTGAGTGTAGCAGTAGCCGCGGATGTAGGGCATGGACTTGAAGGCAGTGGTGATATCGTCGTAGCGGTCAAGGAATACCTGCTCGTCGTTTACCGCGCCGTTATAACCCCAGTTGCCGTTGCCGCTGTCCTTGGAGAATGCGATTCCGCCGTACTCGGTAAGCAGGCAGGGCTTGCCTGTGTTATCGTAGTTATCCGCGGTGACGGTGCGGCCCTTGTTGGGGCATCCGAGACCGAAGATCTCTGCATCCTCGTAATCCTCATGGCGGAGGTCCTTGTTGTATGCGGTGTAGTCATGTGCGGTCACGATATCGGTCTCAGCCTGCTCCCAACCGTCGTTGCCGGAAACAAAGCGTGTTCCGTCAAGGCTGTGTACAACGTGGTAGAGCATATCGTTAAGCTGCTGCATCTCCTCGTTTTCCTTGATGCCGTAAACGCCCCAGCTCTCGTTAAGAGGCACCCAAGCGATAAGGGAGGGGTGGTTATAGTCGCGCTTTATAGCCTCGGAAAGGTCGCGGAGCATATTGCGCTTCTCTGCATCATTAAACCAATAAGCGGAGGGAAGCTCGCCCCAAACAAGGAGACCGAGCTTATCTGCCCAGTAAAGGTAACGGGGATCCTCGAATTTCTGATGCTTTCTTGCACCGTTGAAGCCGAGCTTACGGGTAAGCTCGATATCAAGCTTGAGCGCATCGTCTGTGGGAGCGGTAAGCAGACCGTCTTTCCAGTAGCCCTGGTCAAGGATAAGGCGCTGGTAAAGCTCGCGGTAGTTAAGGTAGATGCGGTCGCCGATGATCTCGATCTTGCGCATGCCGAAGTAGGTCACAAGGCTGTCCTCTACCTCGTTATCGCGTACGAGAGACACGTTAACGTCATAAAGATTGGGGGTGGCGGGGAACCAATAGTGGAATCCCTCAATCGTCTCGTCGTGGCCGAGGGAGAGGGTAAGCTCCGCGCGGCGGCGGCAGAAGGAGGTGGTACCGTCAACGACAGGCTTGCCGTTGTAGGTCACTTCAACCTTCGCCTTCATTCCCTCGGGAACGTTGTTTGCGTTTATTTCAAACTTAACGGAAGCGCGGTCAACGTCGGGACTGATGCGTACTTCCTTTATGTAGTTCATTCCGACAGCCTCAAGCCATACGGACTGCCAGATACCGCTCATGGGAGCGTACCAGCAAGCGAAGTTCTCGGGGCGGAAGCTCTGCTTTCCGCGGGGCTGCTCAGTGTCAAGTCTGTCCTCGCACATAACGGTAAGATGGTGCTTCTTCTTGCCGTCGCATTTTACGTGATTGGTGATATCGAAATCAAAGGGGGTGTAACCGCCCTCGTGGGAGCCGAGGAACTGACCGTCGAGCCATACCTTGGTTATGTAGTCTGCTGCGCCGAAGTGCAGAAGAACTCTCTTGGATTCAAATTCAGCGGGAACGGTAACGGTGCGGTGGTACCATATATAATCGGAATGGCGCCTATCGTTAAGACCGGAAAGCTCGCACTGATAAACGAAGGGGACGGTGATCTTGGTGTCAAGGGTGGTTCTGCCCTGCCACTTTTCAGCCTCACCAATGCCGCTTTCGTCAAACGCGAAGTCCCATTCGCCGTTCAGGCAAAGCCAGCTTTCGCGGTATTTGTCGGGACGCGGATGCTCGGAACGGGGTATCTGCTTAGTCATAATGCTTCCTCCAGATTTACAAAAAGTTGTTGTGATAATGAAAAAATCAAATTAATAATTTGTTTTAATTAAGGGATTTTTTGCAATTTTGCCCTTATACAATATCTATTATATATTATAAAAAATTGCTTTTCAATAGATATGAGAAAAAAACCGCCCAAACGGGCGGTTTTTGTTCGTTTTGATAAAAGAGTTCGTTTTATTCAAACAGCTTGATATATTCTCTGCTCTCAAACGCTTCCTTTGCAAGCGCTTCGAAATCGAGCTTTGATTCCTCGTTAAGCAGCTTGTGAAGCTCGGGCCTTGTGCGCGGATGACGGGGAGTGAAAACGGTGCAGCAATCCTCAAACGGCTGGATGGAAGTTTCAAAGCTGCCTATCTTACGCGCTATCGTAACTATCTCTTCCTTATCCAGTCCTATGCAGGGACGGAACACGGGCATTGTAACGATATTATTGGTTACGGTGATCGCTTCCGTTGTCTGGCTTGCGACTTGACCGAGGCTTTCGCCCGTAATGAGCGCTCCGCAGTTTGCATCCTTTGCGTACATTTCCGCAATGCGCATCATAAAACGGCGCAGAAGGAGGGTGAAATAATCCTCATCGCAATTATCCCGTATTGTTTCCTGGATCTTGGTAAGCGAGATAACGCAAGCCTGGCGAACGCAGGTGTAGGGCGAAATGATGCGTGCAAGCTCCATTACCTTTTCCCTGGCTCTCTCACTCGTATAGGGGAAGCTGTCGTAGTGCAGAAGCTGAACGGACATACCGCGCTTTGCCATCATATAGCCGGCAACAGGGCTGTCTATGCCGCCGGAAAGCAGGAGAAGTCCTCTGCCGCTGGAGCCTACGGGAATTCCGCCCGCTGCTTTTACCTGACCTGCGTGCACGTACGCATACTCATCGCGCACCTCAACTCTTACGGTAACGTCGGGGTTGTGGATGTCGACCTTTAGACCGCGTACCGTGTCAAGTATAACGCCGCCTACCTCGCGGCTTATCTCGGGACTGGTCATGGGGAATCGCTTGTCGCTTCGCTTTGCCTCTACTTTGAAGGTTCGTGCGCCTTCCATTTTTTCGGGGAGGTATTCGCGTGCGGCGGCGTAGATCGCCTCCGGCGTTTTTTCGCAAACGCAGGCGCGTACCGCTGCAACTATACCGAAAACGGTAAGGCAGGCTTCAAACATTCCCTCGATATCGGAGAACTCGTCGTCCGGCTCAATAAAAACGGTACTTTGCGCCGTGTGCACCTTAAAGCCTCCGTGGCGCTTTGCTCTGCCCTTCAGCTCGCGCGAGAGCATGGCTTCAAAATGCGGGCGGTTAGTGCCCTTTAACACTATCTCGCCGTATTTGCAAAGAATTATCTCTTTCATTACTTCCTCTCGGCGGCAAAATACGTACCGCGCGCCTTTCCTTCAAGAATGGAGTAAAGCACTTCCGGCTCAGCGCCGTGGGCAAGGAACATCGGAATGCCTGCCGCACCCGCTATCTGAGCTGCCTCAAGCTTGCTTCGCATACCGCCCGTACCTCCTGCTGTACCGGCACCGCCGGCACACGCGATAAGCTCGGGGGTTATCTTTTCAACATGCTCGATAAGCGTTGCCGTGGGGTCGTTTCTCGGGTCGGCGGTGAAAAATCCCTCGCTGTCGCTGAGGTTGATGAGAAGGTCTGCCCCGCAAAGCTCTGCAACGTAGGCGGAAAGTGTGTCGTTATCGCCGAAGGATATCTTATCTCCGCTCTTTGTTTCAAGCTGGGCGGAGGAAACGGGGTCGTTCTCGTTCACTATCGGCAGGCAGGAGAGATCGAAAAGTATGCTGAAGGTGCTTGCCGCGCTCTTGCGTCTTTCCTCGTTATCAACAACGTCCTTGGTAAGCAGAAGCTGTGCAACCGTTTGTCCGTAATGCGCAAAAAAACGCTCGTATATCTTCATAAGCTCGCCCTGGCCTATTGCGGCAAGAGCCTGCTTTTCCTCCGTGCTTTTCGGGCGGCGGTCAAGACCGATGCGCGCAATACCCGCGCCGACAGCGCCGGAAGAAACAAGAACTATCTCGATGCCCGAATTTTTGAGGTCGGAGAGCACGCGTGAGAGCTCCTCGATACGGCGCAGATTAAGCTTTCCGGTAGGGTGGGAGAGGGTGGACGTGCCCACTTTTACTACTATTCTGGAGTATTTTTTGTTATCCACGGTATTACCTTCGTTTTATGGCAAAAAATAAAGAAATTTTTGCGTTTTTCTATTTAAATTTGATTCGGCGTGTTGTATAATGAATGTATTAGGCAAAATATACCCACGCGGCATACTATACATTATAATTACTTAACGGCAAAAATGCAAGAGTTTTGGCAGAAAAGGGGGATAGCTGTGGCATCTGCGGTCAAAAAATCGAATAATCTGCCCGAGCTTCTTTCTCCTGCAGGCTCGCTTGCCGCGCTTAAAGCGGCGGTAAATGCGGGCGCGGATGCCGTTTACTTCGGAGGTACGGAGTTTTCCGCACGTGCGAATGCGAAGAACTTTTCCCGCGAAGAGATAAAGTATGCCATTGCCCTTTGCCGAGAACGCGGTGTAAAGACCAACATAACCGCAAACACCCTTGTTTTCGACCGGGAGCTTGACGAGTGGCTCAGATACGGCGAGTTTCTTTATCAGGCAGGTGCGGATGCGATGATAGTTGCCGACCTCGGCGCCGCGCACGAGCTGCACCGCCGTTTGCCCGATCTTGCCTTGCACGCAAGCACTCAGGCCGGAATTTGCGACGTTGGCGGTGCGCGCCTTGCTTCCGAGATAGGGTTTTCCCGGGTCGTGCTTTCACGCGAGCTTGATAGAACGGATATAAAAAAGATCACCGATGAATGCGGTATTGAAACGGAGATGTTCATTCACGGCGCGCTTTGCGTAAGCGTGTCGGGACAGTGCCTCTTCTCCTCGGCGGTGGGCGGAAGAAGCGGAAACAGAGGCGAATGCGCCCAGCCGTGCCGTATGGAGTACGGCGGTGAATATCCGCTCTCACTCAAGGATTACTGCCTTGCTCCGTATATACCCGAGATACTGGATATCGGCGTTTCCTCGCTTAAAATAGAGGGCAGGATGAAAAGTCCCGAGTACGTTTACGGAGTTACCGAGATATACCGCCGATTGATAGACGAGCGCAGAGCGCCCGATAAGAGCGAGATGAAGCGCCTTGAAGCGTATTTTTCGCGCAGCGGATTTACGGATGCGTACTTCACGGGGGGAGACCGCGGCAAAATGACCGGCGTGCGCACCGATGCCGATAAGGCAAAAAGCGCATCGGCTGATATAAGGATAGCGCAGAGTGATGCTGCGGTAAAGACCGTGTTCCCCTTGCGCGAGCTGCCGTCAACTGCGGGCGGAGAGGTCGTCTTTGAACGTACCGCCAAAAGTGCAGATAAGCGAAAAGAGCTCGTTTTGGAATTCATTTCGCCCGAAAGGCTTGAAAAAAGCGGAATAAGAGCTGACGGACGCCAGCGCGTGATACTTCCGTGTGATAGATTTGACAGTCGTTTTGCGGACGGAGCGTCGATCCCTCCCGTGTTTTTTGAAAGGGAGGCGGATGACGTACGGAAGCAGATAAAGAAGGCGGTCGGGGACGGCGCGAAGTATATTTCCGTCGGAAGCCTCGGAGGTATTGCCGCCGCAAAAGAGGCGGGCGTGCCCTTTGTGTGCAATATGCGCTGCAGCACGGCAAACACGCTGACTGCAATGCTGTATAAAAAACTCGGCGCGGAGCTTTCCGTTATCTCGCCAGAGCTTAACGTTGCTGCGGCAAGGGATATAAACAGAGGCGTTAAGAGTGCTGTGTTTTCCTACGGCAAGCTGCCGTTGATGACCCTTACGCGCTGTATAATAAAGCCGCGCACGGGATGCGAAAAATGCGGCTATGACAAATGCAGTCCGCGCATTGTTCTTAAAGACAGAATGGGTGTTTCGTTTCCCGTTTTTGCGGAATACGGACACCGTAACGTAATATACAATACGATACCCTCGTTCGTCGGAGGCAAGGAGACGGAGGGCACGGGACTTTCGCTGTGCTGGCTCTCGTTTACCGACGAGGGGGGAGGAGAGTGTGCCGAAACGGTAAAGAGCTTCGTGCTTGGGCGCGAGCCAAGTTTCCCCGTAAGGCGTGCGGGAATAAGAAAGACCGCAAAGAAGGAGATAAGCGAGAATGGGAAAGATATTCGGAATAGATATGGGAACCTCCAACACCCGCATCTACGTCAAGGGAAGCGGAATAAAGGTAAGGGAACCCTCGGTGGTCGCGGTAGATAACCGTATGAGCCGCATTACTGCGGCAGGAAACGAAGCGAAGATGATGATGGGCAAAACCCCGCCGCACATCACCGCTTGTGCACCGATAAAGGACGGAGTTATTGCGGATTTTGACGTTGCTGCTGGAATGCTTGAATACTTCTTCCGCTCCGAGGCGGGTGCGATGATGATACTCAGCCGCCCTAAGGTCTATCTTTCCGTTCCGCACTGTGCAACAAGCACCGAAAGACGTTCGTTTATCGAGGTGGCGGCAAAGGCAGGCGCGAAGAACGTTATGCTTGTGCCCGAAACACTTGCCGCGGCTGTCGGCATGAAGATGAAGATAGAAGAGCCTAAGGGAAAGATGATAGTAAACATAGGCGGCGGAACTACGGAGGCAAGCGTGATCTCTTTTGGCGGGGCCGTACTTACCAATTCCATACGTGTGGGCGGTTCTGCATTCGACCGTGCAATTATGAATTTTATGCGCCGCAGATACGGCGTTACCATCGGCGAGGTAACGGCAGAGCTGCTTAAAAAAGATATCGGAAGCGTTATGCAGACCGAAGGCAATCCCCACGCAAACGTACACGCAAGTGCGCACGGAGCACCCGTTGCCATAAAGGTACATTCGTCCGACCTGCGTGAGCCTCTGCGTATGCAGGCAAGTCAGATAATCGAGTGCATCCGAGCCGCATTTGAAAGAACGCCGCCCGAGCTTTGCTCTGATATCAGAGAAAGCGGAATAGTTCTTACCGGCGGCGGAGCGTGCCTGCGCGGTCTCGATGCTCTCATAGAGCAGAAAACGGGAATCCGCACCTATTGCGCGAAAAAACCTCTTGATTCCGTTGTGATGGGTCTCGGCGCTATAATCGACTCTGGAGATAAGTTCGGGATTGCGGAGCGCACTGATAGGTAAGAGATAAAAGATAAGAGAAAATGAAGAAGACCGCTGAAGCGGTTTTCGTCCTTCACTTTTAAGGAGCGGCTATGGCAAGGTTTTTTAAAAATCGGTTCTTTGTTATATTAATATGCGTTGCCATAGTGCTGACGGTCGTACCTACGGTGCTTTCCCTCACCGGCAACAGCGGGCTTATCCGCAACGCGGCAAATGCCGTTATATCGCCCGTGCGCCATTTGTTTGTATGGATAGGCGACGGATTTGCTGGATATGCCGAGTATTTTACGGAGTTTGACCGAGTGCGCGACGAAAATGCTGAGCTTCGCTCTCAGCTTGATGCATTAAAGGACAGGATATATGATGCGGACGTAAAAAACGAGGAGAACGCTTGGCTCCGCACTTTCCTTGCTCTTAAACGCGAGAACGAGGATTTTGAGCTTTGCGATGCACTGATAATCGGCAGGGAAAGCGGAAATTATATGACCGTCTTTACGCTCGACCGAGGCTCCTCTTCCGGAGTTGAGGTCAATATGCCCGTTGTGACCGCCGAGGGCGTTGTGGGTTATATCACCGAGGTGGGCATCAACTGGAGCAAGGCGGCAACGATACTTGAATATACTGCGTCTGTCGGTGTATATTGCGAAAGAAGCGGTGCGCTCGGTCTATGCGAGGGTACGTATGAGCTTCGCTCTCAGGCCAAGTGCGCTGTCAATTATTTAAGCGAGGATGCCGACGTAAAACCGGGTGACCGCTTTGTTACAAGCGGACTCGGCGGTATCTACCCCAGAGGACTGTGTGTCGGCGAGGTCATTGCGGTCTACCCCGATAATTACAGCAGGGGCCTTGTTGCCGAGATAACTCCGCTCGCGGATCTCAGCTCACTTTCGCGGGTGATGATAATCACGGGATATGAGGACGATGCTCCCGGTGCGGAAGCAGCTGATGACGGAGGTACGGAGGAATGAGCTTTCAGGTACGTTCCTCGGTGCTTTACAAATTGCTTAATTACGGTATCGTATTCTTTTTTGTTTTGATGCTGGAGACCGTTACGCTTCCCCTTGCCGGTGCCGGTACTGTGCCCGATCTTGTTCTTTGCGCGGTGGTTGCCGTAGGTATGGCGGAGGATGAGCGCACGGCGGGCATCTGCGGTGTTTCCGCGGGATTCTTTATTGATGCCTTCGGTGCTGTGGGACTATGCATATCGCCGCTGCTTTACGGGCTTTGCGGTTATCTCACGGGAGTGCTGGTGCGCTTTGTTTTGCGCCGCAATCTCCCCTCCTATGTTATTTACGTTGCGTGTGCCGCCGCGGCGCGCTCTGTCATTACCCTTATGACTGTGTTCGTGCGCCAAAACACGGTGCCGCTGTATTCGGCATTTGCGGATATTCTTATACCCGAATTTTCACTTACTGTGTTATGCTCCCCCGTTTTATATCTCATTATCGTACTTCCGCTTGCAAGGAAGAATAAGCAAAGTCTGAAGAACTGACGGGAAAGATATGAAAAGAAAACGCACAAATCCGATGCGCTACGTTTTTCTGTGCGCGCTCGTTGTCGGAGTTGCGCTTGTGTATATCGCAAGGCTGATAAATCTGCAGTTTGTCAGCGCGGATAATTACAAGTACGTTTCCGATTATACATATACGCGTACGGAAAAGATAAAGGCGCAGAGGGGAGAGATCTACGACCGCAACGGCGTACCCCTCGTAACAAATGAATATTATTACAATATACTGCTCGATTACGGCGATATACCTGCAGATGCCGAGGGATTTAACCGCGCAGTTCTTAACGTAGTGCTTGCCGCGGAAAAATGCGGAGAGACAGACAAGCTTACCGACCCGGCTTATCCCGTAAACGAGGTGGACGGCAAGCTTGAATTTACCGAAAACTATCAGGTCGGAGGTAAGTACAGAAATAAGCTGATACGTCTGCTTTGCGAGCTTGAGTACGGCGGCAAGTCACTTAGCGATGAGCAGAGAAAAAGCGTTTGCGAGGCAATAAGTCCCGCTCAGCTTAAAGAGTTTCTTTTGAAGCGCTACAAGCTTGCGGATGAAAACGGCGAAGCGCTTTATTCCGAAAAGGAGATGCAGATCTTACTTGAGCGCCGTTTTGCCCTTGATATGATAAGCTTTTCCCCCACAAACAGCTACGTGTATGCAGAGGACGTGAGTATGGAATTCATTACTCTGTGTGCGGAATCGGGCGGCAGAGGAATGATCACGGAAAAGCATTTCCGCAGAGTTTATCATTATCCCGGTTATGCCTCTCACATTCTTGGCAGAATGGGCAAGATAACCGCAGATACCTACGATAAGTACGTGGCTCTCGGCTACAGCCTTGACGAATACGTAGGCGTATCGGGCGCTGAGATGATATTTGAAAGCTATCTGCGCGGTATTGACGGCGAGATAGTTATTACTGAGGATGAATCGGGCAATATCATCGACAAGCAAATTAAAAAAGAGGCGATACCCGGCAAGGACATCCGTCTTACGATAGATATAAATATCCAGATGGCGGCGGAGGATTCGCTTGCCGCCACTATTGCAGGCATCGTAAAGGATGCAAAGGCAAAACCCGGTACACTGGACGGCGAGGATGCCGATGCAGGTGCAGTTACGGCAATATCGCCTGTAACCGGCGAGGTGCTTGCACTTGCTTCATATCCCACTTACGACCTTTCCACCTTTGCGGATAATATAGATACACTCTTTACTGACGAGCGCACTCCCCTTGTAAACCGCGCACTCAACGGTCTTTACCCCCCCGGTTCAACCTTCAAGCCCGGTACGGCGGCGGCTTCGCTTGCGGAGAAGGTGATAACCTACGATACGATAATCGTGGATAACGGAAGGTACACATTTTACGAAGACTATCAGCCTCGTTGCTGGTATTATCTTATGTACGGACTTTCCCACGGACCGTTGAACGTAGTGGGCGCCTTGCAGAACTCCTGCAACATCTTTTTCTTTGAGTGCGGACGTCTTCTTACCATAGAAAAGCTTAATGAATACTGCCGCGGCTACGGCCTCGGTCAGCCGACGGGTATAGAATACCCCGAGGCAACGGGCATCCTTGCCGGTCCCGATTACGTGGAATCAAGCGGTCTCGGCTCCTGGGGCCCCGGTGATACGCTTCAGGCAGCTATCGGGCAGTCGTACAATACCTTTACACCCCTGCAGCTTTCCGTTTACATATCAACACTTACAAACGGCGGAACGCGATACCGTGCGCGTCTGCTTCACTCCGTATACGATTATGCAAGCGGAGATTGTGTTTATACCGTCCCCTCAGACATTGTGAGTACGATGGAGCTTACGGAGGAGGTCGTAGGTCAGATAAAGACTGCAATGCAGAACGTAAACGAAAACGGCTCCACCGCAAAGATATTCGACGGCTACCCCATTACCATGGGCGGCAAAACGGGTACGGCACAGATAAGCAAGACCGCAAGCGATAACGGAGTTTTCGTTGCCTTTGCGCCTGTTGATAAGCCTGAGATAGTTGTGTCTGCGGTCGTTGAGCACGGCGCAAGCGGTACTCCGTTGGGTGCCGTTGCAAAAAGCATTTTCGACTGTTATTTCGGTTTGGATAAAGAGAATGAGCAGAAATAAAGAAAAAAAGATCGACCTCACCGCGCTTGCGGCTGAGGTCGGAGCACGTCTTGAGAAGATATACCCGAATGCCGAGTGCGCCCTTGATTACAAGGGCGATGCGTGGCGGCTGTTCGTTATGGCGCGCCTGAGTGCACAATGCACGGATAAAAGAGTAAATGAGGTATCAGAGGCGCTTTTCGCGGAGATACCCACACCTGCCGATGCCGCAAGCATTTCCAAAGAAAGGCTGGAGGAGCTTATCCGCTCCTGCGGCCTTTTCAGAGAGAAGGCGAAAAATATCCGCGAGAGCGCGGCTGTGATAGTTGAAAAACACGGAGGAAAGATACCCGATAACGAAAAGGATCTTCTCGCCCTGCCAGGTGTGGGAAGAAAAATAGCAAATCTCCTGCTCGGCGACCTTTACGGCAGGGGCGGAGTTGTGTGCGATACGCATTTTATGCGCATCTGCGGGCGCCTCGGCTTTTACGAGGAGGGAATGAAGGATCCTACGAAATGCGAACGGATAATGAACCCCATCGTTCCTATGGAAAAACGCGCCGATCTCTGCCACCGCATCGTGTTTTTCGGCAGGGAATATTGCGTTGCCCGCGGCAATGACTGCACAAAATGTCCCCTAAACGACATCTGCCGCGCAGGGAAGAGGGGTGTATGAATAGGGAATCGGCGGAAAGAAAACGAAACCGCCTGAAAAGTTATGATTACAGTTCTGCGGGTATGTATTTTATAACGATATGCACCGCACAAAGACGTAATTATTTTTGGGCTGTTACGGACATTAATTTGGACGTAGGGGCGACCATCGGTCGTCCGCAAAATGCGGATAACCCTTCGTCAAACGCGGGGGCGTGCATTGCACGTCCGCAACCCATTGTTGAATATTCATCTCCGCAGGATGTTAAATTATCCGATTACGGAAAGATTGTGGACGAGGCAATAAACAATATTCCGAATATATACCCGGCATTGACGGTAGAAAAGTACGTTATAATGCCCGATCATATTCATTTGTTGTTGCATATTTGTGCAGACGAGTACGGACGACCGATGGTCACCCCTACAATATCTCGGGTAGTTCAGCAGATGAAGGGGTACGTTACAAAGCGCCTTGGTGTTTCCGTATGGCAAAAGCTGTTCTTTGATCATGTTATCAGAAACCGCCGCGATTATGAAGAACACGTAAAATACATATACAACAACCCAAGGCATTGGTATCTTGACGAGTTATATTCTGAAGAAAAATGACCGCAAAGCGTTCGCTGTACGGTCATTTTTGTATTCTTACTTATTCTTCATCAGATCGCGGATCTCGGCGAGCAGCTTTGCCTGCTCGATGATGCTTGCGTCAAGTGCTGCCTGCTTTTCAGCTGCAAGCTTAGCCGCTTCAGCTGCCGCTGCCTTTTCAGCCTCTGCCTTCTTCTTTGCCTCTTCAGCTTTTTCCTTTTCTTCCTCGATCTTCTTGTATTCAAGTCCGTTTCTTATCTTGGTGATAATGTGCACCATAACGAACACGCAGAATGCGGTGATAAGGAAGTCGATAATAGTCTGGAGCCAGGTACCCCAAAGAATAGCTACCTCGGGGGTAACTATCTTGCCTGCTTCGTCAACTACTGCCTCGGTAATGATGGTCTTGATGGAGTCAAGACCGCCCTTTTTCATAACAAGGTTAACTGCGGGGTTGATGATGTTGTTAACAAGTCCGGTAACTATCTTGCTGAAGGAGCCGCCGACTACAACACCGACCGCCATATCTACCACGTTGCCGCGGGAGATGAATGCTTTAAAATCTTTCCAGAATGTGCTCTTTTTCTTAGCCATGGTGAATTCTCCTTACGAAAAATTTTTAACTGAGATGATTTTAGCACATATTTTTACGCATATCAACATTTTTGCGCAAAATTCGATAAAAATATTATAAGATCATTTGTCTTCCGTGAGGGAATTCATTATATGCGCGGCGATGAAAAGTCCTGCAGCGGCGGGGACGGGGGCGCAGGAGCCGGGTACGTTTCTTCCGTTTTCGTTTTCAGTATTGCCGCGGGGTATTTCCGAGCTCCACAGCACGGGGCATTTTTTAACGCCTTCTTTTTTCAGCTTTATGCGCATTGCCCTTGCAAGGGGGCATGTATCGGTCTTGTAAATATCGGAGATACGCAGTTTTGACGGGTCGGTCTTGTTTCCGGTTCCCATTGAGGAGATGACCTTGATGCCGCGCTCGGTTGCCGCCTTGATAAGCGCCGCCTTTGCGGAAACGTTGTCGATACAGTCGGCAATAAAATCGCATTCACCGAATTCGTCTATTATTTTTGCTGCGTTATCGGCGGTAACGAATTCCTTTATCTTAATTATCTCCGTTGCGGGGGAAATGCTCTTTGCGCGTTTTTCGGCGGCATCGCATTTATGCTCGCCGATATTCTCAAGTGTGGCAAGTATCTGGCGGTTGAGGTTGGTTTCGTTTACCTCATCGCAGTCGACCGCACCTATAGCGGCAACTCCAAGTCGGCACAGCGCCTCAAAAACGTATCCACCGACACCCCCGAGCCCGAAAAGCAGAATTCTTGCATTCGCAAGCTTCTCGGTATTTTTCTCGCCGAGCACCCTTTTCGTGCGGTCATATATAGGTTTCGTTAAATCTGCCATTTTAGAGTCTCCCGTGTTTTTTACTATTGTATCAATCGCTTTTTCATATGTCAAGGGCGTGTGATCCTGAAGCCTCTCCTGTATTCAGACGGGGTCATATGCATCTGCTGCTTGAAGATACGCATAAAATGCACGTTGCTCTCATAGCCGCAGGCGTTCGATATTGCCGTAACTGTCATATTACTTGCGGACAGCAGGTATTTGGCGCGGTCTATTCTGCCGTTTTTGACGTCGTTCGTTATGCTCGTTCCGAAGAACAGCTTATATAGATGCTGAATGTAAGAGCGGCTGAGCATCAGCTTTTTGCCGATACGGTCAATGCTCCAATTTTTATGCGGCTCAAGCTGTATCTCGTTTCTCAGCTTGCAGAGCTGTGGGTAGTGAGGATGCTCGCGCTCCGTTCCGTCTGCCGAAAGCTTTTCGGAAAGCTTTAGAAGAATAAGGTCGAAATACCGCTTCATAGAGGCAGTCCTGTGCAGATTGCTTGAATTATTTTCGAAAACTATGCTCTTGATAAACGCGGAAAGCTCGCCGGCTTCGCCAAGGGGGATGACCGTGTCAAACGGTATTCCAAAATGGGAAAACAGCTCTTCCTCTCCGGGGTCAAGCTCAAAATGTATCCAATCGTTTGTAAATCCATCTCCCGCCGCACCGTAGATCTGAGGCGTGCCCTTTTTGTAGATCAGTGCACTGTTTGGGTTAATGAGATTTTTTTCTCCGTTTAATACCGCAAACGCCTCCGAGCGTATTAATAAAAGCAAAAAGTCACCTGAGCCCGAAGGTCTGTTGATCTTGAAATTTGCTCCATGGCGGTAGTTGAAGCCTGTTTTTACAACTTCCATTTTTCTCCCTAAAGCACAAAACATCAGTATAATTGCATTATACTATATTGCTGTCATCTTTTCAAGATGGTATATTAGAATCAAGAATGATACGAAAGGGGAAACCATAATGAAAGCAAAAATAACGGTCAATAAAAAGTTTAGAATAAGCGAGATCGACAGACGTATCTACGGCTCCTTTATCGAACATTTGGGACGGGCGGTGTACGAGGGGATCTACGAGCCTGATCATCCCACGGCGGATGACTGCGGCTTTCGCGGCGACGTGCTTGAGATGGTAAAAAGTCTCAACGTGCCGATAGTGCGTTATCCCGGCGGAAATTTCGTTTCCGGATATAATTGGGAGGACGGCACCGGCGATAGATCCAAGCGTCCCAAGAGAATGGATCTCGCGTGGGGAGCGGTTGAATCCAATCAGGTAGGTATTGATGAGTTTCAGGAATGGGCCAAGCGCGCGGGAAGCGAAGTGATGATGGCTGTTAATCTCGGCACAAGAGGAATGGACGATGCGCGCAACTGTGTTGAATACTGCAATTCCACAGCCGACACGCTTTACGCAAACAAGCGCCGCGAAAACGGCTTTGAGGAGCCTTTCGGCATTAAGGTATGGTGCCTCGGCAACGAGATGGACGGCCCTTGGCAGCTTGGCCACAAGACTGCAGAGGAATACGGCTGCCTTGCCGCGGAAACGGCAAAGGTGATGAAGAGGGCGGATAACACCATCAAGCTCGTTGTCTGCGGAGGCACGGGTTACGGCAGAAGCGGCGAATGGGAATATACTGTGCTTGATCACACTTATCCCCACGTTGATTATATCTCCCTGCACACGTATTTTGAAAACAAGGAGAATAATACCCCCAAGTTCCTTGCCCGCACAGAGGAGATGAACGATTACATAAACGGTGTTGTCGCGCTTTGCGATTCCGTTAAGCTGAAGCAAAAGGCAAAAAAGACCATAAATCTCTCCTATGACGAATGGAACGTTTGGTTCCACAGCCAGCAGGAGGATGCGCAAAACAGGGATAGGGACAGATGGACGGAGGCAAGACACCAGCTTGAGGACGTTTATAATTTTGAGGATGCTCTCGTTGTCGGATGTATGCTTATGACGCTTCAGAACCACTCCGACCGCGTTAAGATGGCGTGCCTTGCACAGCTTGTAAACGTTATTGCCCCCATAATGACTGAAAAGGGCGGCAAGGCTTGGGCACAGACTATCTTTTATCCATTCTTCTACGCTTCAAACTTCGGCAAAGGCGCAACCCTGCGCGCCATAGTTGAGAGCGATACTTACGACGTTGCGGGATATCGAAAGGAAGTTCCGTATTTGGTTACAAGCGTTATCCACAACGCGGAGGCAGGGGAACTTGTGGTCTACGCCGTAAACCGCTCTCTTGACGAGGATATAGAGCCGGAGCTTGATATCGAGGGCTTTGCATCCTGCGAGCTTTTCGAGCATATAGAGCTTTATCACGATGATTTCAAGGCAGTAAACGATAAGGACACGGAGCGCGTGGCTCCCGCAAAGGTAGAAATAAACGCCCATGGTAAGATCGTGCTTAAAAAGCATTCCTGGAATATGCTCAGATTTAAGGTAAACGATCGATAAAACTGCGCAACGAACCAATTTAAAATCCAAATTGGAGAGTATAATATGAATAGTATTACAGCTAAAAGATCTATTCTGCAAAATATTGTCTCGGTAGTGCTCTTTCTTATGATCTCGGCGGCTTTGTTCGGCTGTTCCGCGCAGGGCGGCCCCGTAGAGGGACCCGATGGCACGGCAGACAGCACAACAGACGTTACAGCAGACGTTACAACAGACGGTACGACTGACGGTACGACCGAGGCGATAGAGGAGGAACCGCCGATGGTGGAGATAGACGAGCCTGTGGACGGGCTTCAGGTGCATTATAAATTTGACGAAACGGGCGGCACAGTCGCAAAGGATTCGTCCGGCAACGGCTTTGATGCAACGGTTTACGGCGATGCGGAATGGATAACCACCAAGGATGGCGCAGGTGTTGCTCTTTCGCTCGATAACAGCGGAGGATCCGCAAAATACGTGGAAGTGCCTGCCGAGGTAATGAGTAACGTTACGGGGGACTTTACCGTCAGCCTTTGGGTAAAGGTAAAGGATGCCCCCGGGGTTTCCCGCGTCTTTGATTACGGAACCGATACCTCGAACGTAATGTTTATGACGGCGGGCAAGTACATATTCAAGATGGATAACAGCGCAAGTAAAAGACTTGTGCCCCCGCCCAACCGCTATAAAGCGGATCAGGAGGGATTCCCCACGGGATACCTCTATCCCGAAGAGTTTTCCGTGCCGAGATGGCAGCATATAACCGTTACACGTAAGGGAGAGCTGACCTCTCTGTGGATAAACGGTTACAGGTGGGCAAGCGGTGAGTTTGCAACGGTAAAGCCGCGCACTGGAGAGAATTACAAGTTTTATATAGGAAGATCCAATTGGGCGGTCGATCCGTATTCGAGTATGGAAATTAAGGATTTCCGTATTTATGACCGCTCGCTCTCCGTTGAGGAGATAAATGCCGTAATGTACTACGGCGAGTGGCGCGATGAGATACAGGTACACTATGCCATAGACAGCATCAAGCTTCCCGATCTTGCAAAGGTCACTGAAAATCTTTATCTGCCGACACTTGTGAACGATAAGGTAAAGGTCGAATGGTCTTCAAGCGATGATAGCGTAGTGCAAACAAGCGGATACATCGGTGTTGTCCACCGCCCCGAGGCGGATAAGGCGAGTGCCGACGTAAAGCTGACGGCAACGTTCAAGTACGGGCGCTGTTCCGAATCCGTTACCTACGATGCTGTTATTCTTCCGAAAGCAAAGAACGGAGTACAGTATACGTTAACGGTCGATGTTAATGACGTACTGCACGAAATGAGCGAGACTATGTACGGCGTGTTCTTTGAGGATATCAGCCTTGCGGGGGACGGCGGTCTTTATCCCGAATTATTAAGGAATACCTGTTTTCATGATTCGCCTACTACCATTCCGTACTGGCATCTGTATACTACGGACGGCGCAAAGGGAACGATGCGCCTTAACAAGATTGACAAGCTGAACGATGCACAGTTCCAGCATCTCAGGCTCAGCATTACCGAAATGACGGAAGGCGGTACCGTTGGCTTGCGTAACGAGGGCTACAACGGTATGGAGCTGGAGAAGGGCGAAAATTACCTTCTCACCTTCTACGCGCGCGCAGAGGATTTCACGGGAAGTGTAAGCGCAAAGCTTCTCAGCGCAACGGGTGAGGATATCTCTGCACCCGTTACGGTAAAGTCGCTTACGTCCGAATGGGCGCAGTATTCCCTTAGCTTAACACCGAGCGTATATGCCGCGCAGGGCGAGCTTGTTCTCTATTGCGAGGGAGATACGGGAACGGTATATTTTGATGTGGTCTCTCTTTTCCCCGAAAAGGTTTTCGGAAAGTCGGGCTTGAGGATCGATATGGCAGAAACGCTGAAGGCGTTGAGCCCAACATTCCTGCGCTTCCCGGGCGGCTGTTACATAGAGGGAAAGACATTGGATCAGTCCTTCCGTTGGAAAAACACGCTTTACGGCAAAGAGGACAGAGCAGGCCATGACAATGTTTGGGGCTACCGTGTAACGGACGGTCTCGGATATTACGAATTTCTGCTTCTTTGCGAGGATCTCGGCTGTGAGCCGCTCTATGTATGCGGCATCGGTATCGCCCACAACCAAAATGAGGACTGGGCATTCTGGGTACAGGATACTCTGGATGCTATCGAATTTGCAAACGGCGGCATAGATACGAAATGGGGCAAGGTCCGCGCGGAGATGGGACACCCCGAGCCGTTCAATCTGAAATACGTGGAGATAGGCAACGAGGCGAATTTCCAGCTTGAGAGGTACAGCGAGCGTTATCAGGATTTTTATGATGCCATAAAAGCAAAATATCCCGAAATGAACCTTATTGCAGACTGTGCACTGGAGGGAAAGACAATAGATGCGGTAGACCTGCACTATTATGATAAGCCGCAGTGGTTTATTGACAATGCATACTTGTTCGATGGCTTCGGAAGTGTGCCGTACAAGGTATACGTCGGCGAATATGCGGCGGCAAAATTCCAGGGCCTGCAGAATCTGTATGCCGCAATAGGAGAAGCCGCATTTGCACTCGGTATGGAGCGGAATTCCGACGTTGTGACCATGACCTCCTACGCACCGCTGTTTACTAACATAAACCATCAAAGCTGGGGAATGTCTGCAGCATACTTTGACAGCTCAAGGATCTATTACTCCCCCTCCTATTACGTGCAGAAGATGTTTGCGGAGCGCGTGGGCGACGAGCTTCTTGATGCCAGGCTAAGTGCAAGCGACGGCTCGTATGACGTTACGAATGAGATCTCGGGCGGTGTCGGACTTGCGACTTGGAATACAAGCGTAACGTTCAGAGACATAAAGGTAACCTCCAACAAGGACGGTACAGTTCTGTTTGACGGCGACGATTCGACCTTACGGGATTGGAGAAGCAGTAAGGGTCAATGGGTGGTCAGAAGCGGAAAAGTGATCCAGTCGCAAATTGCCACAGACTGCCGCATATGGATAGACGGAAAGGATTGGACGGATTATACCTATGAGGTGACCGCAAGGAAGAACAGCGGAAAGGAAGCGTTCATCATCCTTGTCGGTGAAAAGGATACGAATAACGTATTCTTTATAAATCTCGGCGGTTGGGACAATACCAAGAGCGCAATACAGCGCATCGAAAACGGCGTAAAAGCCTCCGTTACCAATGCGGTAAGCGGAGCTTTTGAGGCAAACCGCGATTATAAGATAAAGATCGTCGTATCCCAAAACCGTATAAGCGTATACGTGGACGGAGCGCTCTTCCTTGAGTACAACAAGAATTATATTCCAGACAGCCCATTGCATTATGCTGTACAGCGTGATAACGAAACGGGTGATATTATTATCAAGGCTGTTAACGTTTCGGATAAGGATTATACGGTAGACCTCAAGCTTCTCGGTGCGGAAAGCATCGGATCGGCAGAGGCAACGGTAATGACTGCCGAAAACAAATACGAGGAGAACTCGTTCGATAATCCCGAAAACGTTGCTCCCGTTAACGTTCCCATAACAAATGCAAGTGAGGATTTTGAGTATACCTTTATGCGCAATTCGGTCACGGTGATCGTGATATCTGCGGGGAATGCGGAATGATAAAGTCTGCGTGAGAATATTTAAAGAGCATCGCGGCGGCGATGCTCTTTTTTTGCGGATGGCATCCGCCCGTTAAGGGTTTAGAGTTTAGAGTTAAGAGTTCCGCTTTGCGGAACGTTATGATATGATCGCCGTGTTGCTTCAAACTGTGCCATAGGCACATCATAGCTTGGCGCAGCCAATCATAACTCGCCGCGGGCGATCATAGTTGGGAAATACTGCTTAACGCTCATTGCGCGTTAAGCAGTATCTCCCACGTAACAGCGCCGGCTCTGCCGTTGGGTTCTATGCCGTAGAGACGCTGTACGGCCTTTACGGCTTCTTCGGTGGCGGCGCCGAATACTCCGTCCTCGCTTACGGACGGAATATCGGGGTCGTTAACCGCCGCACCGTTTATGAGGCGCTGCAGGGTACGCACGTCCTCTCCCTCCATACCCCGGGTAAGTACTATTCCGGGGAACGCATTGCTCTCGTCGGGCAGGGTGGCAAGTATTGCTTCATAGGTTCTCAGAAGGGCATTCCACGTTGTCCTTTCGGTTATTCCGGTAACCGGCAGACCGTAGAGCGCCTGAAAGGCGCGTACTGCGTTTTCTGTTTCCGTGCCGTATATAAGATCGACCGTGACAGGCTGAATCTGCGGTGCGGCGGCGGCAACGGCATTCAGAAGGATCTGTAATGTGCCGACGCCGATGCCCGTACTGCCACGCTCCAATCTTGTGTCAAATTGCCGCCTTACCTCATCGGGAGTTATGCCCTCGCTGTTCACGTCGTTTAAACGCTTTACTCCGTTATAGATGTTTATTATCTTGTACCAGGTGCCCTTGCCAACGATTCCGTCCTCGGCAAGGTTAAAGATATTCTGAAAATCACGCACTGCACGCTCGGTCTGCACACCGAAGTAGCCGTCAGTTTCCGGTATCATCGTAATGGATGGGTAATTTCTGCGTATGCGGTTGAGCCGTAGCTGCAGACTGCGCACGTCCTCGCCCGCGCTTCCGAGTCGCAGGGGAATGCCGGGGTAGGATTCCTCAATATTTCCTATCGGAGCATCGAAGATTATGTTTATATCGTTGCCGTAGTAGCTTTGCAGAATTTCATATGGGGAGAGTCCGTTGTTTGCAAGCGTTACCGTGCCCCATTGCGAAAGACCGGTGCAGCTTACCTCGCGTCCGTCGCAGTACTGCGCAAAAAGCGGTTGTACCTGGCCTTGGCGGACTATATAATCGTTAAAAATATCGTCTACAACACGCGACACGTTTTCAAAAATATCTCTGTTTGGCACGTAGCTTTGGTCAAACGCCGTGGAGTTGGTTATATCAAAATCATATCCGCGTGAGCGGTAGTATTCCGTGTATACGCGGTTCAGGGCATAGGATATCTGGGCAAGCACGTTTGCCCGTATCGCGTTTTCGGGCCAAGTGGGATATATCTCGCTTGATGCTACGTTTTTAATGTAATCGGCAAACGGTACGGTGACGTTCGGCGCATTTGCCGTTGGTCTTCCAAGGTGGACGGTTATGTTCTCGGGTACTGTTATTGCCATATTACTCCTCCGTGCCGCGGGGCAGAAATACGACCGGCTGAATGGATTTTACCCCCGCAAATACGGGAACGCCGGAAAAAACTGCGGTGCGGTAATCGGGGTGGGAAACGCTTACGTTGTATTCTGCAAAGGGGTTTTGTGAGCCGGGTATCTGCGAGGACGAGCGATCGGGGGCGGGGAGTATCAGACCGTCCGCAACCCCGTCACCATTGGTTTTTACCGCGTAAAGCACTTTTTCGCCGTCCTTAAACGGTGCGCTGACGGTAACAAGCGCGCCCGAAACGGGAAGCCCCTGAGCGCCGATATATGCCTGAACGCGCAGTATCCCCGTTTGGGGATTGGCGGCGATAAATTCCTCGTAGGTAAGATCTGCCGTATAAGGTGCCTTGCCGAGATCCGAACTTTCTCCGTTTATCATCTCCACGCTTGCCTCGGGGAATACACGCTCCTCCACTTCGGAATTACCGGGTGTTAAGGGAGTATAGGTGTTATTCTCATCGGAATTATTGGGTGTTAACGTCGTGTGAGTGTTATCAACCTCGGAATTATTGGGTGTTAATGCCGTGTGAGTGTTATCAACCTCGGAATTATTGGGCGTAAGGGAGGTTTGGGTGTTATCTTCTGCAGAATTAACGGGTGATAAGGCGGTGTAGGCGTTATCCTCCGCGGATATATTGGGTGATAAGGCGGTGTAGGCGTTTTTTCGCTTTCTTGATATGTACATAACTGCTCCTTTTACGGTTTTAATAACATCTTATGCACGCTCTGTATGTTTGCTGACTTTTTTGATTACAAAATATCGTTATTTTAACACAAGAACTATTACAAATTTTGTAAAACCGTTGATTTGCACAGTTAAGATAATGTAAAATCAATATGTATTACTGTGCAAATGAATATTGAATCTGAAAGGTTTTTTGTTATGGAATACGCATACAGAGTAGAAGAGGGACGAATCGTTCTTACCGCAAACGGAAAGGACGTCGCCTATCTCAATGCGGTTAAGGGGGCCGTTGATACCCTTACCGAGATAGAACCCGGCGCTTGGCGCTGGACGAGAAGAACGGACGTGCCCGTTTCCGAAATGAGAATGGAGATGGACACCGCGTACGTTTCGAATTATACTATGGTTCCGGCGGTCAACTACAACGGTAACGGCTGGGGCGACAGCGTTGAGTACACGGGTGATAACTGCAACGGTATTCCGTGGACATATGCTTATCATCGCTGTACTATTCCCGCGTGCACGTATACGGAGGGACCCGAGTACGGAGCTGCGATGATGTGCGAGGATACCGATAAGGCAAGCTGCTCTCTTTATAAGCCGGCAAGCAAAGATTTTACCCGCCATGCGCTTATCTGGCCCGAGCAGGAGGGACCCAAGGTCCTTTACCGTCACGAGTGGGCGCCCAATGACTATCTCGGAACCATGGAGCCGAGATGCGAGTTTAATGCTATAATCACAGTTTTCCCCATCGAGCTTCCTCGCCATCAGGTTCGCACCTTACTTGATTTCGCTTGGCGCTACTACGGCCACGATATGAAACCCGAATACAGCGCGCAGAAGCTCTGGGAGCTTTCCATCGCGTTTATGAAGAGCCTCTGGACGCTGGAAAGCGACGGCTTCGTTGCATTCAACCGCGGTCTGCAGTGGTACCCCAAGGAGTGCTACTTCGGCAAGCGCAACGCTATCCGCTACGAGATAGGCTGGGTAGGTCAGAGCGCTTCCGCATCCAACGCACTGCTTGAAAACTACCTCCGCACCGGCGATAAGGATAGCCTTGATAAGGCTATCGCGTGCCTGGATGCCTGGATCAAGTTTACTCACATCGAGGGCGCGCCTCACGGACTGCGCTACATAAAGTTCGACTCTGCTCCCTCCGTTCAGGAGAGATACATTCCCCTCGACGCCTGTAACCTCGGTCAGGGAGCTTTCCAGTACTTTGAAGCATACGATAAGGCAAAGAAGTGCGGACTTGATAAGCCTGAGTACCTTGATTTTGCATACGGCATCTGTGATTTTGCAGTTAATGCACAGCACGAAAACGGTGAGTTTGCAAAGAGCTGGAATCACGACGGAACCGTAAACCAGCAGAGCGGTACTATCGGATGCTTCCTTATTCCTCCGCTTGTCGTTGCTTATGAAAAGAGCGGAGACAAGAAGTACCTTGATGCCGCTGTGCGCGCATTTGATTGCTATTATGCTGAGCTTTACGATAACGGCTTTACCACCGCTGGTGCGCTCGATACCTACTGCATAGACAAGGAGTCGGCATCGCCCCTGCTTTCCGCCGCTATCTCCCTTTACGATGCAACTAAGGACGAAAAGTATATCACCGCCGCAGAGTATGCCGGCTGGTATATCTCCACTTGGATGATGCACTATACGGCGATCTATCCCGAGGAGAGCGCGCTTACCGAGATCGGCTACGATTCTATGGGCGCGACAGCCGTTTCCACCGCGCATAACGCGATAGACCAGTACGCACTTCACGACGTTATCTCCTTTATGCGCCTCGCGGAGCTTACGGGCAACCGCCAGTGGCACGAGCGCGCGCTTGCGTTCTGGTTCGGCGCAAGCCAGCTTATCTCCGACGGCACTCTCTGCATTTCCGGCAGAGTACGTCCCGCCGGCTCGCAGGACGAGGCAGTATTCCATACCCGCTGGGGCAGACCGGGTCTTGCACCCTTTAAC